>NZ_JADIJM010000011.1:0-206902 GCF_017355315.1 Achromobacter sp. SD115 | reverse complement strand
GCCACGAAGCCTTACGCGAAATCGCTCCAGGCCAGCGCCACCAGCGTGGCAGACAGGCCCATGGCGGACAAGGCGAGCGGCGTGGCGCCGAAACGCCAGGCGCAAGCGGCGAACAGCGCACAGGTCAGCAATTCGATGGCGGGGTAGCGCCAGCCTATGGCCGCGCCGCAGGCGTCGCAGCGGCCCCGCAGCAATACCCAGCCCAGCAGCGGCAGCCGCCGCCAGCCGGCCACCGGAGTCTCGCAGGCGCGGCAGTGCGAGGCCGGCGACCACAGGCCATAGCGGCCCGCGGCAGGCGGCTTGCCTGCGGCTTCCTGGCAGTGCGCCTGCCACTCCTGTTCCATCATGCGCGGCAGCCGGTGTGTCAGCACCGTCAGCCAATTGCCGACGAACAAACCGGCCAATGCCGCCAGACCGATGAAGACACCCAGAGGCAGATCGAAGACATGCCGCATCGCCGTCATCCGCCCGCGCGACGCACAGTCGCAGCGGCGCCGCACCAGAAGCGGGCGGCAGTGCGCGGGGCAGGCCGGCAGCGGCCATGTCGTAAATAGTGCATAAAGTGTTGACGATGCCCAAGAGCGGCTAAGGGGAACGTATCGAATCTTCGCATAAGTGCGTAAAATCGGAGACAGACTCAACATACGGATAAGCTGCCATGACCGCGCGCGTAGAAATCGGTACCCGCTCCCGCAAACTCAGCGTCATGGGGCTGCTGCTCGCAGGCACCGCATTGGGCGCGGCAGGCTGTGCCCAACAGAAGACCGAAGGCTATTACGATCCCCCGGCAGAAAGCACCGTGACCGACGCGCAGTACCAAGGGTCGGGCGCGGGTTACCGCAGCGTCATCCGCGCGCCGTCGCAGGTGCAGATCGCGCTCAAGCCGGACGCCCCCCGCAAGAACCAGAATCAGGCCGCCCAGGCAGCCGCCGGCGGCCAGACCACCGAGGACGGCCAGGCCGTTCCGGCCGACACTGAGCACACCACCACGGCATCGGCCGCGAGCGCACCCGCCGCAGCCAGCCCTGCCGCGCCCAATACGGCCGTGCAAAGCCTGGTGCCGCAACCGCAAACCTATATGGGCACCTTGCCGTGCTTCTCGCCCGCCATGCAGTGCACGGCGCAGCGCGTGACGCTGACGCTGGCGCCCAACGGCCGCTGGCGCGGTCGCGTGGCCTATCTGGAAAATGACCCCAAGAAAGGCCCGCCGGTCACCGAGCAAGGCTGCTGGGACGCCACCGAAGAGCGCCCGCCGCGCGTCATCCTGATGGACGGCCAGGGCAATGGCCGAGCCGAATTCGTGGTTGCAGCCAACAACGTGCTGCGCGTGCGTTCCATCGACGGCCAGACGCCCAACCTGAACTACAACCTGACCCGTCAGCCGGATCTGGATCCGATCGACGAATTGGCCAAGGCCGCAGCGCCCAAGTGCCCTTGAAACCCGCCGGCGGCCGTTGAACGCGCCGCCGCGCAAACCTCCCGAACCCCGGGCCCGACGAATCTTGTGTTCGTCGGGCCCGATGCTTTCGGGCTAGTCCGTATCGCGGCTTGGATCGGCGCCGGGATCGCTAAAGGATGAGGATGAGGATGACGCGGAGCTTGCCAGACATCGGCCGTATTCCGGCCCCGGCGCCTCATGCAGCACATAGCTTGGACTGGCGCCGCCCGCCAAAGGCATGGGAATCAGCGCATGTTCGCGGTCCGCGCCCGGCACGGGCGACGCGCCGGAGCGGCCGTGTTCGCACAGCCGGCAGGCCAATTGCATGGCGTTGCGGACTTGCAGCTTGGTGAAAATGCGGGAGCGGTGGGCTTCGACGGTGCGCAACGAAATGCCCAGGTCTATGGCGATGACCTTGTTGGGGCGGCCGGCTGCCACGTAGGTGACGATCTGCCGTTCTCGGGGCGTGAGCGAGGAAAGGACGGCTTCCAAGTCGGGACGGGGAGCTTGCATGGGGCGGCTCGCTTGCAATATAGGATTGCGTCGAGTCTGATCCGCCACCCGCCACGACGTAAGCTGGTAGTTCTTTCAGGGGTGGACACGGACGCCACCCCCCAAACCTTGCCGCATCAAGCCGTATAGGCCAGTTCCAGATTGTCGATCAGGCGGGTCGCGCCCAGCTTGGCGGCCGCCAAGGCCACCAGCGGTTCGCCGGCCTGCAGGTCGGCGGCTTCGGGGCGCTTCAGGTCGCGCTGGCGGCGCAAGGCCACGTAGTCCACCTGCCAGCCGCGCCGCGTCAGGGTCTCGGTGGCTTCGCGCTCCAGGGCGGCGGCATCGCGTTCGCCCTGGGCCAGGCGCTGGCCAGCATGCTGCAGCGCGGCGTACAGCGCGGGCGCCTCGGCGCGGTCGGCTTCGCTCAGATAGCGGTTGCGCGAGGACAGCGCCAGGCCGTCCTCGGCACGCACGGTCTCGTGCGCCAGCACATCCACCGGCAGCTGGAACTGGCGGCACATGTTGCGCACCACCATCAGCTGCTGATAGTCCTTCTTGCCGAACACGGCCACGCGCGGCTGCACGCAGGAAAACAGCTTCAGCACCACGGTGCTGACGCCTTCGAAGAAGCCGGGGCGGAACTCGCCTTCCAGGATGTCGCCCAGGTCGTCGGGCGGCTGCACGCGGAAGTTCTGCGGCTCGGGATACATCTCGCGCTCGTTCGGCGCGAACAACACATAGACGTCGCGCTCGCGCTCGAGCTTCTCGATGTCGGCGGCGAGCGTGCGGGGATACTGGTCGAAATCCTCGTTGGGGCCGAATTGCAGGCGGTTCACGAAGATGCTGGCCACCACCGGGTCGCCATGCTGGCGCGCCAGCTTCATCAGGGACAGGTGGCCTTCGTGCAGGTTGCCCATGGTGGGCACGAACGACACGCGGTTCTGGCCGCGCAGGTGATCACGCAGTTCCTGGATGGTGTGTACGACTTTCAAGGGGTCTCTCCGGGGTTGGGGGCAGCCCGGTCAGGATCAGGCCGCGACCGCCGCCACGCTGGTGTAGGCCAGGCGCACGTAGATGGGAGCATAGGGCTCGGCCTGCGTAATTTCCAGCAGGGATTCGCGGGCCAGTTCCAGCATGGCGATGAAATGCACGACCACCACGGCCGCCGGCGCGCCTTCGCGCACGCGCTCCATGAACAGATCGCCGAATTCCATGAAACGCACGTCGTTCAGGCGCCGCAGGATGTGCGTCATGTGATCGCGCACGGACAGCTGTTCGCGCGTGATGTGGTGATGCTGGTTCAGCTTGGCCCGCTTCATGATGTCGGCCCAGGCCGCGCGCAGATCGTCCACGCTGACCTCGGGCAACATGCGTTCCACGCTCAGGTCGGCCACCGCCTGGCTGCTGACGAAGTCGCGGCCCAGCTGCGGCATCGCGTCCAGCTTCTTGGCCGCCAACTTCATCTGCTCGTATTCGAGCAGGCGGCGCACCAGTTCGGCGCGCGGATCTTCCGCCTCTTCGCCGGTGTCGCTCTTCTTGACCGGCAGCAGCATGCGCGACTTGATCTCGATGAGCATCGCCGCCATCAGCAGGTACTCGGCGGCCAACTCCAGGTTGTGGATGCGGATCTGGTCCACATACGACAGGTACTGCCGCGTGACATCCGCCATGGGGATGTCCAGCACATTGAAGTTCTGCTTGCGGATCAGGTAGAGCAGCAGGTCCAGCGGCCCTTCAAACGCTTCCAGGAATACTTCCAGCGCATCCGGCGGGATGTACAGGTCCGTCGGCATCTGGAACAGCGGCTCGCCATACAGGCGCGCGAACGCCACGCTGTCGATCGTGTCAGGGGTGCTGTCGACGGGCGGTTCCACTAGCGCGGCCAGGGCGTCGCCCGGGACGGAAGCGTGTTGGGCCATGATTGCCGCAATGGGCTCAGTCGGCCTGGTAGACGTACGGCTTTTGCGGCACGCGGGCCGCGCGGAAGCCTTCCAGCAGTTCCGAATCCTGCGGTTTGTCCCAAAGACGGGCGCGGCCCTCGCGCTGGCGCTCTTCGGTGCCAGGATGCGATTGCTTGAAGTCTTTCAGGAAAAGGGTGATCTCGGATTCGTAGTTGGTCGCCATGGCACCAATTTCAATGGGTTTCGGATGTAGGGAGTTTACTTCACGGCGGCCGCCCCCCCGGCGTTACAATCTCGCGGCACCCATCGCCCCCTCCCGCCATGTCCGCAGAATCCGCAGCAGCAGCCCGTCCCGCTCCTCTTTCCAGTGAGCAAGCAGTGCGCGCGGCGCGCATGATTCCCTTCATCGTGGGCTGTGCACTATTCATGCAGATGCTGGACGCCACCGTGGTGGCCACCGCCCTGCCGGCCATGGCCCGCGCCCTGGGATCCACCCCCGTGCGGCTGAACGTGGCCATTACGTCCTATCTGCTTTCGGTGGCGGTTTTCGTGCCCGTCAGCGGCTGGGCGGCCGACCGCTACGGGGCGCGGCGGGTGTTCGTGGCGGCGATCGGTCTGTTCACGCTCAGCTCCGTGGCTTGTGCGCTGTCCCAGGACCTGCCGCAGCTGGTCCTGGCCCGCATCGTCCAGGGGATGGCGGGCGCGATGATGGTGCCGGTGGGACGGATCATCCTGCTGCGCACCGTGCCCAAGCAGGACCTGCTGAAGGCCATGTCCTTCCTCTCCATTCCGGCCCTGCTGGGCCCGGTGATCGGACCGCCGCTGGGCGGCTTCATGGTCACCTATATGTCCTGGCACTGGATCTTCCTGATCAATATCCCCATCGGGATCCTGGGCATTTTCCTGGTGCTGCGCTATGTCGCGGAGATCCGCGAGGAATCCGCCCCGCGCCTGGATTGGCCGGGCTTCCTGCTCAGCGCGATCTGCCTGGCCACCCTGGTCAGCGGCTTCGAGGCCATCGGCCGCGACGTCATGCCGCTGTCCCTGCTGCTGGGGCTGATCGCCGTGGGTACGGTCTGCGGCCTGCTCTACGGCTGGCATGCCAAGCGTACGGAGCACCCCATCATCGACCTGTCCTTGATGCGAATCCCCACCTTCGCCATCTCCACGCTGGGCGGCAACCTGTGCCGCTTCGCCGTGGGCGCCACGCCTTTCCTGCTGGCCATGCTGCTGCAGGTCGGCTTCGGGCTCACCCCGTTCGCGGCCGGCCTGATCACCTTCGCCAGCGCTGCGGGCGCGCTGCTGATGAAGTTCGTGGCCACCCCCATCGTTCGGTACTTCGGCTTTCGCCGGGTGCTGACCGTGAACGCCGTGCTGGCAGGCGCGTTCATCGTGGTCTGCGGCGCCTTCACGCCCACCACGCCGGTGTGGCTGATGATCGCCATCCTGCTGGTCGGCGGCTTTTTCCGTTCGCTGCAATTCACCGGGGTAAATACGCTAACCTATGCCGACATCCCCCCGTCCAAGATGAGCCGCGCCAGCAGTTTCGCGGCCATGGCGCAACAGCTCGGAATCAGTCTGGGCGTGGGCGTGGCCGCGGTGACGCTGAACATCAGCATGTCCTTGCGCGGCGCGGAAACGCTGGCGATCCGCGACGTGGTCGCGGGCTTCATCGTCGTCGGCGTGCTGTGCATGGCCTCGACCTTCTCCTTTAGACGTCTCGAGCCTCTGGCCGGGGCACACCTGAACGGCGCCAAACAAAGTGACGACGAATGAATTTGTCCTAGCCCTGGACCAGGGCACGACCAGCTCCCGCGCAATCGTGTTCGACCGCGAAGGCGTGGTGCGCGGCGTAGGCCAGCGCGAATTCCGCCAGCACTATCCGCGGCCGGGCTGGGTCGAACACGACGCCAGCGAGATCTGGCACAGCCAGCTGGACGTGGCTCGCGAGGCTCTGCGCAACGCCGGCGCGACCGCCGCCGACATCGCCGCCATCGGCATCACCAATCAGCGCGAAACCACCCTGATCTGGGAACGCGCCACGGGCCGCCCGCTGGCCCGCGCCATCGTCTGGCAGGACCGCCGCACGGCGCCGATGTGCGACCAACTGCGCCAGGACGGCCACGCCGATTTCCTGCAATCGCGTACCGGCCTGGTGCTGGACGCCTATTTCTCCGGCACCAAGCTCGCCTGGCTGCTGAACCACGTGCCCGGCGCGCGCCAGATGGCGGAACGCGGCGAGCTGGCCTTCGGCACCGTGGACACCTGGCTGATCTGGCAACTGACCGGCGGCGCGGTGCACAGCACCGATCCGAGCAATGCATCGCGCACCATGTTGTTCGATCTGCACACGCAGGACTGGAACGACGAGATCCTGGCGCTGCTCAAGATCCCGCGCAGCGTGCTGCCGGCAATCGCGCCCAGCAGCGCGGTGGTGGGAGAGGCCCTGCCCGAATGGCTGGGCGGCTCGATCCCCATCGCCGGCAACGCCGGCGACCAGCAGGCCGCCACCTTCGGCCAAGCCTGCTTCACGCCGGGCATGGCCAAGAACACCTACGGCACCGGCTGCTTCATGCTGATGAACGTGGGCGAACAGCCGGTGCAATCCCGCAACCACCTGCTGTCCACGGTAGGCTGGGGCCTGCCCCGGGCCGGCGATGGCGGCTGGCGCCCGACCTACATGCTGGAAGGCGGCGTGTTCGTGGCCGGCGCCGCAGTGCAATGGCTGCGCGACGGACTGGGCATCATCCAGCGCTCTGAAGAAATCGAATCCCTGGCCGCCAGCGTGGCCGACACCGACGACGTCTTCATGGTGCCGGCCTTCGCCGGCCTGGGCGCGCCGCACTGGGATCCGTATGCCCGCGGCACGCTGGTGGGCCTGACCCGCGGCACCACCCGCGCCCACATCGCCCGCGCCACGCTGGAATCCATCGCGCTGCAAAGCGCGGAACTGCTGACCTGCATGAACGGCGACAGCGGCATCGCGCTGACCGAACTGCGCGTGGACGGCGGCGCGGCGCGCAACGACCTGCTGATGCAGATGCAAGCGGACCTGCTGGGCGTCCCAGTGGTGCGTCCGCGCGTGTCGGAGTCGACGGCGCTGGGGGCCGCGGGGCTGGCGGGGCTGGCGGTGGGTTTCTGGTCTGGACTGGATGAGTTTGCCTCGAAGTGGCAGGCGGAACGGACGTTCGAGCCGACTTGGCCGGAGTCTGTGCGGGCTGCGCGGATGAAGCGGTGGCGGCAGGCTGTGGAGTTGTCCAAGGGCTGGTCGGATAGTGCTGGGAAGTAGGCGGGATTTTTAGCTTCCTGGTTATGTGGCTGCCTGGTGTTGAGTTCGTCCGAGGCTTCGTTGGCATAGTTCGGGCTACCGTTACGGGGCTTCGTAGGCCGCCCATCGGCACGGGCGCCTGAGTGGCGAGCGCCCACGATTGCGGTCCGGAGCCTTCGCTCCGGATTGCCCCTTCGTCATCGTCGTCCAGGCCTACGGCCTTCCCTTCCGATTCCCTCCGGCGCATCGAGGTTGCTCGCCACTCAGGCGCCCGTGCCGATGGGCTACGTGCTTCTTGGCCTGATGCGCCGCTAGACCTGTGTTTAGCGAATAGTCTTGTGTTGCCCGTCATTCTCGGCCGCGCGGGCGGCCGAGAATTACATACGTGATTTCTTGAATTTCGATTGTGTTCGCTTGCGCGAATGCGGCGAATGGTTTGCTGATGGCCCCCAGCTCTTGGGGGGTGGGCGGTGATGGGTGGCGCGCGGCGAATAGCCGCTTGCGCATGCAGACTCGGGCGCGCGCCACCCATCCGGCATCTGCGTTGAAATGACGATTATCGGCCGACCTGTGCGCTTGGCCATCGCCCCGACGCAGCACCGCCCAACCAAATTCCGACCCAGTTCTCGCTTGCCATACGCTTAACCACGAGAACCTCCCCGTCACCAGCGCGCAGCGTCATCGCACGACGCAAGACACGACGTAAGCCCCAAAAGGCCGCCCGCGCGGCCGGCCTGGGGCGGGCCCCGCAAGACACGCCAACACCCACTATCCGTGGCAAGAACGCCAAGCACACCACCCGCCCCAGCGCCCGTGAAGATTCAACCAGCAGAGCCTGTCGCGTCGGCGGCCTGCGGGGCGCGGGGCGTCGATAAGCCCGAGGGAATCTGAAGGGAAGGCCGAAGGCCTGGACGAAGATGACGAAGGGGAAGTCCGGAGCGAACGCTCCGGACCGCAATCGTTGCCCCGCGCCCCGCAGGCCGCCGACGCGACAGGCGCCTTAAGAACCAACCACCACCGCCAGCACCAAACCCCAAACCCACAGAACCATCCCAGCCCTTTACACTCCCCCGAAAGCCACAAAAGACACGGAGACAACACATGCGCATTTTGCTGGTCGAGGACAATCTCGATCTCGGCGATGCCGTGGAAAGCAAGCTGCGTTCCGCCGGCCACAGCGTGCAATGGGTGCGCGACGGCGTGGCGGCGTTGCGTTGGGGGCTGGACGAAACCTGGGACGCGCTCGTCCTGGACATCAACCTGCCCGGCAAGGACGGATTTACCGTCATCCGCGAACTGCGCGCCGCCGGGCTGGAAGCGCCCGTGCTGGTCATGACCGCGCGTTCCGAAATCGAAGACAAGATCGACATGCTGGACCTGGGCGCCGACGACTATCTGGTCAAGCCCTTCGACCTGCGGGAACTCGAAGCCCGGCTGCGCGCACTGATGCGCCGCCCCGCCGGCCAGACCAGCAGCCTCACCATCTATGGCAACCTCAGCCTGGACCTCGCCAACCGCAACGTCAGCGTGGCCGGCGCGCCGCTGGAGCTGGGCCGACGCGAATTCCGCCTGCTGGAGATCCTGCTCGGCAAGCTGGGCCAGACCGTCGCCAAGGAACGGCTGATGAACCAGCTCTTCGACCTGGACGACGGCACGCTCAATGCGCTCGAACTGCTGATCTCGCGGCTGCGCAAGAAGCTGGCAGGCGCTTCGATCGATATCGTCACTGTGCGCGGCGTCGGCTATCAGGCCCGCAGCCATGAACAGCCCTGAGAATTTCTCCATCCGCCGCCGCGTCTTCGCGCTGGGCGTGCTGCTGCTGGCCTGCGCGCTGATCGGACTGGTGTTTTTCCTGCGCGGCTACGCGCAGCGCGCGGCGGAGCAGGCTTTCGACCGGCTGCTGGCGGCCTCGGCGCTGACCATTGCCGGCTCGGTGCAGATCGAAGACAACAACGTCACCGTCGAACCGCCGGTGTCCTCGCTGGCCATGCTGTCCGGCGGCGAACGCGTGTTCTACGAGGCCCGTACCTCCAACGGCCGCCTCATCACCGGCTACGACGACCTGGCGCCCGGCATGCCGCTGGCCCAATCCGCCACGCCGGTGTTCGCCTACCTGCGCTATCACGACGAACCGGTGCGCGTCGCCACCGTGGGCCGGCTGGTGTCGGCCAGTCAGCATGCGGGCTGGGTCACGGTGCGCGTGGCCGAGACGCTGGGGTCGCGCGAGGCGCTGGCCGACGAGATCCTGGGACGCACCGCGTTGCCACTGGTGGTGGTGTCGCTGGTGGCGCTGGGCCTGCTGTGGTTCGGCGTGCAGCGCGCCTTCGCCCCGCTGGGCGTGGTGGAACGGGAATTGCGCAGCCGCGCGCCGGACGATCTGGCGCCGCTGGTGACGCCCGTCCCGCGCGAGGTGCGACGGCTGGTCGAGGCGTTGAACGCCTTCATGCAGCGCCTGTCCGGCGTCATGGGCACGCTCAACACCCTGGTGGCGGACGCCGCGCACCAGGTCCGCACGCCGCTGGCCTCGCTGCGCGCGCAGGCGGAAGTGGCGCTGGACGAAACCGATCCGCAGCGGCTGCATGCGCGCCTCGAACGCATCCACCTGAACGCCACCCATGCCAGCCAGTTGATCAACCAGTTGCTGATGGACGCCACCATCACCCATCGCCTGGGCAAAGGCTCGCGCACCCTGGTGGGCGTGGCCGAAACCGTCAACGAAACGCGGCGCCGCATCGGCCCGCTGGAAGCGCAGCGCCTGCGCATCGAGATCGCGCCCGAGGTCCGCCGCGCCCGCATCGCCGGCGACCGCGTCGCCTTGCGCGAGATGCTGCGCAATCTGGTGGACAACGCCCTGCGCTACGCGCCGGACGGCCCCGTGGATATCCAGGCCACGCCCGTGGCCGGCTTCCGCGTGGCGCTGACCGTGTCCGACCGCGGTCCGGGCGTGGCCGACGACGAGAAAGAAGCCGTGCAGCAGCGCTTCACCCGCGGCCGCGCCGGCGAAGCGCTGCCTGGTTCCGGGCTGGGACTGTCCATCGTGCGCTCGGTGGCCGCCGCCCACGGCGGCTCGCTGTGGCTGCAGGACCGCCCGGGCGGGGGGCTGACGGCGCGCGTGATCCTGCCGCTGGCGCGCTCCGCGCCGGGACGCGCGGCCGCCGCCTGCCTGGGAGCGCTGTGCCTGGCAGGCCTGCTGCTGGCCTCGTCGCCCGCCGAGGTGCGCGCTGCCGACCTCCCGCAAATCGTCACCCGCTACCCCGCGCCGCAACCCACGTCCCGCGTGCTGACCATCGCCGGGCCCACGGACACGCCGGTGGTCGCGCCACTGATCCAGGGCTTCCAGTCGCAGCGGCCGGATGTGACCGTGGTGTATCGCGAGATGGGCAGCCGCGAACTCTACGAAGCGGCCATCGCCGGGCAATTGAAGGACGTCGACGTGCTGATGAGCTCGGCCTCGGACCTGCAGATACGGCTGGCCAACGACGGCTATGCGCTCAGCTACTCGTCGCCCTATGCGGCCAAGCTGCCGTCCTGGGCCATCTGGCGCCACGAGGTCTACGGCTTCACCTTCGAACCGGCCGTCATCGTCTACAACCCCAAGCGCTATACCGAAGCCACCGTGCCGCGCTCGCGCCAGGATCTGCTGCGCCTGCTGGAACGCGATAGCGCAAAGCTGCGCGGCCGCATCGGCACCTATGACATCGCGGCCAGCAGCGTGGGCTATCTGCTGGCGGAACAGGATGAGCTGGTGTCGTCGAACTTCTGGGGCCTGGCCAATGCCATGGGCCAGGCCGGCGTGCGCCTGTCGGCCACCAGCGCCGAGATCCTGGACGCGATCGAGCGCGACCAGATCGACATCGGCTACAACATCCTCGGCTCCTACGCGCTGTCGCGGCAGGCGGCGGGCGCGCCCATCGGCGTGGTCTTCCCGCAGGATTACGTGCTGGTGCTGGCGCGTTCGGTGCTTATAGCGCGGACCGCCCCCAGCCCGGAACTGGGCCGCGCGCTGGTGGACTGGCTGCTTTCGCCGGCCGGCCAGCAGGTGGCGTCCAGCCATGCGGCGCTGGGCTCCATCATGGAGGACACGCCCGGCCGCTGGACCTCCGAAGCGGTGCTGGCGCGTTCGCAAGGCATCGTGCAGCCGGTGGTGCTGAGCCCCGCCCTGCTGGTCGGACTGGACCAGCGCCGCCATTCGCGCTTCGTGCAGAACTGGATCCGGCTGGTGACGGATACGCCGGCGCGGCCGTGACGGTCGCGGACGCGCGGCGTCCTTGCCAGCAAGGGATTTCCCCTAGGCGCGACCTGTCGCCATGACAGGACGGCGACAGACGCCGGCTCCTAAGATGCCCGCAAGCTGGACACGGATCCCGCTCGTACCAATAACTCATCGGAGACACACCCATGCTTGCCAAGTCCCAACTGGCGGCCGCCTGCGCCGCTGCATTCGCCCTTGCCGCCGGCAGCGCCTTTGCACAGCAAGTGCCGGCCGGCTATCCGGCCGACTACCAGAAGATCCTGGACGGCGCCAAGAAGGAAGGCAAGGTCGTCATCTATTCGACCACCGACACCAAGGCCGCCGGCCCCGTCATCAAGGGCTTCGAAGCGTTGTATCCGGGCATCAAGGTCGAATACAACGACATGAACAGCACCGAGCTCTACAACCGCTACATCAGCGAGCAGGCGGCGGGCGGCACCAGCGGCGACATCGTCTGGAGCTCGTCGATGGACTCTGCGCTGAAGCTGGCCAGCGACTACGCCCTGCAGTACAAGTCGCCGGAAGTCGGCAAGCTGCCGGCCTGGGCAGTGTGGAAGGATTCGGCCTACGGCACCACCTACGAGCCGGCCGTGTTCATCTACAACAAGCGCCTGATCCCCGCCGCCGAAGTGCCGACCACGCACGGCGCGCTGGCCAAGCTGATCGCCAGCCAGCCGGACAAGTTCAAGAACAAGGTCACCACCTACGACATCGAGAAGTCCGCCGTGGGCTTCATGCTGGCGGTGCAGGACAAGGTCAACGACCCCAAGTATTTCGAAACGCTCAAGGGCATCGCCGCGGGCGGCCTGATCGTGCAGTCGTCCACCGGCACCATGATGGAACGCGTGTCCTCCGGCGAAAACCTGATCGGCTACAACATCCTGGGCTCCTACGCCGAAACCCGCGCCAAGAACGACCCGTCGCTGGGCGTGGCCTATCCCACCGATTACGCGCTGGTCCTGTCGCGCGTCGCGTTCATCAGCAAGAAGGCCAAGAACCGCAACGCCGCCAAGCTGTGGATGGACTACCTGCTGTCGCAGAAGGGCCAGACCATCCTGGCGAACCAGGCCGATCTGGCCTCGGTGCGCGACGACATCGAAGGCGACAACGACGTGGACGGCATGACCAAGAAGCTGGGCGCCTCGCTCAAGCCGATTCCGGTCAACGAAACCCTGCTGGACTACCTGGAGCAGAACAAGCGCCTGCAGTTCATCAAGGACTGGCGCGCCGCGGCAGGCAAGTAAGGCCGCGCAGCCCGGAACGATGCAACGGTTCCGGACCGCCTTGCGCGTAGGGGACGGCGGCGCGCCGCCGTCCGCCTGACCGCCGCCGGGGCGGTCGCCTCCGACCCGGCCGCGCGACCCTCGCGCCCTTCAAGAACACAGGATTTCCCATGCAGTCATTGCGCTCGAAATGGCAGTCCCTGCCCCGCGGCGTGGTGGTGCTGATCACGGCCCTGGCCATTTATGTGCCGCTGTCGTTCATCATCATCCAGAGCTTTCTGTCCGCGCCCTTCTTTGCCCCGTCCAAGACCTTCAGCCTGGACGCGTTCCGCTTCATCTTCGCGGATCCCGATTTCTACAAGGCCCTGAAAAGCGGCTTCATCCTGGCCTTCGGCCTGGCCGTGATCGCCATCCCGCTGGGCGGCATGCTAGCCTTCCTGATGATACGCACGGACCTGCCGGGACGGCGCTGGATCGAGCCGCTGATCCTGGTGCCGGTGTTCGTGTCGCCCATGGTGCTGGGCTTCGGCTATGTGGTGGCTGCGGGCCCCGTGGGCTTTTTCTCGATCTGGGCGCAGAACCTGCTGGGCTTCGTGCCCTGGAACGTCTATTCGCTGACCAGCATCGTCGTCATCGCCGGCCTGACCCACGTGCCGCACGCCTACCTGTACATCTCGTCGGCGCTGCGCAGCATGGGCTCCGATGTTGAAGAAGCCGCCCGCGTGGCCGGCGCCTCGCCGCTGCGCGTGATGGTGTCGGTCAGCCTGCCCATGGTGCGTCCGGCCATGCTGTACGCCACCGTGCTGCTGTTCTTCCTGGGCCTGGAAGTGTTCGGCCTGGTGCTGGTGCTGGGCGACCCCGAAGGCAACCTGGTGCTGGCCACGTACCTGTACAAGCTCACCAACAAGCTGGGCATCCCCTCGTATCACCTGATGGCCGCCGTGGCCGTGGTGCTGATCTGCATGACGATCCCGCTGGTGATGCTGCAGCGCCGTCTGATGCGCACGGCCAACCGCTTCGTCACCGTCAAGGGCAAGGCCTCGCGGGCCCGCGCCCTGCCGCTGGGCAAGTGGCGCTGGGTGGCAGGCGCGGTGGTGGCGTTCTGGCTGCTGGTGACCATCGTGGTGCCGCTGCTGGGCGTGCTGCTGCGCGCCTTCGTGTCCAACTGGGGCATGGGCGTGTCGCTGTTCGACGTGCTGTCGCTGGACGCGTTCCGCACCGTGTTCGCGCAGCCCAACCTGATCCGCGCCATCGTCAACTCGGTGGCCATCGGCGTGTTCGGCGGCGCGCTGGCCGTGTTCTGCTACATGTTCGTGGGCCTGGCCATGCATCGCAAGCCCGACAACGTCACGCGTTTCATGGACTACAGCGTGCTGGTGCCGCGCGCGGTGCCGGGCCTGCTCGCCGGCCTGGCGTTCCTGTGGGTGTTCCTGTTCGTGCCGATGTGGCTGGACAACGCCCTGGACGAAGGCGGCTGGCTGTCGGCCCTGCCCTTCGCGGAATGGCTGCGCGATAACTTCATCGAATGGCTGCGCGCCATGCGCAGCACCATCTTCAGCGTGTGGCTGGCCTACACGGTGGTGTGGATGGCGTATGGCCTGCGGCTGATCTCCTCGACCCTGCTGCAGGTCGGGCCCGAACTGGAAGAGGCCGCCCGCAGCGCCGGCGCGCGCCGCGGCCAGGTCACCCGCCACGTCACGGTGCCGCTGGCCAAGTACGGCCTGATCGGTTCCTGGCTGCTGATGTTCCTGATCTTCGAGCGCGAGTACTCCACCGGCGTCTACCTGCTGTCGCCCGGCACCGAAACCATCGGCTCCATGCTGGTGTCGCTGTGGGCCTCGGGCGCCATCGACATCGTGGCCGCGCTTTCCTTCATCAATATCGTTCTGGTCGTGATCGGCCTGGGCATCGCCCTGCGATTCGGAGTCAAACTTCATGATTGAGCTTTCTGTAGAAGACCTGCACCTGGATTACGGCGACAACCCGGTGCTCAAGGGCGTGTCGATGCAGCTGCGCCAGGGCGAAGTGGTGTCGCTGCTGGGCCCCTCTGGCAGCGGCAAGACCACCCTGCTGCGCGCCGTGGCCGGCCTGGAAGGCCCCAAGCGCGGCCGCATCACCATCGGCGACCGCGTCGTGTATGACGGCGCGGCGAAAAAAGAAATTCCCGCCGAGGAGCGCAACCTGGGCCTGGTGTTCCAGTCCTACGCGCTGTGGCCGCACAAGACCGTGTTCGAGAACGTGGCCTATCCGCTGAAGCTGCGCAAGGTGCCTGGCGCCGAGGTGCGCGAACGGGTGCAGGCGGTGCTGGACCAACTGGGCCTGGGCAAGCTGGGCCAGCGCCATCCGCACGCCCTGTCCGGCGGCCAGCAGCAGCGCGTGGCCATCGGCCGGGCGCTGGTGTACAGCCCGCCCGTGATCCTGCTGGACGAGCCGCTGTCCAACCTGGACGCCAAGTTGCGCGAAGAGGCCCGCGCCTTCCTGCGCGAGCTGATCATCCGCCTGGGCCTGTCGGCGCTGATGGTGACGCATGACCAGAGCGAAGCCATGGCGATTTCGGACCGCATCCTGCTGCTGAACAACGGCAAGATCGAACAGCAGGGCACGCCGCAAGAGATGTACGGGTCGCCCTCCACGCTGTTCACCGCCGAATTCATGGGCAGCAACAACCGCCTGGACGGCAAGGTGACCGAAGTGCGCGAGGGCCAGGCCCGCATCGAAGGCCGCGGCTGGTCGCTGTGGGGCAAGGCCAGCCCGGGCATGACCCAGGGCCAGGACGCCACCGCCGTCATCCGGGTGGAGCAGGTGCGCCTGGCGGACGACCCTGACGGCAACCACCTGGACATGCCGTTGCTGACCAGCATGTATTTGGGCGACCGCTGGGAGTACCTGTTCCGCACCCCCGACGCCGACCCGGCCCACACTCTGGCCCTGCGCGCCTATGGCCCCGAAGGCCGCGAACCCGGCCCCTGCCGGCTGGCGCTGCCCGCCAGCAAGGTCTGGGTCTTTCCCCGCACCGCCGCCTGAAGCGCCACCCGGCGCCGGCCCCGGGCTTGTTACAAGCCCGGGGCCCAGGGCGCCCGCACACGCGGCGTAGGCTGTCAGTGTGAACCGCCCCTGACGCCCGGCGGACCTGGACTCGCTCTACAATGCGCTGGTGCAACGCCTCGCTGATTCCCCTTCCCCGCTGAGCCGTTACCTGCGGTGGCTGGGCGCACCTGCCCAGCACTACCTGCGCATCGGCATCGCAATATCGCTGTTGGTGCACGCCGGCGCCCTGGCGTGGCGCTTTGGCGCGCCCGCGCTCTCGCGCCCGCCCGTCACCAGCCTGGAAGTCGTGCTGCTCAATGCCCGCAGCGAGACGCCGCCGGACAACCCGCGCGCGCAGGCCCAGAACCAGATGAGCGGCGGCGGCAACGCCGAGCGCGGCATGTCCACCACCCCGCTGCCCCGCACTGGCGAATCGGCCGAGACCATCGTGCTGGAGGCCATGCGCCGCCGCCAGGTGCAGCTGGAAGCCGAACAGACCCGCCTGATGACCCAATTGCGCGCCGCTGACAAAGCCGGCGCCGAGCGCCAGGCCGTCAACCCCTGGCCCGACGGCGCCGACCTCGGCCGAGACGCCGAGGATCAGGCCAGCCTCATCCAGAGCGCCCAGGTGGCCGCGCTGGCGGCGCGGGTCCAGCAGTACAGCGCCGAACCGCGCAAACAGTTCGTGGCGCCCTCCGCCGAGGCCTCGCGCTATGCCGCCTACCTGGACGCCTGGCGCACCCGCATCGAGACGGTCGGTACCCAGCACTACCCGGACGAGGCGCGCGGCCGTATCTACGGCTCGCTGCGCATCACGGTGTCCGTGCGCGCGGACGGCAGCATCGCCAACGTCGAAATCGACCAACCCTCGCCGCACGCCGTCCTGAACCAGGCGGCCCGCCGCATTGTCCAGCTGGCCGCGCCCTTCCCCCCGTTCCCGCCCGATATCGCGCGCGACACGGACGTGCTGGTCATCACCCGCACCTGGCATTTCGTCAACGACACCCTGGAAACACAAGCCCCATGACCGAGGCGCCCCCTCTTGCCCGATACGCCGTCATCGGCAACCCCATCGCGCACAGCCGCTCGCCTCAGATCCACGCCATGTTTGCCGAACAGACCGGCAAGCCTCTGCGCTATGACCGCCTGCTGGCGCCGGTGGACGGTTTTGCCGATGCGGTCGCCGCCTTCGTGGCCGAGGGCGGGCTGGGCCTGAACGTAACGGTGCCCTTCAAGCTGGACGCCTATGCCCTGGCCGCCGGCCGCCTGTCCAGCCGCGCGCGCCTGGCCGGCGCGGTCAACACCCTGTCCTGGCGCGACGGCGCCTGGCACGGCTGCAATACCGATGGCGTGGGCCTGGTGTCCGACCTGCTGCGCCTGGGCGTGCGCCTGGGCGGGGCATCCGTGCTGCTGGTCGGCGCCGGCGGCGCGGCCCGCGGCGTGCTGCAACCCCTGGCCGAAGCCGGCTGCGCCCGCATCCACATCGTCAACCGCACCGCCTCCAAGGCCGAAGCGCTGGCCGCCTCCTGGCGCGAAAGCGGCGTCTCGCCCCAAACCTCGGTCACGGGCGGCAGCCTGGCGGACGCCACCCTGGCCGGCGGCTGGAATCTGGTCGTCAACGCCACCGCCAGCGGCCTGCAGAACGCAGCCCCCGATCTGCCCCCCGGCCTCTACGCGCCCGGCGCCGGCGCCTACGACATGATGTACGGCGCCCAGCCCACCGCCTTCATGCGGCAGGCCGAAGCCGACGGCGCCGCCCTGACGGCCGACGGCCTGGGCATGCTGGTGGGCCAGGCGGCCGAGAGTTTCTACATCTGGCACGGCGTGCGTCCCGACGCCGCCCCGGTGCTGGCAGCGCTGCGCGAGGCGCTCGAGGCCGGGCAATAAGCGGCATGGCGACGCGCAAGGGCCGCTCCTGGTTCCGGATCATCAGCGGCGCGCTGATGGCGCTGGTGTGCCTGGTGCTGCTTTACCAGTTCTGGCTGTTCGCCCAGGTGGTCTGGTACAACTACCGCCCCCCGGGCAGCAGCGCGATCATGCGCGAGGAACGGTCCCGCCTGAGCGACGGCAACCCCGATTTCGAGCTGAAGTACGAATGGGTGCCCTACGACAAGATCAACCGCAACCTCAAGCGGGCGGTCGTGGCGTCCGAGGACTCCAACTTCACCGAACACGACGGCGTCGAATGGGATGCCATCCGCAAGGCCTGGGAGTACAACCAGAAGCAGCAGGATGCCGGCCGCAGCAAGATGCGCGGCGGCTCCACCATCACCCAGCAGTTGGCCAAGAACCTGTTCCTGTCCAGCTCCCGCAGCTACATCCGCAAGGGCCAGGAACTCGTCCTGACTTACATGATCGAACATGTCATGAGCAAGGAGCGGATCCTGGAGCTGTATCTGAACGTGGCGGAATGGGGCGAAGGCGTGTTCGGCGCCCAGGCCGCCGCCAAGCATTATTTCAACACCACCGCCGCCAACCTGGGCGCCAGCCAGTCGGCCCGGCTGGCGGCCATGCTGCCCAACCCGCGCTTCTACGACGCCCACCGCAACACCCGGTATCTGAACTCCCGGGTCGGCGTCCTGACGCGGCGGATGCAGATGGTCGAGATTCCCTGACACGGATCCAGCCCTCCGGCCCCACCCTCGGCGGCGGGATTTGTTAAGCTTTCGGGTTTAGGCGTTCATCCTTTCTTTCATGCGCACCGCACGTCGCTACCTGGCCCGCGAGATCTATCGCTCTTGCGCAGTGGTCCTCATGGCCCTGCTGGGCCTTTTCACGTTCTTCGCGCTGGTGGACGATCTGGACAACGTGGGCGACAAGTTCTCCATGATGGCCTTGCTCTACATGCAGGCCCTGGCGATTCCCACCCGTCTCTACGACCTTCTGCCCATCGGCCTGCTGATCGGCGCCATCCTGGCGCTGGCGGGCCTGGCCCAGCGCAACGAACTGGTCATCCTGCGCGTGTCCGGCGTCAGCGGCATGAAGCTGCTGCGCATGCTCTGGATCGTCACGATCCCGCTGATGATAGGCGCCGGCCTGCTGTCCGAGTACGTTACGCCCTGGGCCGAAATCAAGTCCGGCGAGGCCAACCTGCTGTTCCGCGGCAAGGCCGGCGGCGACCGCCTCAAAAGCGGCTACTGGTTCAAGGAACCCACCGCCGACGGCGGCACCCGCATCATCAATATTGGTGAACTCAAGGGCGACGGCCAGGTCAGCGCGGTGACCCTCTATGAATTCAAAAAGGACCAGACGCTGTCCGCGCTGTCCACCGCGCCGACCGGCCTGTTCACCCACGGCGACCTGCTGCTCAAGGACGTCACCGAAACCCGGTTGGACGACGAAGCGGCCGAAGCGCTGGCCAACGCGCGTCCGCCCAAGCACCCGCCCGCCACCGTGGTCAAGGTACCCGAGCGCAATATCGACACCACGCTCAGCGCCGAGCGCCTGCTGGCCCGCGTGCTGACCCCTGAACGCATGTCCATCGCCACGCTGCTGGACTATGTGGATTATTTGCGCAACAACCAGCTGCAATATGGTCGACAGGTCGTCGCCTTGTGGCGCAAACTGGCATATCCGTTCACCCTGCTGGTCATGATCACCATCGCCGCCCCCATCGGCTTGATGCAGACGCGCCGCGGCGGCGTAGGCGCCAAGGTTTTCATCGGCATCCTGCTGGGCGTGGGCTTCTTCATGCTGAACCAGTTGGCCCTGAACGTGGGCATGCTGGGCAAATGGCCGGCCTGGCTGACCGCTCTGGGCCCGAACATCGGCGCCATGATCGTGGCGCTGGGCGCCATGGGCTACATGGAGTACCGCCACACCATCACGCGGATCGTGCAACAACGTTGGCCTTGGAGCAAAAGTCCCGCATGAACGGCAGTATCTGGATGATCGGCGACGTGCAGGGCTGCTGCTCGCCGCTGGATCGCTTGCTGTCCCACCCCGAACTGGTCGGCGATCCCCAGTCGCGTCTCTGGTTCGCCGGTGACCTGGTCAACCGCGGCCCCCAGTCGCTGGAAACCCTGCGCCGCATCATCGACCTGGGCGACCGCGCGACCACGGTATTGGGTAACCATGACCTGCACCTGCTGGCCACGGCCGCGGGGGTACGCAAGCCTTCCAAATCGGACACGCTCGAGGACGTCCTGCGGGCGCCGGACGCGGTCGACCTGATCAACTGGCTGCGCTTTCGCCCGCTGGCCCATTTCGAGCAGAACCATCTGCTGGTCCACGCCGGCACGCTGGCCAAATGGGACGTCGCCAAGACGCTGGCCCTGGCCGGCGAAGTCCAGGACGCCCTGCGCGGGCCGAACTGGCAAAAGGCGCTGCAGAAGATGTACGGCAACGAACCCGCCACCTGGAAGGAAGACCACAAGGGCGGCAAGCGCATGCGGGTCATCATCAACGCGCTGACGCGGATCCGCCTGTGCACGCCCAATGGCCACATGGAATTCGCCACCAAGGTGACGCCGGGCGCCTGGCCGACCGGGCTGGTGCCCTGGTTCGACGTGCCCAACCGCGCCACGCGGAATATCACGACCGTGTTCGGGCATTGGTCGACGCTGGGGCTGCTGCAGCGACCGGATGTGATCTGCCTGGACACGGGGTGCGTGTGGGGCGGGTCGCTGACGGCCTTGCGCTTGCAAGACCGCAAGCTGGTGCAGGTCAAGTGCTCACAGTTTCAGGATCCGATGTCTGAGTAGCGCTGGGACTTTGCGTTCAGCGCTCCTGCATCAAGCCACCCGCACTCCCCCGATAGACACCACAGTCGCGCTAAATCCCTTCAGCAACTCCTCCCTCCGCAAAGCCACCCTCTCCATCGCCGCCTCCTTCACATGCCCGTATCCCCGGATATCCTCGGGCAAACTGGCCAATGCCACCGCACGCTCCAGGTTCCCGCGATTCAATTTCGACAAGATCGCCGTCGTCGTCTCCCGGTACTCGCGGATCAGCTCGCGCTCGGCGCGGCGCTCGGCCGTGTAGCCGAACGGGTCCAGCTTCGTTCCGCGCAAGCCGCGCATCCGCGCCAGCACACGGAAGACGCGCAACATGCCCGGACCGTAGCTGCGCTTGATCAGGTGGCCGTCCTTGTCGCGCCGCGCGAACAGCGGCGGGGCCAAGTGGAAGCGCAGCTTCCAGTCGCCTTCGAACTGCGCCTGCACGCGCTTGAGGAACTCGCCGTCTGAGTACAGCCGCGCGACTTCGTACTCGTCCTTGTAAGCCATCAGCTTGAAGTAGTAGCGCGCCACCGCCAGCGCCAGCCGGTTGGTGCCCGTGGCCTCGCGCTCGGCCTTCGCCACTTTGTCCACCAGCTCGGTGTATTGCCGGGCGTAGGCCACGTTCTGGTAATCGGTCAAGAAGGCTTTGCGCACCGCCACCAGCCGCTCCAGCTCGCCCGTGGGCTGCTTCAGTTCCAACACCGGGCTGGCGGCGCGCGGGCGCTTGAGTTCGATGATGCCTTCCGGTTGCGACGGAGCGCCGCCGTTGGCGATCAGGCGCTTCACGTCCGCCAGATCGTGCGCCGCGCGGCGCCCCCAGGCGAA
Source organism: Achromobacter sp. SD115 (assembly GCF_017355315.1). NCBI lineage: Bacteria > Pseudomonadati > Pseudomonadota > Betaproteobacteria > Burkholderiales > Alcaligenaceae > Achromobacter > Achromobacter sp. SD115. Next base: position 185,758 of record NZ_JADIJM010000011.1, on the reverse strand, counting down.
GGCGGCGAGATTGTTCGGCACCTGCTGGCCGTTCAGTTCGATGGCGCGCAGGAGCGCCTCCTGCGACAGCGGAATCCAGCCCTTCTGGTAGGCGTAGCCCATCATGAGCGGATTGGAATAGATCGCATCGCCCAGCAGGCCCACGGCCAGCGCGGCGGCGTCGACGGCGGCCAAGTGCTCCTTGCCGCAGGCGGCCACCAGGTCGGCGGTCAGGGCCGCGCCCGGCAGGGCCCAGTCCGGATTGCTGACGAAGGCGGCGGTCGGCGCGGTGTCGCTGTTGAGCAGCACGCGCGTGCGATCCGGATTCAGCCGCGCCATCGATTCCGCGCTGGTGGCCACGACCAGGTCGCCGGCCAGCAGCAGGTCGGCTTCGCCCATGGCGACCCGCGTATTCAGCAGGTGATCCGGCGTCCGCGCCAGCACCACGTGCGAATACACGGCGCCGCCCTTCTGCGCCAGGCCCGCCATATCCAGCACCGAACAGCCCTTGCCCTCCAGGTGTGCGGCCATGCCCAGCAGCTGGCCTATGGTGACCACGCCCGTGCCGCCCACGCCGGCGATGAAGACACCGTAGGGCTGGTGCAGTTCACGCGCGGCCGGGTGTGGCACGTCTGCGTCGATGGCGCCGTCCTGCTCCAGCGCGCCTGGCTTCTTGAGCTTGCCGCCCTCCACCGTCACGAAGCTGGGGCAGAAGCCCTTCAGACAGGAGAAATCCTTGTTGCAGCTGGACTGGTTGATTGTGCGCTTGCGGCCGAACTCGGTGTCCAGGGGTTCCACCGACAAGCAATGCGATTTCTGCGAACAGTCGCCGCAACCCTCGCACACGCGCTCGTTGATGAGCACGCGGCGGGCCGGGTCCGGGTAGGCGTTGCGCTTGCGGCGGCGCCGCTTCTCGGTGGCGCAGGTCTGGTCGTAGATCAGCACCGATACCGCGGGATGCTCGCGCAGTTCGCGCATGACCGCATCGAGCTCGTCCCGGTGCCGCACCGGCACACCGGGCGCCAATCCTTCGATCTGCTTGTACTTGTCAGGATCGTCGGTGACCACCACGATTTTCTCGATGCCTTCGGCGGCCATCTGGCAACTGATCATCGGCACGCTCAAGGGACCGTCCACCGGCTGTCCACCGGTCATCGCCACCGCATCGTTGAACAGGATCTTGTAAGTGATCGGCACCTTGGCCGCTACCGCCGCGCGTATCGCCAAAAGGCCCGAATGGAAGTAGGTGCCGTCGCCCAGGTTGGCGAACACGTGCTTTTCCTCGGTGAATGGCGCCTGTCCCACCCAGGGCACGCCCTCGCCGCCCATTTGCGTGAACACATCGGTGCTGCGGTCCATCCACCTGACCATGTAGTGGCAGCCTATGCCGGCCATCCCGCGCGAGCCTTCCGGCAGGCGGGTCGAGGTGTTGTGCGGACAGCCCGAACAGAACCAGGGCTTGCGCTCTTCGACCACGCGCGGGCGCGCCAGCTCCTGTTCGCGGCCGCTGATGAAGGCCAGGCGCGCCTCGATGCCGGCGCGCACGTCCCCCGGCAACTCGAAACGCAGCAGGCGCGCGGCGATGGCGCGCGCCACCATGGCGGGCGAGAATTCGTAGTGCGCCGGCAGCAGCCAATTGCCTTGCGGCACCGACCATTCGCCGCCGTCCTTGTCGTCGAACTTGCCGACCACGCGCGGAATCTTCTTGCCGCTGCCGATCCAGCTGAACAGTTCTTCCTTCAGCTGATACTCCAGCACCTGGCGCTTTTCCTCCACGACCAGGATCTCGTCCAGGCCTTCGGCGAAGCGCTGCATGCCGGTGGATTCCAGCGGCCAGACCATGCCCACCTTGAACAGGCGCAGGCCGATGCGCTGGCACACGGCCTCGGACAGGCCCAGGTCGGACAGCGCCTGGCGCGTGTCCAGATAAGCCTTGCCGGACGTCATGATGCCGAAGCGCGCGTCGCGTTGCGGCACCTGCCAGAGTTCTCGGTTGAGCTTATTGGCGCGGGCATAGGCCAACGCGGCATAAAGCTTGTAATCGAGCAGGCGGGCCTCTTGCTGCAGCGGCGTGTCGGGCAGACGGATGTTCAGGCCATCGGCCGGCAGCTGGAAGTCCCGCGGCAGCAGGATCTCCACGCGATGCGGATCCACGTCCACGGAGGCGGAGACTTCGACGATATCGGTGATGCACTTCATGCCCACCCAGACGCCCGCGTAGCGGCTCATCGCCCAGCCATGCAGCCCGTAGTCCAGCACCTCCTGCACGCTGGAAGGAAACAGCGCCGGAATCATGCAGGCCTTGAGGATGTGGTCGCTCTGGTGCGGCAAGGTCGAGGACTTGGCGGGGTGGTCGTCCCCCGCCACCACCAGCACGCCGCCATGGCGCGAGGTGCCGGCGGCGTTGGCGTGCTTGAAAACGTCGCCGCAGCGGTCCACGCCCGGCCCCTTGCCGTACCACATGCCGAAGACGCCGTCGTACTTGGCGCCCGGAAACAGATTGACCTGCTGCGAGCCCCACACCGCGGTGGCGGCCAGGTCTTCGTTGATGCCGGGCTGGAACTCGACGTGGCGGGCCTTCAGGTATTTGGCCGCCTTCCACATGTTCTGGTCCACACCGCCCAAGGGAGAGCCGCGATAGCCGGACACGAAGCCCGCCGTGTTCAGGCCGGCGCGCGCATCGCGCACGCGCTGCATCATGGGCAGGCGGACCAGGGCGTGGATGCCGCTCATCCAGGCGCGCCCGGATTCCAGGGTGTACTTGTCGTCCAGCTGGACGGATTCGAGCGCGGCACGCAAGGCAGGCGAAACAGGAGCGTTCATGTCGACTCCAAGGGATCCAGGAACCCCTGCCGGCAACGCGCGACACCCTCTTGAAGCGCACGCGGGCGAGCAAGGGACGTGAATTGCGGGCGCTGGCGCGCTTCTGTTTCCATTGGTTGTAACCTCTCGCCCCACCCCCGGCAATAGGGCGATGCGATAATTGCCGCCATGGACTTCGCCCCTCGTATCGTCGACTGGCAACGCCGCCACGGCCGCCACGATCTCCCCTGGCAAAACACCCGGGATCCTTACCGCATCTGGCTCTCCGAGATCATGCTGCAGCAGACGCAGGTGGCGACGGTCATCCCCTACTACGAACGCTTCCTGCAGCGCTTTCCCGACGTGGCCGCGCTGGGCGCAGCCGCGCAGGAAGACGTAATGCCTTATTGGGCCGGGCTGGGCTACTACGCCCGCGCCCGCAACCTGCACCGTTGCGCACAGGAGATAGCACGCGACTGGGGCGGCCGCTTCCCGCCCACGGCGGAAGCCATCGCCACGCTGCCCGGTATCGGCCGCTCCACCGCGGCGGCCATCGCCGCGTTCGCCTACGGCGAGCGCGCGCCCATCCTGGACGGCAACGTCAAGCGCGTGTTCACGCGGCACTTCGGCATCGCCGGCGACCCGACCAAGCGCGAAGTCGAACAAAAGCTGTGGGCGCTGGCCGACGCGCAAGTCGAGGCCGCGCCCGGCCTGGACATGGCCGCCTACACGCAAGGCCTGATGGATCTGGGCGCCACGCTATGCACGCGCGGCAAGCCCGCCTGCGATGCGTGCCCGGCGGCAGACAGCTGCGTGGCCAGGCGCGAAGGCCGCCAGGCCGAACTGCCCACGCCCAAGGCGCGCAAGGCGATCCCGGAACGCGAGACCTGTATGCTGGTCCTGCGGCACGAAGGCGCCTTCCTGCTGCAACAGCGGCCCGAGCCCGGCATCTGGGGCGGGCTGTGGAGCCTGCCCGAGTTCGACGTGTCGCAAGACCCGGACAGCGCCTCGCGCGCGTTGGGCCTGGAACCGGAACAGCGCTTCGAGCTGGCCGCCTTCGCCCACACCTTTACGCACTACCGCCTGCACATCCGGCCCTGGCTGGTGCCGGTGCGCGCGGCCGGCCTGCGCGAATCGGCAAGGCCGGAACGCTGGGTGCAGGCGGAGGAACTGGCGTCGGTGGCGCTGCCCGCGCCGGTGAAGAAGCTGCTGCAGGGGCTGGTCGAAGCGGGCATGCAGGACAGCCTCTTCAAGGGCTGAGCGGCGGCAACGCAACGGGTTCAGTTGGTCCGCGGCAAGTTGGCCGCCTTGATGGCCCGGCCCATCTGCTCGTATGTGGTACCGACCATATTGGCGTAGTCCTGCCCGGACAACCACACCGGATCCACGCCCAGTTGCTTATAGGTCTGCTGCAGGCGATCAGAGGCCACCGCCGTTTTCGTGGACTGCTCCAGCCGGGTTCGGACCGACTCGGGCGTGCCCTTGGGTACCGCCAAGCCCAGCCAGGAATCGATCTCGACGTCGTAGCCAACCTCTTTCAGCGTGGGCACGTCCGGGAATTCGGGCCAGCGGATCGGACTCGCGGATGCCAGCAGGCGCAAACGGCCGGACTGGATGTAACTAGTCACGTCCGAGGGGTTCTGGACGATGGCATCGACCTGTTTTCCCAGCAGGGCCGAGACCGTCTCGCTGCCCGATTTGTACGACACCTGCTCAAACTTGGCGCCCGTGACGCGGCCCAGGTCGAACATGGCCAGATTGTTGGGCGCGGAAGGCGCGCCAAAGAATATGCCCGGGCCTTGCTTGGCGGCTGCGACCAGATCGGCGACAGTCTGGTAAGGAGAATCCGCCCGCACCACCACGCCATAGCGGTAGCGGCCATAAGCCGCGACGAAGTCGAAGTCACGGGCAGCGTACGGTATCGTCATCAGGTGGGGCATGATGGCGATGGACGACAGCGTCACGACGCCCACGTTATAGCCGTCGGCCGGCTGCTTGGCCACATAGGCCGGGCCTATGGTGCCCAATGCGCCCGGCCGATTGAATACCACTACCGAGCGTCCAAGGTCCGCCTCCATCGCGCGCGCCAACTCGCGACTGGCGACGTCGGTGTTGCCCCCCGCGCCGTAGTTGACGGTCAGCGTGACCTCCTTGTCGGGCCATGCCCAGGCCGGCGCCGCTGCGGCGCACAGCGCAGTCGCAGCGGCAAGCGCCGCCAGCTTTGATGCTCCTTTCATGCTTGTCTCCTTTGGTTTTTTATGTCGGGCTGCCCGGTCAAGGCATGTAGAAGCCGCCGTTGATATCGAGGATTGCACCGTTGATGAAACCAGCCTCTTCCGCGGCCAGGAACACCATGGCGGCAGCCACCTCCTCCGGCGTACCCAGGCGGCGCACCGGAATCTGTGCCGCATAGTTCTCGTTTACCGAAGGCGCGGCCTGCTGCGCCATCTCGGTCAGGATGCGGCCCGGCGTGATTGCGTTGGCCGTGATGCCGTGCGGCCCCATCTCCGCGGCGATCGCGCGGGTCAAGCCCAGCACGCCCGCCTTGGACGCCATATAGCTGCCGCCCGCCACCAGGGATTTGGCCCGGCCAGCCAGCGAGGACACATTGACGATGCGCCCCCAACCCTGGTCTCGCATGGCGGGCAGCACCATCTGGCACAGCCGCAATATGGAGGTGAGATTGACCTGCAACACGGACTCCCATTCCTGCGGATTGATGTCCAAGATGCCCGAGGAAGTGCCGTTTGCCTGCTTGGGCGAAATGCCGGCGTTATTCATCAGCACCGACACCGGCCCCCACTTTGCGCGCACGTTTTCAACCAGCGCCTGCATCGATGCGTAGTCGGTGACATCGGCGCGCTCGGTGCGCAGCTGCGCGCAAGAGCCGCCCAGTTTTTCGGCATCAACGCCCTCGCGGCTGACCGCCACGACGCGGTAATGCTTGGCCAGCAATTGGCGAACGACTTCCAGCCCTATCCCGCGTCCGGCGCCGGTCACCAGCGCGACTCTGCTCGGATCCTTTTTCATGCCTGCCCCGCTGTGAAGAAGGTGATGGGAGGAAAGGCGTTTTCGTCGCACATAACCTCGATCAGGGTGGTCTGTTCAGCACGGCGGGCCTCTCGCAACGCGCCCGCCAGATCGGACGGCGATTCGATACGCACGCCCAGGCAGCCGGCTGCCCGCGCTACCGCGGCATGATCCACCGGGTGGAAATGCACGGCGGAAGTATGGGCGCCGAACTTCACGTTCTCGGCATGCTTCTGAAAGCCCAGGATGCCGTTGTTGATCACCACCAGCGTCACCTTGATGCCCATGCGCCTTGCGGTTTCCAGTTCCGACCAGACGTGGCCGAAGCCGCCATCTCCCACCACGCAGACCACATGCGCGCGCGGCCGCGCCACCTTGGCTCCCATGGCCATCGGGAAGCCCCAGCCCAACCCGGCCAGACCCCGCGGCGTCAGGAAGCGCATGCCCGGCGCCAGGGACGTCAGATAGTTGGCGATCCAGATCGACGAATAGCTGGCATCCGCGACCACGATCGTGTCCTGGTCCACGTCCTGCCGGATTTCCTCCAGCAGGCGTTCAGGACGGATCGGCTGCTGGTCCGACAGACGTACCGCGCGTGAGGCTTCCCACGAAGATGCGCGGCCGGCCTGGATGGCGGCCTCGAGTCCGGCGCGGCGCGATTGCGCGGCCGACAGGTCGCGGTTCGCAAGCGCGCGCTGCAAAGCCAGCAGCGTTTCCCTCGCGTCGCCCGCCAGGCGCAGGGCTTCGTAATTGCGGCCGATCTCGCCGCCGTCGACATCGATATGGATGTAGCGGGCATTCTTCGGATAGAGCTTCCAGGAATCGGTGGCGTTCTGGTTGGTCCGCGAACCGACCAGCAGCACCACGTCGGCATCGGCAACCAAGGGGCGCAGATCGCGGCTGGCGCTGTTCGGACCCATGAAATAGCCGACTACTCCCAGGGAGAGTGGATGCCGCTCATCCACGCTGCCTTTGCCCATCACGGTGGTGCCTACCGGCAGGTGCGCCGATTCCTGCAGAGCAGCCAGGGCGTGGCAAGCGCCGGAAACATGTACGCCGCCGCCGGCAATTACCACTGGCCGCTGCGCCGCGGCCAGCAGGTCGGCGGCGGTCTGGACCGCCTCATCCGCCGCCACATTGCGGTCCAGCGGAAAGTGGCCCAGGTTCGCGTGGCGCTGCGTGGCGGCCGCGGCTTCGTTGAGCAGATCGGCCGGCAACATCAGCGCCACCGGCCCCGGCCTGCCCGAGCAGGCCATGGCGAAAGCTTGGTCCACGTAGTCCTCGACCCGGGATGCCTCGGTCACCCGGCGTACCCACTTGGTGCAGGAAGAAAACAGGCCAATATGGTCAAACTCCTGGAAGGCGTTCTTATCCGTCTGATCGCGGTTGACGTCCTGCACCAGCGCGATCACCGGTATGGACACTTTCAGCGCTTCGGCCAGCGGCGGCACCAGCAAGGTGGCCGCCGGGCCGTTTTGGGCGGTCACGATGGCGGGCTTGCCGGTGACTCGGGCATAGCCATCGGCCATGTAGCCGCCCGCATTCTCGCTGCGATACGCGACCTGGGTCAGCCCCAGTTCCTCGCAAGCCAGATGCAGCATGCTGGGCAGGCTCTGCCCGAACACATGCGTCACGCCGTGCCTGATCAGGGCCCTTGCGATCAGGTGGGCCACGGTCCCTTGATGGGTGAGGCCGGGTGCGGCCAGGGGGTGCAGCGCAGACATTTCATCTACTTTTATATTTTATAAAATATAGGCCGCATAAATTTCACGGTCAATAAGTTTATTTTTTATAAAATGTAAAAGGTCCATGTGAGGACGGTAAGATTGGGGCTGCGCAGGAAACCTCGCGCTGAACTTCGCGGCCCGGCCGACCAGGAATACAGGATGACGATCAATTTGGCGCCGATGCAGCGGGAAAACATGACCGCTCGCATTTATCGGGAAATCAAGCAAAAGATCATGATGGGCGAGCTGCGTCCCGGCGACACCATCACCCTGCGTTCGATCACCGACACCTTGGGTGTGAGCCAGACTCCCGTGCGGGAGGCGCTGCTGCAACTCGTGTCCGAACGGGCACTGACGCTCAGCCCGGGCAAATCAGTCAAGGTGCCGGAACTTACCGTGGCGCAACTGCAGGAACTGCGCAGCATCCGCCTGGAACTCGAATGCTTCGCCGCGCGCCGCGCCGTGCCGCACGCCACGCCGGCATTGATTGCCGAATTGCGCGGCATACACGCCAACCTGATGGCCAGCCGCGATCAGCAGCTCATGGCTCCCGTGCTGGCGCGCAACTTCGATTTCCACTTCGCGCTGTATTCCGCTGCGCAGATGCCACACCTGCTATTCATGATCGAAAACCTATGGGTACAGACGGCGTCCTATCTGTCTTACCTGTACACGCCACCTTTCCCGGTATTGCCCGACGGGCATCCCCATGAGGGCATTATTGCGGGCCTGGAAGCCGCCGATACGGAAGCGGTAGTGCGCGAGATCCGCCGCGACATCGAAGGCCATGGCGAATTCCTGATCCGCTATCTGACGGAACACGGCCTGGTGAAGTAGACGCGGCCGCGTCCGGCAGCAAGGCTTCCCCGCTACTCGCCCCCGCCCAGCAGCATCACCAGCTTCAGATCCGGATGCGTCGCCAGCCGGAACGTGATCTGCTGGTAGGCCAGCTTGCCGCGGCCCGGATGCTGGAATTCACGCAAGCCGCCTTCGCGCTCCACCACCGCGTGGCGCGTCCACCAGTGGGCGAACACCGCGCTCTGGCGGTTCAGGTTGTCCAGCAGCGCCAGCACGGCCGGCTCGTCCAAATGCGCGCCGGCGTCGGCGCGGAATTCCGCCACCACGCGGCGGGCGCGCTGGTCCCAGTCCACCACCAGTTCGCGCGCGGCGGGGTCCAGGAAGATGTAGCGCAGCAGATTGGGTTCGGGGTCGCGCGCCGGCCAGTTGTCGAACAGCTCGCGCAGCGGCTCGTTGTACGCCAGCAGGTTCCAGGCGCGGTCCAGCACGTAGGCCGGGGCATTGATCGCATTCACGCATTCCTGCAAGGGCCCGGGCGCGCCCGCATCGTCGCGGCCGTGCTGAGGGTCGGCGCAGTCGGCCAGGTCGAACAGATAGGCGCGTTCGGCGCGGGCCAGTTGCAGCACGCCCGCGATGCGCGACCAGACCGAAGGCGACACCGACACCTCCCGCCCCTGCTCGATCCAGGTGTACCAGGTGACGCTGATGCCGCACAGTTGGGCGACCTCCTCGCGCCGCAGCCCGGGCGTGCGGCGGCGCATGCCTTCGGGCAGGCCGGCCATCTGGGGCGTGATGCGGGAGCGGGCGCTGCGCACGAATTCGCCCAGCGCCTGGCGCCGCAAGGGAGAGCCTTCATGACCGGCGGCGCCGGTTTGGGGGGAAGTAGTCATACCAGGATGAGCAATGGACTTGTACGTGTATGGGCAGCCGCCTATCTTAGCGCCTGGGCCGCCGCTTCCAAACGCTTTCCTCATCCGTAGCGGGCCCAGCCACCCAAGGATTCCTCATGACCGCCAGCACCCATGACGCCGCCGTCGACCGCCAATTCAGCCCGCGCGCGACCGCCTACCTGACCAGCGCCGTACACGCCCAGGGCGAAGACCTGTTGCAAATGGCCGGCATCGCCGCGCAGCACCCCGCAGCCCGGCTGTTGGACCTGGGTTGTGGCGGCGGCCATGTCAGCTTTCACGTCGCGCCGCACGTCAAGCACGTCACCGCCTATGACCTGTCGCAGCAAATGCTGGACGTGGTTGCGGGCGAGGCCGCCAAGCGCGGGCTGGCCAACCTGGCCACCTGTCAGGGCAAGGCCGAATACCTGCCGTTCGACGACGGCGAGTTCGACCTGGTGATGTCGCGCTATTCCACCCACCACTGGCAGGACGCCGGGCGCGGCCTGCGCGAAGCCTTCCGCGTCCTCAAGCCTGGCGGCATCGCCGTGTTCGCCGACGTGGTGTCGCCGGGCGAGCCGCTGCTGGATACCTGGCTGCAGACCATCGAGGTATTGCGCGACACCTCGCACGTGCGCGACTACTCGGTCGCCGAGTGGACCCGCATGCTGACCGAGGCCGGCTTCACTCTGCAGGGCCTGGCGCCGCGCCGCCTGCCGCTGGAGTTCCAGTCCTGGGTCGCGCGCATGCGCACGCCGGACACGCTGGTGGCGGCATTGCGCCATATGTCCGGCATCGCGCCTGACGTGGTGCGCACGCACTTCGAGGTGCAGGACGACGCGTCCTTCACCAGCGACACGGCCACCATCGTGGTGAGAAAGCCTGGCTGATTCCTCCGCTGCGGCGGGACCCGCTCGACAGCGCCCGCTCCGACCTGTATAGGTACGGATTCGACAGAATCCCACAGGTAAGGAAGCGCCATGTCCGATACGTCCAACCAGCCATTGGCCGCCGCGTCCCCGGCGGACCTGACCGTCACCGAGGCCGTGGCCCTGATCCGGCAGGGCAGGCTCACCAGTGTTGCGCTGACCCAGGCCTGCCTGGACCGCATCGACGCCCGCGCGGACCTCAACGCCTTCATCACCGTGGACCGCGCAGGCGCGCTGGCCCAGGCCCGCGCCCGCGACGCGGCCCGCGGCCAGGCTGATGAGGCCGCACTACCGCTGGCGGGCGTGCCGATCGCCATCAAGGACAACATTCACGTCGCCGGCCTGCCCAACACGGCGGGTACGCCCGCCTTGAAGGACTTCCGTCCGGCCGAGGACGCACCGGTAGTGCGCCGCCTGCGCGAGGCCGGCGCCGTCATCATCGGCAAGACCAATATGCACGAACTGGCGTTCGGCGTGTCGGGCTACAACACCGCCTTCCCCGGCGCGCACGGCGAGGGCACGCGCAACGCCTATGACGCCAGCCTGATCGCGGGCGGCTCGTCCTCGGGCAGCGGCGCGGCGGTGGGCGCACGCATGACACCGGCCGCGCTGGGCACGGACACGGGCGCATCGGTGCGCCTGCCGGCGGCGGTGAACGGCGCGGCCGGCTTCCGCCCTTCGGTGGGGCGCTACGACGGCGCCGGCATCACGCCCATCTCGCATACCCGCGACACGCCGGGACCGATAGCCAACAGCATGGACGACATCGTGCTGCTGGATGCGGTGCTTGCCGGAGATCCGCAGCCGCTGTCCGCGCTGCCGCCGGCCAGCATGCGCCTGGGCCTGTGCGGCTACTTCTGGCAAGGCCTGGACCCGCAGGTACAGGCCGTGACGGATGCCGCACTGGCCAAGCTGCGCGCGGCCGGCGTGCAACTGGTGGAACTGGACATGCCCGGCCTGGAGGCCAGCAACGCCGCGGTGGGCATGCCGGTCTGCCTGTATGAACAGAAGGGAGACCTGACGGACTATCTCAGCCGCTACGCAACCGGCGTCACCTTCACGCAGGTGGTGGCGCAGATCGCCAGCCCGGACGTAAAAGGGATCTTCGACGGCCTGATCGTGCCGGGCGTGCTGCCCCTGCCCTCGGGCGAAGTGCTGCCGCTGCAACCCCTCTATGAACGCGCCATGGCGACGCATCGCGACGAGCTCATCAACGTGTATCGCCGCGCGTTCCAGGACCATGCGCTGGACGGCCTGTTGTTTCCCACCGTGCCGATCCAGCCGATGGCCGCGACACCGGACGCCAGCAGCTTCGAAAGCTTCGGCCGCCTGGCGCGCAACGTCGACCCGGGCAGCAACGCCGGCCTGCCCGGGCTGAGCGTGCCCGCGGGCTTGTCGGCGGACGGACTGCCGGTGGGATTGGAGGTTGATGGACTGCCGGGCGAGGACCGCAAGGTACTGGCGGTCGGACTGACGCTGGAGAACGTGCTGGGCCGGTTGCAAGGGCCGGGACGCTCCGGCGGCTGACAAGCGCTTCATGCAAAGAAAACGCCAGCCTGTTTCGTGGGCTGGCGTTTTCTTTGGCGAGGCGGTGGACTGCGTGGGCACTAGCCTTTCAGGCAGGTGCTCATGAACGTCTTGCGCTTGTCGCCGGTCAGCTGCTGCGAGGTAGCCTTGGCGTTGCAATCCTTCATCTTCTGCTGCTGCGGCGTGAGCTCCTTGGCGGGCGCGGGGGCTTCGCCCTTCAGGCAGCTGCTCATGTAGGTCTTGCGCTCGTCGCCCTTCTTGCCTTCCGCCGACTTGTTGCAGTCGGCCATGCGCTGCTGCTGCGGCGTGGGCGTCTTGGCGGGTGCGGAGGCCGCAGGGGTCTGGGCAAACGCCGCGCCGGCGAAACAAGCGGTCAACAGAAAGGCCGAGGCCAATTGGCTGGTACGGGAAAGCATGGATTCCTCCCTTGGCGCCCGCGCGCCTGGATTCAGTCGCAAAGGCGGGCCGCACGATCCGCCGGCCCAATCGCCGGCCCGGTCATGATCGAACAAACCCGAACCCTGCGCAAGAGTGCGGAAAGTCAAGAATCGCCAAGGCCTTACGCGGCCCTGAACCGGCGCGTGACCTCCCTCTGCGCAAGCCAGGCTCGCCGGCGAATTTGCGACCAATCCCAGCACCCTGTTACCCATTCATCCCTTTGCCCCGTTGTGTACAGGACGGGAAAGGTGTGAGATAAGCATGCCCCCAGTCCAGAGGCGGCGACGACCGCCCTGCGGGTGAAAATGGCGCCCGCACCGCGGCTGCCCAGGAGACCACAATGAAACTTGCCCTTGCTTCGCTCGCGCTGCTTGCCGGCCTGTCTGGCGCCGCCGGCGCGCAGGGCCTGGTCTATGGCGTCACGCTGGGCAATGTCCAGGCGGTACGCGACGTCAACCAGAACGTGTCAGCCATCACCGGCCTGCTGTCCAACCAGTCCGCGCGGCACGTCAATAGCGCCATGCTCACCTTCGTGCTGTACGACGCGCAGGGCCGCGAGATCGGCCGCGTGCACGACGATGTTGTCGGCCCGCTGGCGCCCGGCCAGATCAAGCAGATCCGGGCCGTCACGCCGCTGCAGTTCACCCGCGTCACTGCGCTGGGCGTCGACGCCCGCTAGCCTCCCCTACGGCCTGCACCAGAACGGCGCCCATGCCGCGAGTCCGGTTGCCCGGCGGCAAAAAACCCTGATTCGCGCAGGGTTTAGACAGCGTGGCGCAAGGTCAAATATGGGAAAATTCCGTTTGTCGACTCAATAAAAGGGGCTTCCACACGAAGCCCCTTGTTGCGTGCGCCGACGCGCCAGCACGCCTGGCTCCAGCTACGAGGAAGAAAAGATCATGTTTCCAAAAAGACTCACCGAAGGCTATCAATCTTTCCTGGGGGGCCGTTTCCCTTCGGAAAGCAGCCGATATCAAAAGCTGGCCGAATCGGGACAAAACCCGGAAATCCTGATCATCGGGTGCTGCGACTCGCGCGTGTCGCCTGAAGTCATCTTCGACGCCGGCCCCGGCGAGATGTTCGTTGTGCGCAACGTCGCGAACCTGGTCCCGCCCTGTGACCCTGACTCGGAATCCTCGTACCACGGCACCAGCGCCGCGATCGAATTCGCGGTCAATGGCCTGAACGTCAAGCACATCGTCGTCCTGGGCCACGCCTCCTGCGGCGGCATCCGCTCCTTCTTCGACGATGCCAAGCCCCTGACCAAGGGCGATTTCATCGGCAAGTGGATGTCGCAGATCGAGCCCGTGGCCCAACGCCTGGGCCCCGGCACCGGCGACCGCCAGGCCAACCTGAAGCGCCTGGAACTGGCCACGGTCGAACACAGCCTGAACAACCTGATGACTTTCCCGTCCATCCGCCGCCGCGTGGAAAAGGGCGACCTGGAACTGCACGGCACCTACTTCGGCGTGGCCACCGGCCTGCTGTATCTGCGCGACCCCGCGACCGGCGAATTCAAGCCCTGCCTGGAAACGCCTGCGGCCGGCTAAGGCGCGGCCGCAGGCGTGCCTCACACCCGGTACGCCTGCGCCAGCCTTTCGTAGTTGTTCTTCAGGATGATGCCCGCGTAGTACACGTGCTCGCGCATCAGATCCTCGGCCCGCGCGCCGTCGCGGGCGATGATCGCATTGACGATGCGGTGATGGTCGTCATGCGATCGCAGGATGATCCCGTGGTCTTCCCACAGGATGATCCGGTCCGAGGCGTAGGGAATGGCCTGGGCCTGCGTCGCGAAGCGCCGCACCCAGGGGTTGCCCGCCGCTTCCAGGATGCCGTTGTGCAGAGTGATGTTCACCTGCTGGTAGGGCAGATGGTCCTCGGCCAGCAAGACGCCCTTGCCCAGGATCCGGTCCCCTTCATCCAGGCAATTCTTCAGCACCGCCACGGCATCGTTCGATAGCCCGCGCAGGGCCGCCTGGCGACAGGCCAGCCCTTCCAGCGCCGCGCGCACCTCATAGGCCGCCACGATTTCGCCGATGTCATAGGCGCGCACCGTGTAGCCGCGCTTGGGCAGATGTTCCAGCAAGCCTTCATTGCCCAGCGTCGCCAGCGCCGCGCGCACCGGCGTGCGCGACACCCCCAGTTTTTCCGCCAACGGGATTTCTTCCAGGCGGGCGCCGGGGCTGAACTTGCCGTGCAGCACCCAGTCCCGCAGCGTGTCGGTAACGTGTTGAGATAGCGTGTCCATAGCCGCATTGTATACATGAAGAATACATGGAGTGCCAAGTGCCTCATCGGATTTCGAAGCGTCTCCGTAAAACATGATGTAAATCAAGCAGAACCTGGGGTAAGCCCCTATACCTGCCAATCCATCATGTATACATAATCGCAAAAAATTCAATCCAGCGGACCTATCCCACCCTAGGCGGACGGCACGCTACCAGGAGACAGCATGTCCAATGTATCCACGCCGGCCGCCACGGGTCAGGCTCCCCGTCTTGCGCTCGTCACCGGCGGCGGCGGCGGGATAGGCGCCCGCATCTGCCAGGAACTGGCCAACGCCGGCTTGCGCGTCGTGGTCTCGGACGTGGACGCCGATCGCGCCCGCCGCGTGGCCGACGAACTGGGCGCGCCGCACGCCTCGCATGCCTTCGACGTCAGCGATGAACAATCCGTTGAGACCGCCTTCGAGCAGATCGAAGCGCAGCACGGCCCCATCGCCGTGCTCGTCAGCGCCGCCGGACTGCTGCTGTTCCAGGAAAACGGCGAACGCCCGCTCATCAAGGACACCACGCTGGACATCTGGGAACGCAGCTTCGCCGTCAACGCCCGCGGCGTGTTCCTGTGCGGCCGCGCCTACCTGCGCCGGCGCGAGGCCGCGCCGCTGGCGCACGGCCGCATCGTCACGTTCACCTCTGTCGCGGCGCAGTTGGGCGGCTACCGCTCCAGCGCCTCGTACATTGCGGCCAAGTCCGCGGTGCTGGGCCTGACCAAGGCCATGGCGCGCGAATCCGCGCACCTGGGCGTCACGGTCAACGGCATCGCGCCCGGCCTCATCGACACCGACATGCTGCGCAGCACCGTCACCAGCAGCGGCGCTTTGGCCGCCGCCGCGCAAGCGATTCCGCTGGGCCGCATCGGCACCGTCGACGACGTGGCCGCCGCCGTGCGCTTCCTGGCGTCGGAGGAAGCCGGCTACATCACCGGCAGCGTCATCGACGTCAACGGCGGCTACCGCATGCAGTAAGGCATTCCGGCGGCCAGGCCGGCAACGCAGCAAAGCGCCATCCACCAACAAAGGCGCGCATCAAAAAAGAACGGGAGACAAAGATGAAGAAAAGCAGTCGCTACGCAGCCGCCGCTGCACTATGCGCGTGGGCCTTGAGCACGGGCGCGCTGGCGCAACAGGAGCCGGGCATCACCGACAAGACCATCAAGATCGGCCTGTTCGCGCCCTTGTCCGGCAGCGGCATGGCCTACGGCTTTGACGTGCTGAACGCCGCCAAGATGTGGTACGCCAAGGTCAACAAGGAAGGCGGGGTGCATGGCCGCCAGATCGAACTGGTGATCGAGGACGACCGCTGCAACGCCAACGACCTGGTCGCCGCGGTGAAGAAGCTGAACGAGCAGGACAAGGTATTCCTGCTGAACGGCGGCTCCTGCTCGGCCGCGGTGGTGGCGTCGCGCGAATATGTCGAACGCGAGAAGGTCCCGCTCGTCATGCTCAACGCCTCGGGCGACGGCGCGCTGTATCCACCGTCCAAGTACATCTACGGCGCCTTCTCCATTTCCCAGCACGCCGTGGGCGGCTCGATGGTGCAATTCGCCGCCGAACACCTGAAGGCCAAGAAGATCGGCTACATCAACCATGACGACGCCTACGGCGGCTGGAACCTGGAGGCCGCGCAGGCCCAGGTCAAGCAGTTGGGCGACGCGGCGCTGCAAGTCCAGTCGGTGAACCCGAACATCACCGACGTGACCGCGCCCATGCTGAAGATCCGCGCCGCCAACGCCGACGTGCTGCTGCTGACCACGTATGCCCGCCCCGCCGCGCTGATCATCAAGAAGGCGCAGGAACTGGGCTGGAACAAGCCTATCGTGCTGGCGGTGAACGGCACCGCCGACCTGAAGCAGCTGGTCGAGAACGTCGGCAACAAGGACGCCTTCAAGAACGTCTATATCCAGGAAGTACTGTCCGACGTGCCGGGCGGCTCCAAGCTGACCTGGGTGTACGACATGTACAAGCAGGCCTACCCCGACCTGGCCGCCAAGCCGGGCCATCCGCAGACCTACATGCCCTACGGCCTGCCGCCCGCGATGGCGGTGGTCAACGCGCTGAAGGCCGCTGGCCCCCAGCCCACCCGCGAGAAGGTGTTGCAGGCGCTGGAAACCATGAAGTTCGATTCGGGCGTCATGGCTGGTCCGATCGAGTTCGGCCCGAACGACCGCGCCGCGCAGGAGTCCGCCATCTACATCAAGTTCGACGGCACCAACATGTCGCTCGTGCCCGGCGCCTTCAAGAGCGTCTGGCAGTACCAGAAGTAAACCAGCGGCCCGCCACGGGCCGGGCCCGCGCGCTGGCGCAGCAGCGCGCGGGCTGCCGGAGAAACATCATGAGCTTTGCCGATATCTGGCTGTTCCTGCAGCAAGGGGTGCTGTCGGGACTGGTGACGGGCAGCGTGTACGCGCTGCTGGCGGTCGCCGTTGTGATCATTTTCAAGACCACCGATGTGCCGAATTTCGCCCAGGGCGAGATCTTCATGGTCGGCGGCTACATCGCCCTGTTCCTCACGCTGGTGATGGGCTGGCCCTATCTCCTCGTCATTCCCATCACGCTCCTCGCCGTGGCGGTCCTGTCGGGCCTGTTCCAGCGCGTCGTCATGGAACGCGTCATCGCCTCCAAGGGCGTGGGCGTGCAAATGGTGATCGCCACGCTGGGCCTGGCCTATGCGCTGAAAGGCCTGGTGCGCCAGACCGGCCTGGGCGACACGCCGCGTTCGCTGCCGCCGCTGGCCTCGACCGACGCCATCATCATCGGCGACGCCGTGCTGACCCAGCTGGACCTGGTGATCTTCGCCGTCGCGGTGACGGTGATGCTGCTGCTCTTCGGCATGTTCACCTACACCCGGGTTGGCCGCGCGATGCGCGCCGTGGGCATGAATCCCAAGGCTGCCCGCCTGGTGGGCGTGAACCTGACCCGCATCCGCATGCTGGTGTGGGCGCTGGCCGGACTGATCTCGGCGGTCGCGGCGCTGCTCATCACGCCCAAGATCCTGATCACCCCCGACATCGGCCACATCGCCATCCTGGCCTATGCCGCGGCCATCGTCGGCGGCATCACCAGCCTGCCCGGCGCGGTGGTCGGCGGCTTCGTGATCGGGGTGGCGGAAAACCTTGTGGGGCTGTTCATTTCGACCAATGCCATCGTGGTTGCGCCCTTCGTGGCGATCATGGTGGTGCTGCTGCTGCGTCCGCAAGGGCTCTTGGGCGGCAAACTGCAGGTGAAGAAAGTATGAGCAAGAAAATCGACCATGCGCTGCTGGCGCTGATGGCCGTGGTACTGGCGATCCTGCCTTTCGCCGCCAGCGGCTATGTCATCTACGTGGTGAACCTGCTGATGGTATTCGTGGTGCTGGCGCTGGGCCTGCACCTGGTCATCGGCGAGACCGGGCAATTTGCGCTGTCGCATGCCGCTTTCTATGGCGTGGGCATCTACACCGCCGGCCTCATCAACAATCTGTGGCATCCGCCCTTCTTCATTTCCATCGTCGCGGGCGGGCTGCTGGCAGCCGCCCTGGGTTATGTGATCGGCGCGCTGGCGCTGCGCATGCGCGACATCTACCTGGCGCTGTCCACCTTCGCCTTCGGCGAAGCGATGCAGTGGGTGTTCCTGAACTGGCAATCGGTCACCAATGGCTCGAACGGCTTCCGGATCTCGCCGGCCACGCTGTTCGGCTATGAACTGGTGTCGGACGCCAAGGCGTACCCCTTCGTGGTGCTGATCGCAGCGCTGCTGCTCTGGGCCACGGTCGCCCTGTCCCGCTCGCAGCTCGGCTCGGCCTTCCGCGCGGTGCGCGAAAGCGATGTGGCGGCGCAGGCCATGGGCGTGAACGTCAACGCCATCAAGCGCACCGCCTTCACGCTTTCCGCCGCCTATGCCGGCATCGCGGGCGGCATGTACACGACCTTCGCTTCCTTCATCCACCCGGAAAGCCTGGGCTTCCAGACCACCATCCTGATCTTGACGATGGTGGTGGTAGGCGGCATCGGCTCAGTGCGCGGCGCCATCGCCGGCGCCCTGGCCTTCGGCCTGATTTCCGAGCTGCTGCGCCAGGCGCTGTCGTTCCAGGAAATCATCTACGGCGTCATATTGATGGGCTTCATGATGTTCGCGCCCAAGGGCCTGTTCGCCGGCCGCGGCGCACGCGGACGGGCTCCAGCGCCGGCCGCGCCGCTGCCTGCGGCCTCGCGCGAGGCTGCGGCCAAACCGACTCAAAGGAGCGCGGCATGAGTAGCCATCCCTATCTGGACGTGCAAGGCCTGACCGTGAAGTTCGGCGGCCTCACCGCCATCAACGGCCTGTCCATGCAGGTCGAGCGCGGCCGCATCCACGCGCTGATCGGCCCCAACGGCGCGGGCAAGTCCACCACCTTCAATTGCATCTCGCGCTACTACCGTCCCAGCAGCGGCAGCATCCAGTTCGACGGCGTCGACATCACGCGCAAGAAGCCGCACGAAATGGCGGCGCTGGGCGTGGCCCGCACCTTCCAGAACCTGGAGCTGTTCGGCGCGCTGAGCGTGCGCGAGAACGCCTTGCTGGGCACCTATGCGCACGGCGCCGACAGCGCCGGCAAGCTGCTGCGTCCGGCAGCCGCGCAGACGCGCGAGCGGGTCGAGCACCTGCTGGAGCGCGTCGGGCTGGCCGACTTCCTGGACACGCCGGCGTGCAGCCTGGACTTCGGCCGCCAGAAGATGCTGGAACTGGCGCGCGCCCTGGCCATATCGCCCAAGCTGCTGTTGCTGGACGAACCGGCGGCCGGCCTGCGTAACCGCGAGATCGAAACGCTGGACCGCCTGCTGACCGAGCTGTGCGAACGCGACGGCATCACGGTGCTGCTGGTGGAGCACGTCATGCAGCTGGTGATGTCGATCTCGGATCGCATCACCGTCATGTCCTTCGGCGAGAAGATCGCCGAAGGCACGCCCGCGGAAGTGCGCAGCAACCCCCGGGTCATCGAAGCCTATCTGGGCAAGGGAGCCACCGGTGGCTGAACATCTGCTTGAAGTCGAGGCGGTATCGGCCGCCTACGGCAATATCCGCGCGCTGCAGGACGTGTCGCTGAAAGTGCCGCAGGGCGCCATCGTGGCGCTGCTGGGCGCCAACGGCGCGGGCAAGTCCACCACGCTCAATGTAATCTCGCGCCTGGTAGCTCCCACCTCGGGCAGCGTGCGCTTCGCCGGCGAACCCATACACCGCCTGGCGGCGGACGCCATCGTCGGACGCGGCATCGTGCAGGTGCCGGAAGGCCGCGAGATCTTCCGCGACATGAGCGTGCGCGAGAACCTGGAAATGGGCGCCTACCTGCGCACCGACCGCCCAGAGGTCAAGCAGGATCTGGACATGGTGTGCGACACCTTTCCGCGCCTGCGCGAACGCTACGAGCAAAAGGCCGCGACCTTGTCCGGCGGCGAACAGCAAATGCTGGCCACGGGCCGCGCCATGATGGCGCGGCCGCGCATGATCCTGCTGGATGAACCGTCGATGGGGCTGTCGCCGCTGGTGGTCGAACAGATCTTCGACATCGTGCTGCGGCTGAACCGCGAGCAAGGCATCACCATCCTGCTGGTGGAGCAGAACGTGAAGCTGGCGCTGTCGGTGTCCAGCTACGCGTACATCCTGGAAAACGGCGAAATCGCGCTGGAAGGCGAGTCCGCCGCGCTCGCCAGCGACGAAGGCGTGCAGCGCGCCTATCTGGGCGCCTAGCGCGCCGAAAGGACCGACCATGATATCGATGCAAGACAAGCGGGTGCTCGTCACGGGCGCGGGCCGCGGCCTGGGCGCGGCCATCGCGCAGGGCTTTGCGCGCCAAGGCGCGGCCGTGATCGTCGCCGACGTGGACGCGGCGCTGGCCGCCGCTACCGCGCAGGCCATCCGCGCCGCCGGCGGCAAGGCCGCGGACGCGGTGCTGGACGTGACCGACGCCGCCGCGGTCCGCGCCTTTGCCGAGCGGTCCGCCACCGAACACGGCCATCTGGACATCCTGATCAACAACGCCGGGATTTCCGCCCGCGCCCCCTTCGACGATCCCAAGACGCCCGAGATCTGGGAGCGCCTGATGAGCGTGAACCTGCAGGGCACCTTCAACGTCACGCACGCCTTCGTCGAACAGCTGAAGGCCACGCGCGGCGCCATCGTCAACCTGTGTTCCATCGTGGCCTATGGCTGCAGCATTTCGACCGCGGGCTACGTGGTGTCCAAGGGCGGCGTGCGCTCCTTCACCGAGGTGCTGGCGCGCGACCTGGCGCCGCACGGCGTGCGCGTGAACGCCGTGGCCCCCGGCCTGATGGAAACCGAGATGACGGCGGGCCAGCGCGCGCAAGCTCAGGGCACGGACTGGTACATGCAGCGCGCCCCCATGGCGCGCGCGGGACGGGCCGACGAGATCGTGGGCCCGGTTCTATTCCTGGCCTCGGACATGGCCAGCTACGTGAACGGCGTGGTGCTGCCCGTGGACGGCGGCTACCTGGCCGTATAGGGGAACCTCATGAATCTGGGCACGGCATTGGTCACGGGCGGCGCAAGCGGCATGGGCCTGGCGATCGTGGAGCGGCTGGCGCGCGACGGCTTTCGCGTCGTGCTGGCCGACCGCAACGCGGAGCTGGCCGCAAAAGAGACGCAGGCGTTGCAGGCGCAAGGACTGGACGTGGAACACCGCGTGGTGGACCTGACGGATGAGGCCGCCACCCGCGCGCTGGCGCGCTCGCTCGCGCCGCTGGCGGCGCTGGTCAACAACGCGGGACTGTTCGACGAGCGCAAGTTCTTCGAGGTCGACAGCGCCGACTACCGCCGCGCCTTCGACGTCAACCTGCTCGCGGTGGCGACCCTGACGCAGGAAGCGGCGCGCGACATGGCGCCCGGCGCCAAGATCGTCAATATCGCGTCGCGCGCCTACCTGGGCGCGAAGAACCACCCGCACTACGTGGCCTCGAAAGCGGCCCTGGTGGGCTACACGCGCGCCTCGGCCATGGAGCTCGCCGCGCGCGGCATCCTGGTCAACGCCATCGCCCCCGGCCTCATCGACACCCCGCTCTTGCGCAATCTCACGCCCGAACGCCTCGCGGCCCAACTGGCCCTGCAGCCCACCGGCCGCGCGGGCCAGCCGCAAGACATCGCCAATGCCGTGTCCTTCCTGGCCGCGCCGCACATGGACTTCATCACCGGCCAGGTCATCTTCGTGGACGGCGGCAAATCGCTGGGCGGCTCGGGAGCATAGGCAGCATGGAAGGCATCACTTGGGACAAGGAAGTCGACGCGCTGGTCGTCGGCTCGGGCGCGGGCGGCATGGCCGCGGCGTTGACGGCGCGCGAGGAAGGGCTGGACGTGCTGCTGGTGGAGAAGGCCGGCCGCGTTGGCGGCTCCACCGCCATCTCCGGCGGCGCGCTGTGGATACCGCTGAACGCGCAGACGGAAGCCGCCGGCCATCCTGACAGCTTCGACAAGGTGTGGACCTA
Source organism: Achromobacter sp. SD115 (assembly GCF_017355315.1). Classification (NCBI taxonomy): domain Bacteria; kingdom Pseudomonadati; phylum Pseudomonadota; class Betaproteobacteria; order Burkholderiales; family Alcaligenaceae; genus Achromobacter; species Achromobacter sp. SD115. The sequence continues at coordinate 163,909 of NZ_JADIJM010000011.1, read as the reverse complement.
TCTGGAACAGACCGTGGGCGCAGCGGCCCCGGACGACATGAAGCGCGCCTACCTGGAAGCCGGCCCGCGCATGATGGACTACCTGGCCTCGCGCGGCATCCTGGACGTGGCCGCTCGCACCGCCTCGCCCGATTACTACCCCGATCTGCCCGGCGCCGCGATGGGCGGCCGCTCGCTGGATCCGCTGGAGTTCGATGGCCGCAAGCTGGGCCAGGACTTCCGTACGCTGCGCGATCCCCTGAAGGAATTCACGGTGCTGGGCGGCATGATGGTCAACATCACCGACGTGCGCCATCTGCTGCGCGCCACGCGCTCATTCGAGGCCTGGCGCCACAGCATGAAGCTGGTGCTGCGCTATGCCGCCGACCGCGCGCGCGGCTATCACCGAGGCACCCGCCTGTTGCTGGGCAATGCGCTGGCCGCGCAGCTGTTCCACGGCCTGCTGGCCCGCAGGATCGAGTACTGGCTCGACACGCCGGCGCTGGCGCTGCACCGCGATGCCAGCGGCCGCGTGCTGGGCGCCGCCGTCGCGCGCGGCGGCAAGACGCTGAACATCCGCGCGCGGCGCGGCGTGGTGATGGCCACGGGCGGCTTTCCCTGGGATCCGGAGCGCCGCGCGCAGTCCTATCCCCAGCCCACCGGCCTCTGGTCCATGTCGCCGCGGGACAATACGGGCGACGGCATCCGCCTGTCGGAAACCGCCGGCGCCGCGCTCGGCACGGGCCACGCCAGCCCCGCGTTCTGGGCGCCGGTATCCGTCCTGGAATCCGCGGACGGCCAGCCCCTGCATTACCCGCACCTGGTGTGGGACCGGGCCAAGCCCGGCCTCATCGCGGTCAACGGCGCCGGCCAGCGCTTCGTCAACGAATCGGCCTCGTACCACGAGTTCGTGCAGGCCATGTACCGCAACAACGGCGCGACGCCCAGCGTTCCCGCCTTCCTGATCTGCGACCAGCGCTTCATCGACACCTGGGGCCTGGGTCTGGCGCTGCCTGGCGGGAGACCGCGCCAGCATCTGATCGATGCGGGCTATCTGCTGCAAGGCGCCACCCTGGCGGCGCTGGCGGCACGGCTGGGCGTGCCCGGCGATGCGCTGCAAGCCACGGTGGACCGCTACAACGCCCACGCGGCCCAGGGCGAGGACCCGGATTTCGGCAAGGGATCGACCGCCTACAACCGCTACCTGGGCGATCCGGAACACGAACCCAATCCCTGCCTTGCGCCGCTGGACGCAGGCCCCTATTACGCGGTCAAGGTCTATCCCGGCGACATCGGCACGGCCTGCGGCATCGCCGCCAACCGGGACGCCCAGGCCCTGGACGCCGCGGGCGCGCCCATCCCCGGCCTCTACGTGGCCGGCAACGACATGCAATCCGTGATGGGCGGCGCCTATCCCGGCCCCGGCATCACGCTCGGTCCCGCCCTGACCTTCGGCTGGATCGCTGGACAACATCTGGCGCATGCACAACACTGACGCCTCTCCACCGACAAGGATCCCCATGAAAATCTTTTACTCGCCCGCATCGCCCTTCGTGCGCAAGTGCATGGTCATCGCCCATGAGCTCGGCCTGGCCGACCGCATCGAAAAGCTGCCCAGCGCGGCCGGCCCCGTCGCGCGCGACCAGAGCATCATCCCCAGCAATCCGCTGGGCCAGGTGCCTACCTTCATCACCGACGACGGCCAGGCGCTGTACGACAGCCGCGTGGTCTGCGAATACCTCAACGACCTGGGCGGCGGCGCGCTGTTCCCGGCCGGCAAGGACCGCTGGCAGGTACTGACAGAGCAATCGATGGCCGACGGCATGCTGGGCGCGGCGCTGCTGGCCCGCTATGAAACCGTGCTGCGTCCCGAAGCGCTGCGCTGGGACGGCTGGGTCGAAGGCCAGTTGGGCAAGGTCCGCGACGGCCTCGCGCTGGTGGAGAAGAGCGCCGCCTCGCTGAACGGCCGCCTCGACATTGGCACCATCACCATCGGCTGCGCGCTGGGCTATCTGGATTTCCGCTTCCCCGACCTGGATTGGCGCGCCGGCCACCCGGCCACGGCCGCCTGGTACGAAGCCTTCAGCCAACGCCCGTCCATGCAAGCGACGAAACCCTGATCCGGTTTGGGCAGGCGCAGGGCTGGGAGAACCCGCCGGGCTCCCTGGCCATCACCTGCCTGGGTACGGCGCGGCCCACGGGCAGCGTCGCTAGGGCCCCTGACCTGGTCAGGGGCCTTTTTTTCGCCACGACTGCCCTCAGCTGTTACAGTGAAATTGCCAGACGGGCCGATCCGCCGGCCTGTCACCAGAAAAGAGGCCCAGCATGAACGTCGCTGCGATCTCCGCCATCCACCGGGCCGACGCGCCCTACCCCGCGCGCTCCGCCGCGCTGGACGCCACGCGCCCATACCTTGAAACGCAAGGCATTGCCCATGTCCGGGCTGCCCAGGCCGCTGCCGCCGGCCACGCCGCGCAAGCCGTCCGCGAACGCGACCACCAGCCGCCCGCGCTGACCGTCATCGGCGCCTCCAACGCGGACGCGCTGCGCGACCTGCACGCGGAATCGCGCATGCGCCGCGCGCTCGAGGCGTTCACCGCGCAGCCTGATCCGGTGGCCCAGCGCGCCGGCTCCGCCAACGACCTGGGCACCATCGAAGGCCTGATGCCGCTGCAGGCCTACCGGGTCGCCATGGGCAACCCGCAGGTCCAGGAATTGCAGACCGCCGTGGCGATGAAGGCGGCAGGCCTGGGCATTCCGAAGGTCGCCAATATCGGCGCGACCGAGAATGTCACCGACAACGCGCGCTACCGGCCGGGCTACACGCCCTGACCAAAAAAAACCGCCTGACGCTTTCATCAGGCGGTTTTTCATTCAGGACCGGACGGAGATCAGTGGAAGAATTCCGCGATCATCGTCGCACCCAGGAAGGTGCCCGCGTTGGCAGCCAGGGACACCACCACGATCTTCCATCCCAGCTTGCGGAAGGCAGGCAGGTCCTTGAGGATGGACAAGCCGGCCATGGCCAGGATCACGGTCGTGAACGGCAGGAAGTTGACCTTGCCGACCATCGCGATGATCTGGTCCGAGTACGGCAGCACGCCCGGGCAGCCCGCGGTCATGGCGATCAGCGACAGCACGAACACGGCCGGCAGCTTGGGCACCACGCGCAGCACCAGGTCGGCGATCACGACCAGCAGGATGATGATGCCCATGCCCGGCAAGGCGTCGGCGAATGGCACGTTGTAGCCCAGGCGGTTGCCCACCAGCGCGAACAGGCCGCAGATGACGTAAGCGGTCAGGCGGTCGCCGAAGCCCATCTTGGCGCCGTGCGCCGGCGTTTCCTGCGCGGCGCCGTCATTGGCAACCGCGGCGGCCCCGGTCTTGCCGCGCGAGAAGCGGCCCAGTACGGGCTCCAGCTTGTCGTACAGGAAGATGGTGGTCGGCAGCGAGATGAACAGCGTGAAGTACACACCCACCACCGTGGTCAGCAGGTTGGCGGCGGCGGCCAGCGCGGCCACCTGGTGCGCGACTTCGGGCGTCTGCTGGGAGGCGATCGCGCCCACGCCGGCAGCCATCATGCTGCCCGAGCCCACGCCGGCGCCCATGGCGAGCGAACGCGGATCGAAGATGTTCAGGCTGGTGATGAAGCCGGCCATCAGCGCCACGAACAGCGCGCCGATCACTGTGCCGGTGATGTACTCGGCCATCACGCCGCGACCTTCGGGCGAGTTCATGCCGTAACGCTCGCCGATGATGGCCAGGCTGGGTTCGCGGCCCACCGAGAAGGTGGCGCCGATGGCTTCGCGCTTGATGCCCAGCAGCAGGGCCAACGGCAGGCCGATGGCCATGGTGCCGAAGAAGTGGCCGAACTCCTGGAACACCAGGGCCCAGCCGGCTTCGCGCACTTGCGGCAAGGCGCCGCCCACCATCAGGCCCAGCTTGGCCAGGAAGGGCAGCAGCGCGTATTGCAGATAACCGCTGATACGGGTCTGCATGGCGGTGTCGATGTTCAGGCCGGCCGGCAGGCGCTGGCCACAGGCGGCGACGATGGCGCCGATGAAGATGGCCCACAGCATCGGCTGCAGGATGATCTTGCCCGGGCCGACGTTGAAGGTGGCGCTGCCGATCGCTTCTGAAATGACGACCACCAGCAAGATGGCGGCAAGCATGCGGATGCGCCCGGATAGCGGCATGGAGGGCGCGGCCAGGCTGACGCTGGCGTGTGACATCGGATTCCCCTGATGAACGTGAATAATCGTCGTGGCTGCCCGCCGCCATCCCGGCCGGCCGGCGCCCCGGAGGAGCGTCGCAGCGCGGCGGCGGCGAGGCGCTCGCAGCAGGGCCGATTTTCGCCGGGGGCCCAGCATGCAACCATGACAGGGCTGGCGCATAAACGTTGCGTAAAATGCAACGGAAAGGCTTTTCCAGGGAAAATTTTGCATGAACTTGGGTCATGCAAGGGTAAACCCTAGATTGTATCTGTGGATCTGCCGCCGCACTCCCCCTCGGAGCACCGCCATGGACGAAAAACTCGACGCCCGCCGCACCCACTACTTCATGCAGGTCATGAGCCGCGGCTCGGTGCGCGGCGCGGCCGAAGTGCTGGACATGGACCCGTCCGCCGTCAGCCGCGCCATCGCCGCGCTGGAACGCGATTGCGGCATCGCCCTGTTCGAACGCCGCGGACGCGGCGTGGTGCCCACGGATGCCGGACATATCCTGGCGCGCTACATCAAGCGCCAGCAGGACATCCAGGAGAGTTTCTTCTCCGAGATCGACAGTCTGCGCAAGGCGGAACGGGGACACATCGACCTGGTGCTGGGCGAAGGCTTCGTGGAGCTGATGTTCGAACGCGTGCTGCCCGGCTACTGGCGCAGCCATCCCGAGGTCACGCTGGACATCGACGTGGCGCGTACCTCCGAGATCGTGCAGCGCATCGTCGATGACCGCGCCTATATCGGACTGGTATTCCAGCCGCCCAACGACGCCCGCCTGCGCACCCATTACTCGCGGCCCGAGCCGATCCGCGCCATCGTCAGCGACGACCATCCGCTGACCCGGCTGCGCCGTCCGCTGCTCTTGACCGACCTGGCCGACTATCCCGGTGCGTCCATGCAAGAGGGGTTCGGTGTGCGCCAGCATATCCAGGCCGCCGAAATCAGCGAACAGGTCAGGCTGCGCAACGTGCTGACCACTTCGTCCTTCAAGGCGCTGTGGCAGTTCGCCGCCGCCGGCATCGGCTACGCGTTGACGCCGCCCATCGCGGTCACGGCTGACATGCGCACCCAGCGCCTGGCCAGCCTGCCGCTGGCCAACCCCATCCTCAACCAGGGCAGCCTGCACGTGCTGAGCCGCGCCGGCCGTCATGTCTCGCCCGCCGCGCGGGAATTGCTGGACCATATCGTGCGCGGCATCGGCGCTCCGGCCGGGTCCACGTCTGATATGGTCGGGTAAGGCGGATCTGCATCTGTTTCCCCAACGCGCGGCGGCCTACATTGACGGCATCCACCACTACGCCAGGAGAGACAACATGCTCAGTTTCTTGCGCACGGTCAAATCCGTGCTGTGGGGATTCTTCGGCGTGCGCCGCGGGCGGGGCTACGATGCCGACATCGCCAACAACAAGCCGGCGCCATTGATATTGACCGGGCTGCTGATGGCGGCTTGTCTGGTCATCATTCTGGTCCTGGTGGCGCGCTGGGCGGTAAACGCCGCGTTGTAGATCGGCCGTTGAATCGGCTGTCCCGCCGCCGGGCCGTCCCAAGGCGGGACAGCCCCCTCGGGGGGCAGCAAGCGCGCGCCAGCGCGCGCAGCGTGGGAGCCCCATTACCTTATTACCAGAATGACTTAGACGGTCGCCGCAGCTGCCTGTTACGGTTATGAACCCCTTTCCCCTGCCGCATTGCGCCAGGCGAGCGCAGGGATTCAGACCGAGAAGACTTCAAGGGCAGTAGACATGTACGTGTATGACCCCGTCGACCAGCAGCTAGTCGAGCAGCGTGTGGCGCAGTTCTCCGACCAGACGCGCCGCTTCCTCGATGGCCAACTAACGGAAGATGAATTCCGTGTTTTGCGTCTGCAGAACGGCCTGTACATCCAGCGCCACGCGCCCATGCTGCGCGTCGCCATTCCCTACGGCATCCTGGCGTCGCGCCAGTTGCGCACGCTGGCGCACATCGCGCGCAAGTGGGACCGCGGCTACGGCCATTTCAGCACCCGTCAGAACATCCAGTTCAACTGGCCCAAGCTCGAAGACGTGCCAGCCATCCTGGCCGAGCTTGCCACCGTGCAGATGCACGCGATCCAGACCAGCGGCAACTGCATCCGCAACACCACCACCGACCATTTCGCCGGCGTCGCGCCGGACGAGCTGGTGGATCCGCTGGTGTGGTGCGAGATCATCCGCCAGTGGTCCACGCTGCACCCCGAATTCGCCTTCCTGCCGCGAAAGTTCAAGATCGCGGTCAGCGGCGCGGTGCAGGACCGCGCGGCCGTGGGCGTGCATGACATCGGGCTGCAAGCCGTCGAACGCGACGGCAAGCTGGGCTTTCGCGTCTGGATCGGCGGCGGCCTCGGCCGCACGCCGATCGTCGGCAAGCTGATCAATCCCTTCGTCGAATGGCAAGACCTGCTGACCTATCTGCAGGCCGCGCTGCGGGTCTACAACCTGCACGGCCGCCGCGACAACAAGTACAAGGCGCGCATCAAGATCCTGGTGAAGGACCTGACGCCGGAAGTCTACGCGCAGCAGGTGGACGAACAATGGCAGCTCATCAAGGGCGGCCCCGACACCATCACCCAGGAATTCGTCGACACCATCAGGACCCGCTTCGTCTGGCCGCAATATGACGCCGCTGCCGCGCAGGACGTCGACAACACCGCGGCGCTGGCCGCCGCCGATCCGCGCTTCGCGCGCTGGCTGCGCACCAACGTGCATCCGCACAAGGCGGCCGGCTACGCCGCCGTCACGGTGTCGCTCAAGCCTACCGGCGTGCCGCCGGGCGACATCACCGCCGACCAGATGGACGCGGTGGCCAACCTGGCCGACGACTACGGCTTCGGCGAACTGCGCGTCTCGCACGAGCAGAACCTGATCCTGGCGGACGTGCGCCGCGCGCGCCTGCATGAACTCTGGACCACGCTGCAGACGCTGAACCTGGCCACGCCCAACATCGGGCTGCTGACCAACATCATCGCCTGTCCGGGCGGGGATTTCTGCGCGCTGGCCAATGCCGTCTCGATCCCCGTGGCCGAAGCCATCCAGCGCCAGTTCGACAACCTCGACTACCTGTTCGAGATCGGCGAACTGGACCTGAACATCTCGGGCTGCATCAACTCCTGCGGCCACCATCACGTGGGCCACATCGGCATCCTCGGCGTCGATAAGGCCGGCGAGGAGTGGTATCAGGTCACCATCGGCGGACGCCAGAACGGCGCCGCCAAGCCGCTGCCCGACATCGAATCCACACGCGGCGGCGGCGCCGCGATCGGCCGCATCATCGGTCCATCGTTCGCACGCGACCAGGTCGCGGGCGTGGTGGACCGCCTGGTCCGCACCTATCTGGGCCTGCGCGACAGCGAAGAGGAACGCTTCATCGACGTGGTGGACCGCGTCGGCATCGATCCCTTCAAGCAGGACGTGTACTCCGATCCCGCCTTCGCCAAACCCGCGCAGCAAGCAGAGGCCGCCCATGTCTGAAATCTATCCGCACGACGCTCCCGGCCCGCACCTGATCCGCAACGGCCGCCTGGAGGCCGACGCCTCGCGCGTCTTCACGCCTGAGCCCGAAGTCCCGGCCGAGGGCCAGGTGCCTGGCGACGCGCCAGGCTGGATCGTGCCGCTTTCCGTCTGGAAAACCTCGCGCGCCACGCTGCGCCGCCACCAGCATCCGGTCGCGATCCAGCTCGATCCGGACGCCGACCTGCGCGACCTGGCCGAAGCCGACGGCACGCTGGATCCCGCCGGCATCGCCTTCATCGCCGTGGACTTCCCGGTCTACACCGACGGCCGCGGCTATTCGCTGGCGCAGCTGCTGCGCACGCGCTACCAGTGGCAAGGCGAATTGCGCGCGGTCGGCGACGTGATGATCGACACCATCCATTACCAGGCGCGCGTCGGCTTCGACAGCTTCCTGGTCAAGCCGGGCCACGATCCCCACAAGGCGCTGGACGCCTTCAAGACCTTCACGGTCCACTATCAAAAGACCTACCGGGTGCCAACGCCAGTGGCCGCCTAGCCGCCCGCAAACCCCGGCAGCGCCCAGCGCTGCGCCCTGACCTCGTCTTGCGCCAACTGGGCGCGGATCAGGTCGGCAATGCCGCGCTGGCGTGCCGCCTGCATGCGGCTGATCAGACTGGACACGCTGACGGCCAGCCGCGGATATCCGCCCGCGTCGCACAGGGCCACACCCACCCCCAACACGCCGGGCACCGCGGCATTGCCCACCACCGACCAGCCGCGGTCCCGCGTGTTCTCCACCAGGCGCCGCATCTGCGCCACCGTCATGCCGCCATAGGCGCGCAGCGCCTGCTCGTTCTGGGCAATCACCTCTTCCGACTCCGCCGGTGGCAGCGCGGCCAACAGCGCCAACCCGGCCGCCCCCACACCCAGCGGCTGGCGATGCCCCACCGTGACCGCCAGCACCTGCACGGGGTAGTTGCCCACCTCGCGGTGCAGGCAGAGTGAATCATTGCCGGCGCGGCAGATGAGGAAAGCGGAATCGCCGCTGACATCGCTGATCTGCCGCAGCACCGGCCGCAGGCCGCGCACCGCCTGCGCATGCGGATCGCCCGCCATCATCACGCCCAGCTCGGCCACGCGCCAGCGGGGCGCCTCGGACTCGCGCAAGGCGTAGCCCTCCTGCACCAGCACATCGAGATAGCGATAGGCCGTGGTCCGCTGCATGCCTGCCGCGCGAGCGATGTCGACCACGTGCATGCCCGCCGCGCCCGCCTGCCGCAGCACGCCCAACACGCGCAAGCCGCGGCGCAACACGCGCGGTCCCGAGCCTTCGGATTCTGGTTTGTTCAATTTTTGGACAGATTGCGTTGATGATGCCTCTATCAAAGCCCAATATGAAGCTGGACAGACGCAGAGCTGTCCAAATATTAGACAAACAGGACGGAGACAACAATGAAGATGCAAAGCAAGCGGTGGGCCGCCGCGGCGGCCGCCCTGGGTGCGCTGCTCGCGGCCCCGGCCCTGGCGGCCAAGCCCTATCCCGAGCGTCCCGTGACGCTGGTGGTCGGCTATGCGGCGGGCGGCGCCACCGACATCGTGGCGCGCCTGATGGCGAAGTCGCTGTCGGAAGAGCTGGGCCAGACCATCGTGGTCGAGAACAAGACCGGCGCCAACAGCAACATCGGCGCGGAAATCGTCGCGCGCGCCGCGCCCGACGGCTACACGCTGTACGTGGGCTCCATCGCCAACACCATCAACCGCACGCTGTACAGCCAGCTCAACTATGACTTCGTAAAGGGCTTCGAGCCCGTCGGCCTGCTGGCGACCATTCCGAACATCCTGGTGGTCAATCCCAAGCTGCCGGTCAAGACGGTGCAGGAATACGTGGCCTACGCCAAGAAGAACCCCGGCAAGCTGACCTGCGCCTCTTCCGGCAGCGGCTCGTCCATCCACCTGTCGTGCGAACTGTTCAAGATGCAGACCGGCACCGACATCCTGCACGTCCCCTACCGCGGCAGCGGTCCGGCCGTGGCCGACCTGCTGGGCGGCCAGGTCGATTCCATGTTCGACAACCTGCCCTCGTCGCTGCCGCACGTGCAGGCCGGCAAGCTGCGCGCCATCGGCGTCACCTCGCCCCAGCGCCTGCCCTCCGCTCCCGACACGCCGACCTTGGCCGAATCCGGCCTGCCCGGCTTCGACGTGGAATCCTGGTTCGGCGTGATGGCGCCGGCCGGCACGCCCAAGCCCGTCATCGAACGGCTGAATCAGGCCATGAACAAGGCGCTGGCCAGCCCGGCCCTGCAGGCCTCTTATCAGCAGTCCGGCTTCTACGCGCCGCCGCAACCCAATACGCCCGAGACCTACGCCAGAAAGATCGCCAGCGAGATCGACAAGTGGGGCAAGGTCGTCAAGAGCGCAAACCTCAAAGCCAACTAGGAACTTCAGGATGTACCCGATAGATTTCTTCTTCCGCGCCGCCGAGCAGTATCCGGACCGCATTGCGCTGGACGGTCCCGAAGGCCAGGTCAGCTACTCGCGGCTGGCCGCCGACACGCGGGCGCTGGCCACCGCCTTGCAGGAGCTGGACCCGGCGCCGCAAACCCGCGTGGCGATCTGTGCCGGCAACTCCGCGCGGCACATCCTGGCGCTGCTGGCCGTGCTGGCCAGCGGCAAGGTGTGGGTGCCGCTCAATTACCGCAGCACCGGACGCGAGATCGGGCGCATCCTGGACGCCACCGAACCGTCCATCGTGATCGTGGACAGCGTAGGCGCGCCGCTGGCGCCCGCGGCCCAGGCGCCGCAAGGCCGCCGCCACATCCATCTGGACGATGCGTCGGCGCCGCTGGCGCTGGACGCGCTGCTGGCCCGCTGCGCCGGACGCGAGCCGCAACGCCACGCGCTGCCGCGCGACGCCACCCAGGCCATCAAGTTCACCGGCGGCACCACCGGCCTGCCCAAGGGCGTGATGCAGCCGTACCACGCATGGAACGCGGGCATCATCAACCAGATCTCCAGCTGGGGCCTCACCCACGAAGACCGCTATGTGGTGGCCGCCCCCATCACGCACGGCACCGGCACCTACCTGCTGCCGGTGCTGGCGCGCGGCGGCGCCCATCTGCTGCTGGACGGCGTGACGCCGGCCAGCATCACCGCCGCCTTCCGCGAACGAGGCGGCACGCTGAGCTTCATGCCGCCCACGCTGATCTACATGATCATGGCCCAGCCCGGCGTCTCGCGCGCCGACTTTCCGCGCCTGCGCAACCTGATCTACGGCGGCGCCCCCATGCCCGTCGAAAAGATCGACCGCGCCCGCGCCTTCTTCGGCCCGGTGCTGGGCACCACCTATGGCCAGACCGAGGCGCCGCAGATCGTCACCGTGCTGCGCCCCGCCGACCTCGAAGCGCCGGAGAACCGCGCCTCGGTCGGGCGCGTCACCTGGCTCACCGATCTGGCCATCATGGCGCCCGACGGCGCGTTGTTGCCGCGCGGCGAGATCGGCGAGGTCGTGGTGCAGGGCGACCTGGTCATGTCCGGCTATTGGCGCCTGCCCGAGAAGACCGCCGAGACGGTGCAGGAAGGCTGGCTGCACACGGGAGACACCGGCCTGATCGACGCCCGCGGCTATCTGTTCCTGAAGGACCGCCTGCGCGACGTGATCATCACGGGCGGCTTCAACATCTATCCGGTGGACGTCGAAAACGCGCTGTCCGCGCACCCTGCCGTATACGAGTGCTCGGTATTCGGCCTGCCGGACGACAAGTGGGGCGAAGCGGTCCACGCCGCCGTGCAGTTCCATCCCGGCGCGCAGGCCAGCGCGGACGAGCTCAAGGCCCACGTGCGCGGCCTGCTAGGCCCCGTGGCCACGCCCAAGCAGTTCCACATCCATGACAGCTTGCCGCGCTCCAGCGTGGGCAAGGTGCTGAAAAACGCCGTGCGCGACGCGGCCCAGAAGGAGACCCCATGAAAACGCCCGAAACCCGCCTCTGCGCGCATCACCTCACCGGCATGTCCTACCGCGACGTGGACCTGGTCGAGGACCTGATCGGCAAGAAGACGTTCACTGAAGTCATGATCATGCAGATCCTCGGACGCGAGGCGCGCCCGGTGGACCTGCGCATCGTCGACGCCGTGCTGGTCACCCTGATGGAGCATGGCCTGACGCCCAGCGCCATCGCCACGCGGCTGATCTACATGAGCGCGCCGGAGAACCTGCAGGGCGCGGTGGCGTCCGGCCTGATGGCGGTGGGCAGCCAGTTCGTCGGCACCATGGAAAATTGTTCGCGCCTGCTCGACCGCATCCGCCAGGCCGATGACGGCCACGCGGAGGCGTTGACGATCGCCCGCGAATTCCGCGCATCGCGCAGCGCCCTGCCCGGCTTCGGCCACCATCTGCACAAGCCCGACGATCCACGCTCGATCAAGCTGCTGGCGCTGGCCGAGGCCGAACCGGACCTCAAGGGCGACTCGCTCAATGCGCTGCGCCTGCTCTCGGCCGCGATCGACGAGACCTATGGCAAGCACATCACCATCAACGCCACCGGCGCGGTGGCGGCGCTGCTCAGCGAGATCGGCGTACCGACGGAGCTGATGCGCGGCTTCGCCGTCATCTCGCGCGCGGCCGGCCTGGTGTCGCATGTGGCCGAGGAGCAGCAAAGCCCGTCCGGGCGCTATATCTGGGAAACCATCGATCACGCCATTCCCTACGTGGGCAAGGGAAAGACTCACCACGGCGAATAGCCGCCGTGACGGCGCGGTCGTCTGGCGGGCAGAATCGCATGGAGGACAGGGGGCTGACAGGCATGTACGCCTGACGCCCCCAAAACGTCAGCCCAGGTTCGGCGCCAGGGTGCGCTTCAGGTCCTCGAGGCTGCGGCCGCTGCGGGCGGCGTAGTCCTGCAGCTGGTCTTCGCCGATCACGCCCACATTGAAGTACTGCGATTGCGGGTGGCTGAAGTAGAAGCCGGACACGCTGGAAGCCGGGTACATGGCGTAGCTGTCGGTCAGCATCATGCCGATGTCGGCGCCGTCCAGCACGCGGAACATGTCGGTCTTGATGACGTGTTCCGGGCAGGCCGGGTAGCCGGGCGCGGGGCGGATACCGACGTATTTCTCGGCAATCATGTCCTCGTTGGACAGGGCCTCGTCGGGCGCGTAGCCCCACAGGTCCTGGCGCACGCGGGCATGCAGGCACTCAGCGAAGCCTTCGGCCAGGCGGTCGGCCAGGGACTTCAGCATGATGCTGGAGTAGTCGTCCAGCGCCTTTTCGAATTCCGCTTCCTTCTTCTCGATGCCCAGGCCCGCCGTGACCGCGAACATGCCGATATAGTCCAGTTTGCCGCTGGACTTGGGCGCAATGAAGTCGGACAGGGACTTGTTGCTGACGCCTTCACGCTTGGCGCCCTGCTGGCGCAGGTTGCGGTAGGTGAACAGCACCTCGCTGCGGGTCTCGTCCTTGTAGACCTCGATGTCTTCGTCGTTGATGCTGTTGGCCGGATAGAAGCCCACCACGCCATTGGCGGTGAGCCAGCGTCCTTCGATGATGCGCTTCATCATGGCCAGGCCGTCGGCGTAGACCTTGCGCGCCTGCTCGCCCACGACCTTGTCGTCCAGGATGGCCGGGAACGGGCCGAACAGGCTCCAGGTCTGGAAGAACGGGCCCCAGTCCACGTACTTGGCGATCTCGGCCAGGTCGTAGCTCTTGAAGGTGCGGCGGCCGATGAACTTGGGGCGCGGCGGCGTGTAGTTGTCCCAGTCGATCGCGGGGCGCGAGGCACGCGCTTCGGCCAGCGGCAGGATGGGCGTGGCCTTGCGGTTGGCGTGGCGGCGACGCACCTCTTCGTATTCCCCGGCCAGTTCGGCCAGATACGTTTCCGATTGGTCCGACATCAGGTTGGTCGCCACGCCCACCGAACGGCTGGCGTCCGGCACGTAGATGACCGGGCCTTCGTAGTTGGGCGCGATCTTCACGGCGGTGTGCACGCGGCTGGTGGTGGCGCCGCCTATCATCAGCGGCAGCTTGCGGCTGCGGAAGTACTCGTCGCGCTGCATTTCGCTGGCCACGTAGGCCATTTCTTCCAGGCTGGGCGTGATCAGGCCGGACAGGCCGACGATGTCGGCGTTCTCTTCCTTGGCCTTTTCCAGGATCTGGGCGCAGGGCACCATCACGCCCATGTTCACGACTTCGAAGTTATTGCACTGCAGGACCACCGACACGATGTTCTTGCCGATGTCGTGCACGTCGCCCTTGACGGTGGCGATGACGATCTTGCCCTTGGCGCGCACGTCGCCGCCGGCGGCCGCGATCTGGCGTTTTTCTTCCTCGATGAAGGGAATCAGGTGGGCCACGGCCTGCTTCATGACGCGGGCGGATTTCACCACCTGCGGCAGGAACATCTTGCCCTCGCCGAACAGGTCGCCGACCACGTTCATGCCGTCCATCAGCGGGCCTTCGATCACTTCGATGGGGCGGCCGCCGCGATCGAAGATCTTCTGGCGCACTTCTTCCGTGTCTTCCACGATGAAGGTGGTGATGCCGTGCACCAGCGCGTGCGACAGGCGCTTTTCCACTTCAGCGTCGCGCCAGGCCAGGTCTTCTTCCTTCTTGGCGCCCGAACCTTTCACACTGTCGGCGAACTGCACCAGGCGTTCGGTCGGCGTGCGCTCGTCGTCGGCTTCGGTCTTGCCCACGGGCTCGGCGCGGTCCAGCACCACGTCCTCGACCAGGTCGCGCAGCTTGGGATCCAGGTCGGCGTACACGCCCAGCTGGCCGGCGTTGACGATGCCCATCGTCATGCCTTCCTTGACGGCGTAGTAGAGGAACACCGTGTGGATGGCCTCGCGCATCGGTTCATTGCCGCGGAACGAGAAGCTGACGTTGGACACGCCGCCCGAGATGCGGGCGTGGGGCAGGTTCTCGCGGATCCAGCGCGTGCCTTCGATGAAGTCCACGGCGTAGTGGTTGTGCTCGTCGATGCCGGTAGCGACCGCGAAGACGTTCGGATCGAAGATGATGTCCTCGGGCGGGAAGCCTTCTTCCTCGACCAGGATCTTATAGGCGCGGCCGCAGATTTCCTTGCGGCGCTCCAGCGTGTCGGCCTGGCCCAGCTCGTCGAAGGCCATCACCACCACGGCCGCGCCGTAGCGGCGGCACAGGCGCGCATGGTGGCGGAAGGGCTCCAGCCCTTCCTTCATGGAAATCGAGTTCACCACGGGCTTGCCCTGCACGCACTTCAGGCCTTCCTCGATGACTTCCCACTTGGAGCTGTCGATCATGATCGGCACGCGCGCGATGTCGGGCTCGGACGCGATCAGGTTGAGGAAGCGGCGCATGCAGGCCACCGAATCCAGCATGGCCTCGTCCATGTTGATGTCGATGATCTGCGCGCCGTTCTCGACCTGCTGGCGGGCCACCGCCAGCGCCTCGTCGTATTTCTCTTCGCGGATCAGGCGGGCGAACATCTTGCTGCCGGTCACGTTGGTGCGTTCGCCCACGTTGACGTACAGCGTGTCCTCGTCGATGTTCAGCGGCTCCAGGCCCGACAGGCGAGTCTTGACCGGAATGTCCGGCACGGCGCGCGGGGTCAACGACATGACCTTGGCCGCGATCTCGCGGATGTGGTCCGGCGTGGTGCCGCAACAGCCGCCCGACATGTTCACCAGCCCGGCACGGGCGAATTCCTCCAGCAGCGCGGAGGTATCGGCCGGCGTTTCGTCAAAGCCGGTCTCGGCCATGGGGTTGGGCAAGCCGGCGTTGGGATAGACGCAGACGTAGGTGTCGCAGATGCGGGCCAGCTCGGCCACATAGGGCCGCATCAGCGCCGCGCCCAGGGCGCAGTTCAGGCCGATGGTGATGGGGCGCGCGTGGCGCACCGAGTTCCAGAAGGCTTCCACGGTCTGGCCGGACAGGATGCGGCCGGACGCGTCGGTCACCGTGCCCGAAATCATGACGGGCAGGCGCACGCCGCGGGCCTCGAACACTTCCTCGGTGGCGAAGATGGCCGCCTTGGCGTTGAGGGTATCGAAGATGGTTTCGATCAGGACGATGTCGATGCCGCCGTCCAGCAGGCCGTTGAGCTGTTCCACATAGGCGACTCGCAGTTCCTCGAAGGTGACGTTGCGGGCGCCCGGGTCGTTCACGTCCGGCGAGATGGACGCTGTCTTGGGCTGCGGACCCAGCGCGCCGGCCACGAAACGCGGCCGCTCGGGCGTGCTGTAGGCGTCACAGGCCTCGCGCGCCAGACGCGCGGACACCAGGTTCAGTTCGTAGGCCAGTTCCGGCAGCTCGTAGTCGCCCTGCGCGATGGTGGTGGCGCCGAAGGTGTTGGTCTCGATGACGTCGGCGCCCGCTTCCAGGTACTGGCGGTGGATCTCGGAGATCACGTCCGGCCGCACCAGCGACAGCAGCTCGTTGTTGCCCTTGACGTCCTTGCCGTGGGCGGCGAAGCGCTCGCCGCGGAAGTCCGCCTCGCCCAGCTTGTAGCGCTGGATCATGGTGCCCATGGCCCCATCCAGGATCAGGATGCGCTTGCCCAGCAGGCGGGCGAATTCGCCGCCGTGGGTATAGGCTTCGGGCGGGTAAGGCAGGCGGGGATACGACACGGGCAGGTCCGGATGGAGTTGGCGACAGCGGCGCTATGTGGCGAAAAAGCGAAAAACGCCGCAAAAACAAGCCCTGATCGTAACAAAATGGGCCTGTTCGCGCCTCCGGGTGATACAGTTTCGGCCCCGAACCGGTGCTTTCGGCGTACGGGCCAGGCAAGAACGCAACACTTGCCGGCCGCGCGCGAAAGGTAAACGGGAAACAGGAAGAACCTCCCAGGACTGCGGCCCCACAAGGCGCCGGCAAACCCGGGCTCCAGCCTGTGCTGCCCCCGCAACGGTCCCCATGCGCGCGACGCGCCCATGGCAGCCCGATACCGGCCAGTTCGATCGCAAGGAAGTCCATGCAATACCGCCAGGCCCTCACCGGCCCGCTGCGGCGTGGGCGTCCTCCCCATCGTGTATGGCCTGCGGGGTCGCGGGTCGCATCGAGGTTACGTAGATGAAAATCCGCTCTATCCGGCGCTATGCCGGCGCCCTGCTCTGCTCCGCCCCGGCCGTCGCCGCCGCCCAGCAAGCCGCCTCCACCACTCCCCAGCTCGACGCCGTCACCGTCACCGCCCAGCGCGTGCCGACCGACGGCCGCACGCTGCCGGTGTCGATCTCGGTCATCACCGCGGAAGACATCGCCGCGGCTAGCGCCCGCACCATGCAGGACGTGCTGTCGACCCAGGCCGGCATCCACCTGATCAACACCAGCAGCTCCAGCGACAACTCCATCGTCGACCTGCGCGGCTTCGGCATCACCGGCGCCAGCAACACGCTGATCCTGATCGACGGCGTCAAGCAAAACACCAACGACCTGTCGGCGCCGAGCCTGGGCGTGGTGCCGCTGGATCAGGTCGAACGCATTGAAATCGTGCGCGGCAGCGGCTCGGTGCAGTACGGCGGCGGCACTACCGGCGGCGTGATCAATATCATCACGCGTTCGGATTTCGCCAAGGAGCCGGTCACCGCCCGCGCCACCGCCACCTTCGGCAGCTACGGCCTGCGCCAGTACGACGCCGCCGTGGCGCTGAACAATGAAAAGGTCGGCGTCGACGCCTATATGCAGTCGCTGCACAGCGACGGCTACCGCGACCACAGCGGCGAGCGCCGCGAAGGCGGCGGCGGCGGCATCACCTTCCGCCATGACGACGGCTCGATCCGCCTGTATGGCCGCACCACCACGCAGAAGCTGGAACTGCCCGGCCCGCGCACGATCAATCCGACCACCGGCCTGAACGAATACCAGGACGACCCGCGCGGCTCGAAGAACGACATCGACTTCGTCAAGACCACCACCACCACCTTCGGCCTGCAGCTCGAGCAGGCGATCGGCGCCGGCACCCTGTACGCCGACCTGTCGACCCGCGAGAAGAAGCTGGATGGCCTGACGTACGACGGCTTCGGCGACATCCAGCGCGATCAGAAGCTGGAAGAAAACATCGCCAGCGTGCGCTACCGCCTGCCGATCAACGGCGGCCACAGCATCGTCTTCGGCGCCGACGGGCAAGAGGCCAAGACCACCGCCAACCAGAACGCCTATTACGACTTCCAGCCGTCGAAGTGGCAGTCGCGCCAGCACCAGTACGGCCTGTTCGCCGAGGGCCAGGTGCGCGCCACCGACAGCACCTACGTGACCGCCGGCGTGCGCCGCCAGTACGCATCCGACGACCTGGACGTGATCTCCGGCTCGGGCACGGCGTCGGACCGCAGCAACCACCTGACCGCCTGGCAGCTGGGCGTGCGCCAGGACCTGCCCGCCGGCTTCGGCGTGTACGGCAAGGTCGGCCGCAGCTTCCGCCTGCCCAATGCCGACGAACTGCTGTCGGTGCAGAACCCGCTGGCGCCGCAGACGTCGACCGACAAGGAAATCGGCGTGACCTGGCAGTCGGCCAGCAGCAGCGCCCGCCTGTCGTACTTCCGCTACGACCTGACCAACGAGATCCAGTACAACCCGCTGGCCGATGGCATCTGGGGCCCGGGCACCGGCGCCAACACCAACCTGGACCCGACCCGCCGCCAAGGCATCGAACTGGAAGGCCACACCGCGATTTCCAGCAGCGTGTCGCTGGACGCGAACCTGACCTGGATGGAAGCGCAGTTCCGCTCCGGCACTTACGCCGGTGTGGACTTGGCGGGCAAGACCGTGCCGCTGGCGCCCAAGTGGCTGGCGAACGCCGGCGTGACCTGGCGCCCCACCGATGCGTTCCTGTGGAACGTCACGGCGCAATACGTGGGCAAGTCGCGCATGGACAACGACCAGGCCAACCAGTTCGCCAAGGAACTGGATGCCTACGTGCTGTTCAACACCAAGGTGGCCTACAAGTTCACGCGCAACATCGAAGGCGCCATCGGCGTGAACAACATCTTCGACCGCCAGTACGCCTCCTACGGCATCCGCGGCGGCAACGCGTCCTTCGAGATGCTGGGTCCCGTCGCCAACTACAGCCTGTACCCCGCGCCGGGCCGCAACTTCTACGCGTCGCTCACGCTGCGCTATTGAACGCGGACATCCGATATAGTCGGCGTTCCCCGCTGGCTATATCGGCTTTCTGCATGACCCACGCAAGCGCCCGCTCTCGCATCGTTCCGGGGCTGTTCCTGGCCCTGGGTACGCTGCTGTGCGCGGTCTGCGCCTCGGCCGGCCAAGCCGTGGCGCAGACCGCCGCAGGTTCCGCGGCAAGTCCGGCGACGGCTTCCGTGCCTGCCTCTGCCCCGGCCACGGCCATCCAGGTCCGCGACGACCAGGGCCGGGCGGTCTCGCTGACCGCCCCCGCCCGGCGCGCCGTCACCCTGGCGCCGCACGCGACCGAACTCGTCTTTGCGGCGGGCGCAGGCGACCGCATCGCCGCCACCATCCGCGGCAGCGACTATCCGCCCGCCGCCCGCCAGTTGCCCGTAATCGGCGACGGCACCCAGCCCGATCCCGAACGCGTGGCGGCCGTGCGCCCGGACCTGCTGATCGCCTGGCAGCCCGCCGCCGCTGCGCCGCTGGCGCGCGTGATGGACAAGCTCGGCGTACCGGTGTTCTACAGCGACCCGCAGACCCTGGCCGCCATCCCCGACGCGGTCGAACGCATGGGCACGCTGTTCGGCACCGAGGCGCAGGCGCGGCCCGCGGCCCAGGCCCTGCGCGCGCGCCTGGACGCCCTGGCCGCGCGCTATGCCGGCCGCCGCCCCGTGCGCGTGTTCGTGCAGGCGGGACTGGATCCCATCTACACCCTGAACGACAGCAGCATCGTCAGCGACGCGCTGCGCGTCTGCGGCGGCGTCAACGTCTTCGGCCAGGCGCCGGTGGTCGCTCCACAGGTCACGCTGGAAAGCGTGCTGGCGGCGCGGCCCGAGGCCGTGCTGGCCGGCATCTCCCGTCCGGAGGACGCCGCCCGCAACCTGGCCGCCTGGCAGGCGCTGGGGCTGCCCGCCGCGCGGCTGGAGCACGTGTACGGCGTCGACGCCGACGCCCTGTACCGCCCGGGTCCGCGTTTGATCGATGCCGCCGAGGCGATCTGCGCCGATCTGGACCGCCTGCGCTGACCCGTGTCCGCACCGCGATCTGCAAATAGTGGAACGCCACATTTCATCCGGCACGTCTGCCGCGCGGCGTCGTGCTTTATCATTCGAGCAACGAATCGCCAGTCCCCGCGGGCCTCGCATCGTGCGCACCCGCCCTTTGAACCTCCGCCATGACCACTCAAGACACTCTCACCATCGCCGGCCGCGCCTACTCGTCGCGCCTGCTCGTCGGCACCGGCAAGTACAAGGACTTTGAACAGACCCGCGCGGCGCTGGATGCCAGCGGCACCGAAATCGTCACGGTCGCCATCCGCCGCACCAATATCGGCCAGAACCCCGGCGAACCGAACCTGCTGGACTACGTCCCACCGTCGAAATTCACGCTGCTGCCCAATACTGCCGGTTGCTATAGCGCCGACGACGCCGTGCGCACTCTGCGCCTGGCGCGCGAACTGCTGGACGGCCACGACCTGGTGAAACTGGAAGTGCTGGGCGACCCGCAGACCTTGTTCCCCAACATGCCCGAAACACTGAAGGCCACCAAGACCCTGGTGGACGACGGCTTCAAGGTGATGGTGTATTGCACCGACGATCCCATCCAGTGCCGCATGCTGGAAGACCTGGGCGCGGTGGCCGTGATGCCGCTGGCCTCGCTGATCGGCTCGGGCATGGGCATCCTCAACCCCTGGAACCTGCGCCTCATCATCGACCAGGCCCGCGTGCCCATCGTGGTGGACGCTGGCGTGGGCACCGCGTCGGACGCGGCCATCGCCATGGAGCTGGGCTGCGACGCTGTCCTGATGAACACCGCCATCGCCGGCGCGCGCGATCCCATCCTGATGGCCAGCGCCATGAAGAAGGGCGTGGAAGCCGGCCGCGAAGCCTTCCTGGCCGGCCGCATGCCCAAGAAGCTGTACAGCGGCGCCCCCAGCTCGCCCACCGAAGGGCTGATTACCGCCGGCGCCCCCAAATGAGCAACCGCCAGCAGGCCGCCAACGGCCGTCCCATCCCCAACGCGCTGACCATCGCCGGCGTCGACCCGTCCGGCGGCGCCGGCATCCTGGCCGACGTCAAGGCCATGAGCGCGCTGGGCGCCTACGGCTGCGCGGTGATCGCGGCGCTGACGGCGCAGAACACCCAGGGCGTCACCGGCATTTCGGCGGTCCAGCCAGCCTTTGTCGGCCAGCAGATCGACACGCTGTTCGCGGACGTGCGCATCGACGCGGTCAAGATCGGCATGCTGGGCCAGCAGCCGGTGATCCAGGTGGTGGCCGAGAAGCTCGCCAAATGGACCCCGGCCCATGTGGTGCTGGACCCGGTCATGGTGGCCAAGAGCGGCGACCTGCTGCTGGAGCGCGACGCCGTCGGCGCCATGCGCGAGGCCCTGCTGCCCCAGGCCACCCTGCTCACGCCCAACCTGCCCGAGGCCGGCGTGCTGCTGGAAGAGCGCCCGGTGGAAACCGTCAAGGAAATGCGGCGCGTGGCCGAACGCCTGCGCAACAAGCTCGCACACTCGGGCGAACGCTGGGTGCTGGTCAAGGGCGGCCATCTGCCCGGCAACGAGACCATCGACCTGCTGCACGACGGCGACCGCATGATCGAATTGCCCGGCCACCGCATCGAAACCGTCAATACCCACGGCACCGGCTGCACCTTGTCGGCGGCGTTGGCCGCGCTGCTGCCGCAAACCGGGGACGTGCCCGAGGCCGCGCGCCGCGCCAAGGCCTACCTGACGGAAGCCATCCGCCACGCCGAACGCCTGTCGGTGGGCTCCGGCCACGGCCCGGTGCATCACTTCCACGCCTGGTGGTAGGCCCAGGCGGCGCCTGAAACATCTGTCGGCGGGGCGCGGCGTCACAGGACGCTACGAATCGGTACAATGGTCTGTTGATTCCTCTGTTTTTTCTGACCGTCATGAACGCTTCGACCCTGCCCGACGTAGAACAAGCCCGCTTCAACATGGTGGAACAGCAGATCCGCCCCTGGGACGTGCTGGACGCCAACGTGCTGCAAGCGCTGTTCGATGTGCGCCGCGAACAGTTCGTTCCGCCGGCCCTGCGCGCGCTGGCGTTTTCCGACCTGGAACTGCCGCTTGAGATCAACGCGGTCAACACCCGCCAGAACATGCTGGCGCCCAAGGTGGAAGCCCGCCTGGCGCAAGAGCTGCTGCTGACCAAGTCCGACTGTGTGCTGGAAATCGGCACCGGCTCCGGCTACCAGGCCGCGCTGCTGGGCTATCTGGCGCAGCAGGTCACCTCGGTCGAGATCGACAGCCGCCTGGTGACGTTCGCGCAGCAGAACCTGCAGATGAACAACGTCACCAACGTCAAGGTCGAAACCGGCGACGCCCGCAACGGCTGGGGCTCCACCGAATACGACGCTATCCTCGTCACGGGTTCCGTGCCGACCGTTCCCGACGCGCTGAAGTACCAGCTGCGCGTGGGCGGCCGCCTGGTCGTGATCGTGGGCCAGGCCCCCGTCATGACCGCCTGTCGCATCACCCGCACCACTGCGGCCAGCTTCGAAACCGTGAACCTGTTCGAAACCGTCATCAAGCCGCTGCGCGGCGTCGCGGTCTCGCAGTTCAAGTTCTGATCCCCAACCCCGCAGCCGGGCGCCTGCCCCTCTGACGGGGGCAGCGGCGCTCCGGGCGACCCGGCGTATCGTTGATCATCATGCGTGTCCGATTGCTAACGGCTTTACTGGTTTTTACCTGCGCCGCAAGCGTCGGCCCATCGCTTGCCCGCGCGCAGAACCTGATCCAGATCTGGCAATCGGCGCTGGGCAATGACCCCATCTACGCCGCCGCGCGCGCCAACTACCGCGCCGGCCTGGAAAAAGAGCCCCAGGCCCGTTCCCTGCTCCTGCCCCTGATCTCCGCCGAAGCCGGCGGCGCCTACCAGGAAACCCGCAGCACCCGCGGCCTGGGCGTGGCCTACAGCGGCGGCCGCGGCGTCTGGGACCTGTCCCTGACCCAGCCGCTGTTCGACTGGGGCCGCTGGCAGAACTTCGAACAGTCCAAGCTGATCGTCGCCGATGTCGAGGTGCAGCTGCAGCAGGCCTACCAGGACCTGCTGCTGCGCGTGGCCGACGCCTATTTCAATGTGCTCTATGCCCAGGACACGCTGACCGCCACCGAAGCCGAAAAAGCCGCCGTGGCCGGGCAGCTGGAGTCCGCCAAGCGCAACTTTGAACTCGGCAACGCCACCATCACCGACACCTACGAGGCGCAGTCGCGCTACGACCTGGTGGTGGCGCAGGAACTGCGCCTGCAGAACGACCTGGAAGTCCGCCGCGACGAATTAGGCAAGATCATCGGTACGGCGCCGGGCGCGCTGGCCGAACTGCCCTACGGCGTGCAGCTGCCGGCGCCGCAGCCCGCCCGCGTGGCCGACTGGAGCAACCAGGCCGAGGCCTCCAGCCTGGACGTGCTGCGCGCGCAACTCTTGACCCGCATCGCCGGCCGCGAGATCCAGATCGCCAAGAGCGGCCATTATCCCACCCTGAACCTGCGCGCCAGCAGCGGCAGCGCCAGCGACGCCGTCATGCGCAATGCCGCGCCGGGCAAGCCCATCGACAGCACGATCGGGGTGGTGCTGTCGATTCCGCTGTACTCCGGCGGCGGCGTCTCGTCGCAAGTGACCGAAAAGGTCCAGCTGGAGCAAAAGGCTCGCCACGACTACGAGGCGGCGCGCCGCCAGGCCGTCCAGTCCGCGCGCCAGTACTACAGCGGCGTGACCAGCGGGCTGGCCCGCATCCAGGCGCTGGAAGCCGGCGAGAAATCCAGCCGCGCCGCGGTCGAGGCCAACCGCACCGGCTATGAGGTCGGGGTGCGCATCAACCTGGACGTGCTCAACGCCCAGCAGCAGCTTTACGCCACCCAGCGCGACCTGGCCCTGGCGCGCTACAGCACCGTGCTCACCAGCCTGCGCCTGAAGGCCACCAGCGGCATCCTGGCCGAAACGGACCTGGAAGCGATCAACCGCTTGCTGCGCGAGCCGCGCTGACCCCGCTGCGGGGTCCCGTGGTTACTTGTTCTGGATTTTCTTCACGAGCGCCGTGGTCGAGCGCTCGAACTCGAACGGAATCGCCACCGCGTGGCCGCCCCAGGACTTGACGAGGGCGGTCTCGGGCAGCTTTTCCATGTCGTAGTCGCCGCCCTTGACGATCAGGTCGGGCTTGAGCTGGCCGATCAGGGCCTCGGGCGTGTCTTCATGAAAAGACGTGACCGCAGTCACGCAGCCCAGCGCGGCCAGCAAGGCGGCGCGGTCTTCCATGCGGTTCAGCGGGCGCTCGGCGCCCTTGCCCAGGCGGCGCACCGACTCGTCGGTGTTGACCGCCACCACCAGGGTCGCGCCCAGCTGGGCGGCCTGGTCGAGGTAGGTCGCGTGACCCCGGTGCAGGATGTCGAAGACGCCGTTGGTAAACACCAGCGGCCGCGGCAAGCGGCCGGCGGCGACGGCGGCGACGCATTCGTCGCGGGACAGGACCTTGGATTCGAAACGGGCGGCAGGCATGCGGCGATTGTATCGCCCCGCCTCAGGCGCCGCCCAGGATGATCTGCTTTTCCTTGGGCACGATCAGGGCCGTCATTTCCTTGCGGTAGCGGTTCAGGTCCTTCACCGTTTCGAAGCTGCGGTCCATCAGCTTGGACAGGATGTGCAGGATGCGGGTGGCGACCTTCTGCTCCCACTCGCCGTCAAAGCGGATCTGCGTGTCCAGCCAGTGCTCCAGCCAGCCCGGTTCCGGCAGGCGCGACTGCACCGTGTCGTTGGGGAACAGGTCCTTGTTCACATGCAGGTTGGTCGGGTGCAGGGCCTGCTGCGTGCGGCCGGCCGAAGCCATCAGCACGCCGATCTTGGAGAACGCCAGGCGGGCCTGCTCGCTGGTGTCCTGGCCGCGATCGTGCAAGGCGCGGCGCATGTATTGCAGGTAGGCGCCGGCGTGGCGGGCCTCGTCCTGGGCCACGGTCTTGTAGATGGCCTTGATGACCGGCTCCGTGTGCCATTCGGCGGCACGGCGGTACCAGTGGTTCAGGCGGACCTCGCCGCAAAAGTGCAGCATCAGGGTTTCCAGTTCGGGCGCGGCGTCGAACTCGAAGCGCACGTTGTGCAGTTCTTCCTCGGTCGGCACCAGGTCCGGGCAGAAGCGGCGCAGGTATTCGATCAGCACCAGCGAATGCTTCTGCTCTTCAAAGAACCACACCGACATGAAGGCGCAGAAATCGCTGTCGCCGCGATTGTCGCGCAGGAACATTTCGGTGGCCGGCAAGGCTGCCCATTCCGTGATGGCATTCATCTTGATCGTGTGAGCCTGCTCGTCCGAGAGCTTGCTGCGATCGAAATCACCCCAGGGTATGTCATGCGCCATGTTCCAGCGCACAGCTTCCATGGTCTTGAAGAGTTCAGGATAAAGCATGGTCTGCCCTTGTATTCGTCCCGCTAGTGGGGCTATAGATATAGAAATTAAGAATGGCGCGCGCCTTGCCGGCGAGGGCGCTGCATTCATCCACCGCAGCGCTATTTTTCGCCGTGCACCGCGAAGCTATGATGACCGTTTCATGAATGAAACATGACAGATGCCGTCTAGATCATCGCGCCGCCTATCGGGTCAAGGCCCATAACGCGACCCCGATGGCGACCGCCGCCACCCCAACCAGCGCTGCAACCAACCGGTTGTTCTGTTCCTGCGCCCGCCGCAATTGAATCATCTCGGCCAGCAAGGCGGGCGAGACATTCGGACGGCTCAGGTGGTCATGGACCAGCCTGGGCAAAGCGGGCAGCATTTGCGACCACTGCGCGGCTTCTTTTTCCAGGCTCTGCCGCAGCCCCTTGAATCCGACACGCTGACGCATCCAGCGTTCCAGATAGGGCTTGGCGGTCTTCCAGAGATCCAGGTTGGGATCGAGCTGGCGGCCCAATCCCTCGACGTTCAGCAAGGTCTTCTGCAACAGGACCAGCTGCGGCTGGATCTCCACATTAAACCGGCGCGAGGTCTGGAACAAGCGCAGCAGCACCTGTCCCAGCGAGATCTCCGACAACGGCCGGTCAAAGTAAGGTTCGCAGACGGCGCGCACCGCGCCCTCCAGTTCTTCTTCGCGCGTATCGGCCGGCACCCAGCCCGACTCGATGTGCAGTTGCGCCACGCGGCGATAGTCGCGGTGGAAGAAGGCCAGGAAGTTCTGCGCCAGGTAATTCTTGTCGAACTCGGACAGCGAGCCGACGATGCCGAAGTCCAGGGCGATGTAGCTGCCCAGCGTGTCCGGGCGGTCCGACACGTAGATGTTGCCCGGGTGCATGTCGGCATGGAAGAAGCCGTCGGTGAAGACCTGCGTGAAGAAGATCTCCACGCCGGTGCGCGCCAGCGTCGGGATGTCGATGCCGGCCTGGCGCATGCGCTCCACCTGGCCCACCGGCATGCCGTACATGCGCTGCATGGTGAACACGGTGGACGCCGTGTATTCCCAGATCACCTCGGGCACGATCAGCATGTCGCCGCGGCCCGACTCGGGGCCGAAGTTGCGGCGCAGCTGGCTGCAGTTGGAGGCTTCGCGCACCAAGTCCAGTTCGTCGTGCAAGTACTTGTCGAACTCCGCCACCACTTCGCGCGGCTTCAGCCGCCGGCCGTCGGCGCCCAGGCGCTCGATGATGCGGGCCACCACCTTCAGCAGCGACAGGTCTTTCTCGATGATGCTGAGCATGCCCGGGCGCAGCACCTTCACCGCGACCTCGCGGCCGTCGTGCAGTACTGCAAAGTGCACCTGCGCGATCGAGGCCGAGGCCACCGGGTCCACTTCGAACTGGGCGAACAGCTTCTCGGGCGGCGCGCCCAGCGCCGCTTCGATGCAGGCGGCCGCCTGCGCCGAGGGGAATGGCGGCACGCGGTCCTGCAGCAAGGCCAGTTCGTCGGCGATGTCGGCGGGGATCAGGTCGCGACGGGTGGACAGCACCTGTCCGAACTTCACGAAAATCGGACCCAGCGATTCCAGCGCCAGGCGCAGCCGCAGGCCGCGCGGCTTGCGCGGACGCGTGCCCAGACGGATGACGCGCAAGAGGCAGGTGGCCAGCGGATGGTTCAGGCTGGAGAGCACCAGCTCGTCCAGGCCGTAGCGCAGCGAAACCAGGATGATGCGGAAGAGGCGCAACAGGGGAAACATGTATCAGGCGCCCCGCTTTGCGCTGGCGGATGCCAGACGGGTTTGCAGCGCGGCGGCCGAGCGGGCCAGCGCGTCGGCGCGGGCATTCAGTTCGGCCAGGTCCAGGCGCCATTGCTCCAGCGCGGGGCGGCTGGCCAGCATGCCGCTTTCCTCGGACAGGTATTCCGACACGTTCTCGGCCAGGCGCAGGCCGGCCGTGCGCGCGCCCCCGGCCGCGGCGCGGGCGCCGCCCACCAGACGCAGCGCGGCGATGTCGCCCACCACCCGGGCCAGCGCGTCTTCCGGATCCCAGCGCAGCTGCTTGGACAGGTCCGCCACCACTTGCGCCAACGCCGCGTCGCCCGAGATATGGGTCGCCTCGGCGAAGTCGGGCGTCTCGCGGTCCGCGCCCAGGCGCGGCAGCGGCAGTTTTTCAGGCGCGACCGTCAGGGTCACGTCGGGCACCACGGCCGCATCGGCCTGGGCCGCCAGGCCTTCGCTGTCTATGGTCAGGCCCAGGCTGAAGCCGCCCAGCGCAAAACGCACGGTCTTGCCGGCATGCCGGGCGAGGCGCTCGCGCGCCCAGTCCTCGCGCCGCAACAGGGCGTTGAGCGCGCTTACAGCCAGTCGCGAGGGGGTGGGCAGGAACGGAAAAGGCAGCATGACGGTCTGCAACGGCCCCGGTTGCCGGGGTTGCCGAAGTTAATGGGTAAATCGGGAGTGTAACGGGTTGGATGAATGGGTGTTTTGCGCAAGCACATGGAAAAACCGGCCCTTTAAGGGCCGGTTCAAACAGATGCCTTGCGGCATCCGCAACGGAGGCGGGATTCGGACCCGGCCGGCCAGGCTCAGCTGGCGAGATCCACCGGGATCTGCTGGATGCCGGCCAGCAGCCAGCCACCGTTCGCCGGCTTGAACAGGTTCCACACTTCCTCGAAGCGGAAGGCCTCGGCGCCCGGGGCTTCGCGCAGCATGCCGGAGAAGCGCACGCTGGCCAGGTGGCCGTCGGACACGGTTTCGATGCCCAGCATTTCGGCGTTCAGCAGGACCACTTCGGTCTTGTTGGGTGCCGCGCCGCGCTCAGCCAGCTGCGGCTTGAGCTCGGTGATCAGGTCGTCGGTCAGGAACTCGCGCAGGCCATCGGTGCTGCCGCTGTCCCACACGGCCTGGATGCGCACGAACTGATCCTTGGCCTGCTTCAGGAAGTTGGGCGTGTCGAAATCACCCGGCACGAACCAGTTGTTGTCGTCGCCCGCCTTGGGCATCGCGGCCGGGGCCGCCGCGGCGACCGGAGCGGCGACCGCTGCCGCAGCGGCAGGAGCCGCCGGCTTCAGCGATTCGCGCCACATCGGCTGCTGTTGCTGGCCCGGGGTGTTGTTGGACCCGTTGAACGCACCCTGCGTGGCGGTGCGCGGACCGGCGCCGCGCAGGCGGCGGATGATGAACATGACGGCGAACACGACCGCGGCGATCAGCAGCGCGGAGCCGAGGAACTCGGCGAAGGCGCCCGACAGGCCCATGCTGGACAGCAAGGCGGCGATACCCAGGCCGGCGGCGATGCCGGCGATGGGGCCGAGCCAGCGCGAAGCGCCGCTCTTGGCGGCAGCGCCCGCAGCGCCGGCCGTGGCCGCGCCGGCGGCTGCCGGGGCGGCGGTGGCGCCAGCCGTGTTGTTGGCGGCGGCCGGCGGCGTGGTCGCCTGGCGCTGCTGGGTCACGTTGGAGGATTGGCGGCCGACGCTGCTGCCGCCACCGGCACGGCGGGCTTCGGCGTCAAACGACGCCGTCACCAGTGCCGCGCCAGAGATGGCGATCAGCGCCGCGGCGACAAACCGCGAAAGACAGAATTTGGACATAGGTTTGCTCCCTCGTACTCGCGCCCCTGCCGCCCCGTAGCAGCAGGAAGTCCCACGAACCGCGGGACCTTAGTCGCGACTTTTCTTACATTAATCTGAATACCGTAAGAATAACGGACAAGACGCCGCCCCACAAGTTCCCGCAGGCACGGTGAAAATATCCAGATGGCCGGCGCGGATCAGCCCAGTTTCACGCCCTCGTGCAGGGCGGCGATGCCGGCGGTCAGATTGAAGTACTGCACCCGGTCCAGCCCGGCCGTGCGCAGCATGTCGGCCAGGGTTTCCTGGTCGGGGTGCATGCGGATGGATTCCGCCAGGTAGCGGTAGCTGGCCTCGTCCTTGGCGACCTTCTTGCCCAGCCAGGGCAGCACGTTGAAGGAATACCAGTCGTAGGCCGGCGCCAGGGGCTTGGCCACGCGCGAGAATTCCAGCACCAGCAGCTTGCCGCCCGGCTTCAGCACCCGGGTCATTTCGGCCAGGGCGCGGTCCTTGTGGGTCATGTTGCGCAGGCCGAAGGCCACGCTGACGCGGTCGAAATGGCCCGTGGGGAACGGCAGGCGCTCAGCGTCGCACACCGCGGTGGGGACCAGCAGGCCGGCGTCCGTCAGGCGGTCGCGGCCCACCCGCAGCATGGAATCGTTGATGTCGGTGAGCCAGACCTCGCCCGAGGGGCCGGCGCGCTTGGCGAAGGCTTTAGCCAGGTCGCCCGTGCCGCCGGCGATGTCCAGCACTTTCATGCCGGGCCGGATGGCGGCGCGGCCGATGGTGAAGGCCTTCCAGACGCGGTGCAGCCCGGCCGACATGAAATCGTTCATGACGTCGTAGCGCTGCGCGACCGAATGGAACACTTCGGCGACTTTGCGGGCCTTTTCGCCTTCCGGCACGGTCTGGAAGCCGAAATGGGTGGATTGCGAGGAATCCGCGGAATGTTGCGATTCGGAGGGGTTTTGCATGGTGAATTCCCGATATATCGTTCAATGGTAGCCTATCGGGCTCCCCGCGGAGGCCGGCGGACGCGGACTATGGCGCCCGGCGGTCACATACCTGAAATATTGCGGCCATACTATCGCAATGTTCGCGCCGCGCCGGCGCTCAGAAGTGTGCCCAATCCGCCATGTCCAGCACCATCCTCGTCGTCGAAGACGAACCCGCCATCCAGGAACTGATCGCCGTCAATCTGTCCTTCGCCGGACACAAGGTGCTGCGCGCCTTCGACGCCGACCAGGCCCAGACCCTGATCCGTGCCGAGCTTCCCGACCTGATCCTGCTGGACTGGATGCTGCCCGGCACCTCCGGCCTGGCCATGGCGCGCAAGCTGCGCAACGACGAGCGCACCCGCGCCGTCCCGGTCATCATGCTGACCGCCAAGGGCTCCGAGCAGGACAAGGTCGACGGCCTGGAGGCCGGCGCCGACGACTACATCACCAAGCCCTTCTCGCCCAAGGAACTGATGGCGCGCATCAAGGCGGTGCTGCGCCGCCGCGCGCCCCAGTTGACCGACGACGTGATCGACGTCGGCGGCCTGAAGCTGGATCCGGTGACGCATCGCCTGTCCGGCAACAGCCAGTCGCTGCAGATCGGCCCCACCGAATTCCGCCTGCTGCATTTCTTCATGACCCACCCCGAACGCGTGTTCTCGCGCTCGCAGCTGCTGGATCAGGTCTGGGGCGACCACGTTTTCGTGGAAGAGCGCACGGTCGACGTGCACATCCGCCGCCTGCGCAAGGCGCTGGAACCCAGCGGCCACGACGCGCACGTGGAAACGGTCCGCGGCAGCGGCTACCGGTTTACGGCCCAGCTCCCCACGCGGTAAAACTCCCGCACGATGATCTGGCTGCGCACTCTTTTCCTGGTCGCCCTGTGGGCGGTCGCCGCATTATTGGCCCAATGGCTCATAGGAGACCCGGCGGGCTGGATACTATTCTCCGTCGCGCTGGCCGCCATGCTGCTCTGGCGCAGCTGGCGCCTGCACCTGGTGTCCCACTGGGCCAACCACCCGGACACCTCGCCGCCCGCGTCGGTCGGCCCCTGGGACGACATCCTCGCCCCGCTGTACCGCTACACCCGCGCCCGCGCCCGTGAACTGAACGAAACCCAGAACACCATGCAGGGCATGCTGGCCGCAGCCCAAGCGCTGCCGGACGGCGCGGTGACCTTGAACGAGGATTTCCAGATCGACTGGTGCAACCGCATGGCGCGCCAGCATCTGGGCCTGCGCCTGCCGGCCGACCGTGGCCACAACCTGCTGAACCTGCTGCGCGCGCCTGAATTCGTGGAGTACGCGCACCGCCCGTCCTGGCCTGATCCCATCCTGGTGCGCCTGGGCCAACAGGGCCAGGAGCGGCTGATGATGATGCAGCTGACCGCCTACGCCAGCAATCAGCGCCTGCTGATCACGCGCGACGTCACCCAGATCGAACGCCTGGAGACCACCCGCCGCGACTTCGTGGCCAACGTCTCGCATGAACTGCGCACGCCGCTGACGGTGCTGGCGGGCTTTCTGGAAACGCTGCGCGACATGCCCGCCGACGCCCTGCCCGCCGAACAGCGCGAGCAGTACATCGACATGATGCACGAGCAGGCCCAGCGCATGCAGGCCATAGTCGAAGACCTGCTGACCCTGTCCACGCTGGAGTCGTCGCCGGGCAGCGACCCGCGCGCCGTCAACATGGGTGCGCTGCTGCAGAAGGCGCGCCAGCAGATCGAGGCGCTGTCGGGCGGCCGCCATGTGCTGGAATGGCACATCGACGAATCCCTGGACGTGCTGGGCGCCGAAACCGAGCTGACCTCGGCGTTGTCGAACCTGCTGACCAACGCCGTGCGCTACACGCCCGACGGCGGCACCATCACCGTGCGCTGGGAGCGCGAGGAAGACGGCGGCGCGCGCTACAGCGTGCAGGACACCGGCATCGGCATCCCGGCGCGCCATCTGCCGCGCCTGACCGAACGCTTCTACCGCGTCGACCGCGGCCGTTCGCGCGCGGTGGGCGGCACCGGCCTGGGCTTGGCGATCACCAAGCACATCGCCATGCGCCATGACGCCGAACTGCTGATCACCAGCGAACCCGGCAAGGGCAGCGTGTTCGCCCTGCGCTTTCCGCCCGACCGGATAGCCATCGACAGCCCGGCCTGAACCGCCCGAGCCTGTGCAAGGCAACTTTGCCATGCACAGGCCCAAGTGCCGCGCGAATGGTAAATTTCCGGCCATGCGCATCCTGGTCATCGAAGACGAACCCAAACTGGCCGACTACCTCAAGAAGGGCCTGTCGGAGCAAAGCCACGTCGTGGATCTGGCCCGCGACGGCGTGGACGGCCTGCATCTGGCGCTCGAAGGCGTCTACGACCTGATCGTGCTGGACGTGATGCTGCCGGGCGTGGACGGCTTCGGCGTGCTGGCCGCGGTGCGCGAACAGAAAGACACCCCCATCCTGATGCTGACCGCGCGCGACGCGGTCGAGGACCGCGTGCGCGGCCTGGAAGGCGGCGCCGACGACTACCTGGTCAAGCCGTTCGCCTTTTCGGAACTGCTGGCGCGGGTGCAGGCGCTGCTGCGCCGCGGACGCTCGCAAGAGCCCACCCTGCTGCGCCTGGCCGACCTGGAACTGGACCTGGCCCGCCGCCGCGCCCAACGCGGCGGCCGCCGCCTGGACCTGACCGCCAAGGAATTCAATCTGCTGGCCCTGCTGCTGCGCCGCCACGGCCAGGTGCTGTCGCGCACCACCCTGGCCGAGCAGGTCTGGGACATGAATTTCGACAGCGACACCAACGTCATCGACGTGGCGGTGCGGCGGCTGCGCAGCAAGCTGGACGACCCCTACGACACCAAGTTGCTGCACACCGTGCGCGGCATGGGCTACGTGCTGGAATCGCGCCCCGCGGATGGCCGCCCCGCATGACGCCGTTACGCGTGCGCTCGATGCAGGCGCGGCTGACCCTGCTGCTGGGCGCCATCGCCCTGCTGGTGTCCAGCCTGGCGGGAGCCACGCTGTTCTGGGCGCTCAAGCGCGAAGTGGAGCGCCAGGAAATCACCGAGGTCAGCGGCAAGCTGGAACTGATCGATCACCTGATCGACATGCAGAACAACGCCCGCGGCCTGAAAGACCTGGCCGCCACCTTCGACGAGATGCGCGCGGGCCAAGGCCAGCTGGGCATCTGGATCGTTGATGCGCAGGGCCGCTCCGTTTACGGCGGCCCCGCGCCCGAAACCCTGACGACCGGGGACGGCAGGCAGGTCGTGCTGCAAACCGCCGATGGCGGCCGCATGCGCGGCCTGCGGGTCGCCATGAACGACCGCATCCTGCCCGGCGCGCAACTGACCGTGGCGGTCAGCACGCGCACCAGCTCGCAGTTCCTGTATGCCTACGGCACCGCGCTGGTGCTGATCTGCGCGCTGTGGGTGGGCGCCACGGTGGTGCTGGCGGCCTGGGCCGTGCGCCGCAGCATGGCGCCGGCGCGCAGGCTGTCCGAACAGGCCGCCAGCATCCAGCCCGACAATCTGGCACGGCGCCTGCCGCTGGAAGATACCGACCGCGAGCTGCATGATCTGGTGCGCTCCTTCAACCGCACGCTGGAGCGCCTGCAGGCCGCCTATCAGCAGATGGAAGGCTTCAATGCCGACGTGGCGCACGAGCTGCGCACGCCCCTGGCCACGCTGATCAACGGCACGCAGGTCATGCTGTCGTCGCCGCGCGATGCGGCCGAACTGCGCGACGCGCTGGAATCCAACCTCGAAGAACTGGAAGACCTGAAGACCCTGGTCAACGACATGCTGTTCCTGGCCCGCGCCGACCGCGGCGAACGGGCCGCGGACCTGGCGCCGGTGTCGCTGGCCGCCGAAGCGCGGCGCGTGGCCGAATACTACGAAGCCATGCTGGAAGAAAGTGGCGTGCACCTGCGCTGCATGGGCGACGCTACCGTGGCCGCCAACGCGGGACTGGTGCGGCGCGCGCTGGCCAACCTGATCTCCAACGCCATCAAGGCCACGCCCCGCGGCGGCGAAATCGTGCTGGCCTGCTCGGCTTCGCCCG
Source organism: Achromobacter sp. SD115 (assembly GCF_017355315.1). Classification (NCBI taxonomy): domain Bacteria; kingdom Pseudomonadati; phylum Pseudomonadota; class Betaproteobacteria; order Burkholderiales; family Alcaligenaceae; genus Achromobacter; species Achromobacter sp. SD115. Next base: position 130,135 of record NZ_JADIJM010000011.1, on the reverse strand, counting down.
CGGGCGCACGGGTAGAAGTTCGCAATCCTGGCCCGCCCATTCCATCCGCCGACCTGCCCCGCATCTTCGACCGCTTCTTCCGCTCCAGCCAGGCGCGCGCGCCACGCAGCGAAGGCCACGGCCTGGGCCTGGCCATCGTCCGCGCCATCGCGCGCATGCATGGCGGCGAGGTCGATGCGGCCTCGGGCGCGCACGGCACCGTGGTCGGCATCACGCTGCGCGCGCCGGACGGCCACGCATCCGCGGTCAACATTACAAAAACGTAATGTGCAGGACAGAATGGGGTCACTCCCGTTCTTCTACAGTACGCTTGAATTCACCTCGTCCCGCAACGGAGCATCATGAATCTTTCCCGTCTTACGCGCCGCCTGGCCCTTGCCGCGGCCCTGTGCGCGCCCGCTTTCGCCACCGCCCAGACGCCCGTCAAGGTAGAGGTCTGGAAGACCCCGACCTGCGGCTGCTGTGAAGACTGGGTCAAGCACATGCGCGACAGCGGTTTCGCCGTGACCACCCATGACGTCCAGGACACCGGCCCCATCCGCCGCAACGCCGGCATGGCCAATTACGGCTCCTGCCACACCGCGGCCGTCGAAGGCTATGCGATCGAAGGCCACGTGCCCGCCAGCGACGTGCGCCGCCTGCTGCTGGAAAAGCCCGACGCTGCCGGCCTGGCCGCGCCCGGCATGCCGCTGGGTTCGCCCGGCATGGACGGCCCCGAATACGGCGGCCGCAAGACGCCGCACGACGTGGTCCTGGTGGACAAGCAGGGCGGCGCCAAGGTGTTCCAGGCCTATCGTTAAAGCGCAGTTTTCGACGTCCTGTTCGGGCATCGCTCCTTTTCGGGCGATGCCCGAGTCGTTTGCGCACCTGAAACAATTCATCCACACCGCCCCAATGGCTACTCCTTGCACTGCAGCAAAAATGGGCCACAATCAATAAAACGGATTCCTCACCCACCCCTCAGGCTGTCATGGCACAAATCGTCCTGTTCGAGAACATCCACCCGAGCGCCCGCGCCGTCTTCGAAGCCGCCGGCTACTCCGACATCGTCACGCACGCCGCCTCCTTGCCGGCGTCGCAACTGAGCGACGCCCTGCGCGGCGCCCAGGTGGCGGGGATCCGTTCTCGTACCCACCTGGATGCCGCCCTGCTTGCCGGCAACCCCGACCTGCGCGTCGTGGGCTGCTTCTGCATCGGCACCAACCAGGTTGACCTGGACGCAGCCATGCAGCGCGGCATTCCGGTGTTCAACGCGCCGTTCTCGAATACCCGCTCGGTTGCCGAACTGGTGCTGGGCGAAGCCATCCTGCTGCTGCGCCGCATTCCGGAAAAGAACGCCCGCGTGCATCTGGGCCACTGGGACAAGAGCGCTTCAGGCGCCTTCGAGACCCGCGGCAAGACGCTGGGCATCGTGGGCTACGGCAACATCGGTTCGCAGATCAGCACGCTGGCCGAGAGCCTGGGCATGCGCGTCGTCTATCACGACGTCGAAGCCAAGCTGCCGCTGGGCAACGCCCGACCCGCCGCCACCTTGAACGAGCTGCTGGAACAGGCGGACGTGGTGACCCTGCACGTGCCGGGCGGCAAGACCACCGAAAAGATCATGAACGCGGAAACCATCGGCCGCATGCGCCGTGGCGCCATCCTGATCAACGCCTCGCGCGGCACGGTGGTGGACATCGATGCGCTGCACGCGGCGCTTGTGTCCGGCCATCTGGCCGGCGCGGCGCTGGACGTGTTCCCGACCGAACCGAAGGGCGCGGACGAACCGCTGGCCAGCCCGCTGATCGGCCTGCCCAACGTGATCCTGACCCCGCACATCGGCGGCAGCACGCAGGAATCGCAAGAGAACATCGGCCGCGAAGTGGCCGAAAAGCTGGTGCGCTTCCTGCAGGCCGGCACCACCAAGGGCGCGGTCAACTTCCCCGAACTGCCGTATCTGGAGCCGGCCGGCGGCACGCGCATCCTGCACGTGCACCGCAACGCTCCCGGCGCGCTGGGCACGCTGGACAACTTGATGGCGCAGCACGGCCTGAACATCGTCAGCCAGACCCTGCAGACGCGCGGCCAGATCGGCTACGTGATCACCGACGTGGAAGGCGAAGTCAACGACATCGTCATGACCACCTTGCGCGACCATCCGATCACGGTCCGCTGCGACCGGCTGTAAGGTTGCGACGATGACAAGGGGCCCGCGCCAGCGGGCCCTTTTTGCTGCCGCGCCCCAACACCAGCACAGATCCCAACGCGTATCGGCATTGCGCAAGGCGGCAGACTTCAGTTATAAACGATAACCATTCCCACTCTTGCTAAATAGGGCGCATCTGTCGCGCCTGGGTCCGCTCGATGTCCGCCGCCGATCTCCCCGTGCAGCAAGACCTGCACGCTCTATACAGTGATCATCACGGCTGGCTGCTGGGATGGCTGCGCCGCAGGCTGGGCAACGCCGCTGACGCCGCCGATCTGGCACACGACGCCTTCCTGCGCCTGATCGTCAGGCCGGCGCCCGACGGTTTTGCCAGTGCGGGCGCCGCTCGCGCCTATCTGCGCACCATGGCGCAAGGCTTATGCACCGATCTCTGGCGACGGCGGGAAGTGGAGCAAGCCTGGCTGGAAAGCCTTGCTGCCCAGCCCATGGCCTATGCGCCATCTCCGGAACATCAGTCGCTGGTCATCGAAACCCTGATGGAAGTCGGCGAATGGCTGGGACGCCTGCCGGAGAAGGTGCGCACAGCCTTCATCCAGGCCCAGATACATGGGCTTTCCACCCGCGAGATCGCTGACCACATGGGCGTGTCCATGCGCATGGTGCAGAAGTACCTGGCGCAGGCCATGCTGCATCTCGCGCTGATCGACGCCGGGCTGGCTGCCTCCGGTATCCGCAGACCCTAGCCATGCCTGCGCCGCCCCGGCCGGTCCTTGCGGACGGCCCCCTTCCCGTCCAAGCGGATTATGAAAGCCTGAAAGCGGCGGCCGAGTGGTATGCGGTGTTGCAGGATGCCGAAGCCGGCTCCCGGCAGCACGCCGCCTGGCAGCGCTGGCTGGATGCGCGGCCGGAACACCACCGCGCCTGGACGCATGTCATGGCGGTCAGCCGGCGCTTTGCGCTGCTGCGCAACGACGGTGAGCGCGAAGCCGCGGAGAAAGCAGTACAGGTCGCCTCCCGCCGGCCACCGTCGCGCCGCCGGGCCGTCGGCCATGTCCTGGCGCTGGGCGGCGTGGGAATCCTGAGTTGGCTCGCGTGGCGCCGCACGCCTTTGCCCGCCGTCGTGACCGCCTGGCGCTCCGACTATGCCACCGGCATCGGCGAACAACGCAGCATTGTCCTGGCCGACGACACCCGCGTCTGGCTCAATACCCGCAGCGCCATCAACGTCGATTTCAACCAGGATCACCGTCTGCTGACGCTCACCGACGGCGAAATTCTTGTCGAAACTGGCCAGGACATGCAGCGACGGCCGTTCTTCGTCGATACCCGCTTTGGCCGGGCGCAGGCCTTGGGCACCCGTTTCACGGTCAGGCAGACGGACGAAGACGTCCTGTTGGCGGTCTATGACGGGCAGGTGGGCATCCAGAATCTTGCCGGCCGCAATGCGCTCGTCAGGGCCGGGGAGCAAAGGCGCTACACCGCGGACGATATTTCCGCGGCGGCCCCGGCCGATCCCGCGCGCGAAGCCTGGTCTCGCGGCGTGATCCTGGCGGAGAACCTGTCACTCGCCGATCTCATCGCGGAACTGGGCCGCTATCACCTCGGGCATGTCGGCGTCGATCCCCGCATCGCCGGCCTGCGCGTCGTCGGCCGCTATCCGGCCAATGACTTGGATCTCACGCTGGCCATGCTCGCGCGGGACCTGCCGATACGCATCCAGCGCACGCTGCCATGGTGGGTAGCGCTAGCCCCCCGGTGAGTGCGTCCCAAAAAAATTTTCACGGCGCGGTTCGCTTTTCTCCTGTTCGTTCGATCAACAAGGAAAGAGGACCCCGCCGACCTTTGCCGCACCCCTATGGCAATACCGGTCAGTGACGGCCGGCCGACGCCCCATGCCCGTAAGCGGTGGACCTCTCCTTGCCCAACTCCATTCCAAGGAAAGTCGTTCCATGCGCCGCCTGCCGCCACCTGCCCACCCCGTGTCGTCCATTTCCCGGTTGCCACACCCTGCCGCCGTGGCGCGCCAGGCCTTGCTGGGCGCGATCCTGATGACGGGCGCCGGCGTCGGCACGGTCCATGCCCAAGCCGCCGGACCCGCCGCCACCAGCCCCTCGATCCGCGCCTACGACGTCCCCGCCGGCCCTCTGGCGGGCGCATTGAGCCGCTACGCGGATCAGGCCAATATTCTGCTCAGCGTGCCGGCAGCCATGACGGCAGGCAAGACCAGCCCCGGGGTCCGCGGCCCCCATACGGTCGATGGCGGATTCCGGCAGTTGCTCAACGGCACCGGCCTGGAGGCCGTGCGCCAGGCCGACGGCGGCTACTCCCTGCGGCCCGCGCCCGTCTCCGCTGAAACCACCCTGCCCGCCGTGTTGGTCACCGGTTCCGCCACTGCGGCGTATAACGAGCCCTACCCGGGCGGCGAGGTCGCGCGCGGCGCCAAGATCGGCCTGCTCGGCGACAGGGATTTTCTCGATACGCCGTTCAGCGTGACCTCATACACGTCCAAACTGATAGAAGACCAGCAGGCGCAGAATCTGGGCGACGTACTGCTCAACGATCCTTCGGTGCGCAATACCTACTCGCGTGGCGCGGGCCGGGACGAATTCAATGTCCGCGGCTTCACGCTGTTCAACTACGACGTCGCCTATAACGGCCTGTATGGCATTTCCCCCCGCAACTCCACCTCGCTGATAGGAATCGAGCGCGTCGAGGTGCTGCGCGGTCCGAACGCGTTGCTCAACGGCATGGCGCCGTACGGCTCGGTGGGCGGCTCGATCAACCTGGTACCCAAGCGCGCCGACGCCGAGCCCTTGAACCGCGTAACGCTGTCCTATCTCGAGAACAGCCAGTTCGGCCTGCAGGCGGACATCGCCCGCCGTTTCGGCGAAGACCAGCGCACCGGCGTGCGCCTGAACGTGCTGCGCAGCGGCGGCGACATGAACATCTCCGGCGCCGGCGAGGACATGGGCGCGATCTCTCTCGGCCTGGACTACCGCGGCAACCGCTTCCGCATCGAGGGCGACATCAACTACCAGAACCGCGTGACCGACGCGCGCAGCGGCCTGCTGTTCCCGCCCCCCTCGGGCGAGGACATCGGCCATGCACCGGACCCGAAACGCAATTTCTTCCCCGACTGGACCTACTGGAAAGCCAAGGAGTGGACGGGCGATGTGCGCGCCGAGTACGACCTGTCCGACGACTGGACGGTGTACGGCGCCTTGGGCGCGCGCAAGCACGACTTCGAAAGCCTGCAGACCACCTGGCTGATGCTCGACTCGGCGGGCATGATCGGCTCCGTGCCCGCCCGCCTGAACGAAAGGCTGTTGAGCAAGACCGGCGAGGTCGGCATCCGCGGCCGCTTCAATACCGGCCCGGTCAAGCACGAACCGGTGCTGTCGGCCAGCTTCCTCGACATCGATTACTCATCGGCGCGCGTGCGTTCCACCACCACGGTTTTCTCCGACCTGTACGACCCGGCCGATCTGGCCAAACCGAACATCCCCAAGCCCAACGATCTGGGCAAGACCAGCGAGACACGGTTGTACAGCGTTGCGCTGGCCGACACGCTTTCGGCGATGGACGGCGCGGTGCAGCTGACCGGCGGCCTGCGCCAGCAGCGCGTGCAGTCGGTGAACTACAACCCCGCGACCGGCGAACGCGTATCGGACTACGGCAAATCCGCACTCACCCCGGCGTTCGCGCTGACGGTGAGGCCGACCACGCAACTGGCGCTGTACGGCAACTACATCGAGGGCCTGAGCCAGGGCGGCACAGCGCCGGCCGAGGCCGTGAACGCAGGCGAGACCTTCAAGCCCGGTGTCTCGAAGCAATATGAAGTCGGCGCCAAGTACGACTTCGGCACCGTCGCAACCACCTTGAGCGCGTTCCAGATCGAGCAGCCCAGCGCTTACCTGGACCCGGTTACCTTGCGCTACCAGGCATCCGGCAGGCAGCGCAACCGCGGCGTGGAATTCCTGATCCAGGGCGAGCCGGCGCGCCACGTCCGGCTCTTGGGCGGCGTGGCGTACACCGCTGGCGTCCTGACCAAGACGGAAGGCGGCATCAACGACGGCAACGTCGCACCTGCCGTGCCGCGCTGGCAGTTCAACGCGTCGGCGGAATGGGATACGCCTTTCGTGCAAGGCCTGACCCTGATGGCGCGCGTGCTGCGCACCAGCACGCAGTACGTCGATGCGGCGAACACACAGCAGTTGCCCGCCTGGACCCGCTTTGACGTGGGCGCGCGCTACGCGATGAATATCAACCGTACGCCGGTGACCTTCCGGGCGACGGTGGAGAACGTATTCAACAAGCACTACTGGCTGTCGGCTGCGCGTGAAGGCCTGACGGTGGCCGCGCCACGCACGCTGCTGCTGTCCGTCACCGCGGAGTTCTGATGCGGCTGCTGGCGGGAAGCGCATCGCCCGCGCGGACGGTGCGCAGCAAGACTTGGTATCTGGTCCACAAATGGACCAGCCTGGTCTGTACCCTCTTCATGCTGGTGGTCTGCGTCTCCGGCCTGCCCTTGATCTTCCACGACGAAATCGTGGAATGGCTGGACGCTCCGCCGCCCCGGCCCAGCGTCGCACCGGATCCGTCCGCGCCCTCCCTCGACGACCTGATCGCCCGGACTCTCCACCATCATCCGGCGCATCGCATCGTCGAGGTCGAAGTGGCCGCCCGCTCGCCCCGCGTCATCTTGGCGCTGGCCCCTGGCGACCAGGCTCCGTCCGGAACATCCTCGATCCAGCTGCACTACGACGCTCGCAGCGGCTTGCTGCAGCAGTCGCTGGACAGCGCCGACGAAGGCCTGGGTACGCGCGCCATGACCATCATGACGCGCTTGCACATCGATCTCTACGCGCTCCTGCCCGGCCAGCTGTTTTTGGGTTTCATGGCCCTGCTCTTCTCGGTGGCGGTGATATCGGGCGCCGTCCTTTATCACCCCTACATGAAGAAAACCCCGTTTGGCACCGTCCGCGCCACGCGCGCCAAGCGCCTGAAGTGGCTGGACCTGCACAATCTCCTGGGGGTCGTCACGCTGGTCTGGGCGCTGATGATGGGCGTCACAGGCGCCATCCACGAACTGGCGGTGCCGCTCTTCCGCTACTGGCTGTCCCACGACGTCCAGGCCGCGGTGGCGACGACCGACGGCCATCCGCCCGCCGGCCCGTCGCAACTGGCCTCGGCGCAACAGGCCTACGCCACCGCGCGGGCTGCGGTCCCCGGCCGCGTGGTGGAGTCCCTGCGCTTCCCCGACGCGGGCCTGGGCCTGCCCCACCACTACCTGCTGTGGGCCAAGGGCGAAACACCGCTGGCCGCCCATCTCTTCGATGGTGTCCTGGTGGACGCGCGTACGGGTCGCTTGACGGCGGTTCTCGAAATGCCCTGGTACCTGCGCGTGCTGCAATTCTCGCGGCCGTTGCACTATGGCGACACCGCCGGCCTGCCGCTGAAACTGATCTGGGCCGCCTTGGACCTGATCACGATCGTGGTCCTGGGCAGCGGCCTCTACCTGTGGCGCAAGCGCAAGAACTAGCGGGCCGGACGATGCGCGCCATCGGCAGCCGAGGCCGCGCGGACCAGGCATTCCGCCATCTTGCCCCTAACGCTCGCGGCATCGAACGGCAGCCGCCCGATGATCCCGATCTCGCGGTGGAAGGTCGCCTCTTCCAGGGACACCAGGCGCAAGCCCGCCAGATCCAGCCCCAACAAGCGCGGCAGCAGCGCCACCCCCAGGCCATGCCGCACCAGGTTGGCGATGGCCTCGATCTCGTCGAGTTCCACCGCCTCGTGCACCCTGATGCGTTGCTTTTTCAGGAACAGATCCACCCCCCGCCCACCGAACGAGGCCCGGTCGTAGCGGATGAACGGCTGGGTGGCCAGCAACTCGCGCCAAGGCGCCTGCGCCATCGATTCTGGAGTCGCCAGCACCATTTCCTCGCGCAGCAGCGGCTGCCAGCCCAATTCCGGCGGCAAGGCGAACGGCGGCCGGATCAGCAGCGCCATATCCACTTCGCCCGCGTCCACCTGCCCCAATAGCGACAGCGACACGCCAGGCACGATCCGCACCCGCACGTCGGGATAGCCCGCCCGGAACTCTCCCAGCGCCTGCGCCAACAGATGCTGCTGCACCGAGGCGATCGCGCCGATGCGCAGCGATCCGCTTACATGTCCTGCGCCGGCCGCGGCCGCCATGCGCTCGGCCATCGCCACCAGTTCCTCGGCCTGCGGCAGCATCTCGCGCCCATGGATGTTCAGCACGGCCGCGCGGGCGCTGCGGTCGAACAGCGCCACGCCCAGGTATTCCTCCAGGCGCTTGATCTGGGCGCTGACCGCCGACTGGGTCAGCCCCAATTGAGCGCCGGCGCCGGTGAAAGTGCCATCGCGCGCCACAGCCAGAAAGGTTTTGAACTCTTTGATCACGATCAATAATTTCGATGCTAAGACACGAAAAATATCGTTTTTCAATCAAAAAAACAATACTTAAACTAAGCGCTGATGCCAGGCCTGCGCAGTCTTGCGACGGCCTGCAATCTGATTGATCATTTTCCTTTGCCCGACCCGGAGCCTTCCATGACCGCTCAAACCAACCTGCCGCCGTTCCACCTCGCCTTCCCGGTCCGCGACCTGGCCGAAGCCCGCGCCTTCTATGGCGAAAAACTGGGCTGTCCGGAGGGCCGCAGCTCGCCCGAATGGATCGACTTCAATTTCTACGGCCACCAGATCGTCGCCCATCTGGCGCCCGGCGAATGCGGCCACAAGGCCACCAGCGCCGTGGATTCGCACAATGTGCCGGTGCGCCATTTCGGCGCCGTGCTTTCCATGGAACAATGGGAAGCGATGGCAAAGCGGCTGACCGACGCCGGCACCGAATTCGTCATCGAGCCCTACATCCGCTTCAAGGGTGAAGTGGGTGAACAAGCCACCATGTTCTTCCTGGATCCGTCGGGCAACGCGCTGGAATTCAAGGCGTTCAAGAACATGGATTCCCTGTTCGCCAAGTAATCCGTCTCTACAGGTTTCGTGTCGTTGAACGCAATTTCAGAACCTCCTTCTCCGGCCGAAACCTCCTGGCGCATCCTGCCGCAGGGTGACCGCTGCCTGATCATTTCCTTTGGCGACCAGATCGACGCGGCCGTGGGCCGGACCTGTCTGGCCGCGGCCGGAAAGCTGCGCGACGCGCGGCTTCCCGGCGTGACCGACGTGGTGCCATCGTTCGTCGCGGTGGCGGTGCATTACCGTCCCGGCGCCAGCGGCGGCCCCACTTACTCGCAACTGGCCGAACGCATCGGACAGCTGCTGTCCGCGGGCATCGCCGCGGACACCCTGGGCGGACGCGAGATCGACATTCCGGTCTGCTACGGCGGCGAACACGGCCCCGACCTGGCCGAGGTGGCCGAAGCCGCCGGCCTCACCCCTGAAGGCGTCATCCAGCTGCACAGCCAGCCCCGCAGCATGGTCTTCATGCTGGGCTTCGCGCCCGGCCACGCCTACCTGGGCGTGCACGACGAAAAACTGAATATCCCGCGCCGCGCCTCGCCGCGTACCGCCGTGCCTGCCGGCGCGGTTGCAATCGCCAACCGCCAGACCGTGATCTACCCGAACCGGCTTCCCGGCGGCTGGAACATCATCGGCGCCACCCCGCTCACCATGTTCGACCCGGCCCGCGAACCCGCCGCCTTGCTGCAACCCGGCGACTCGGTCCGCTTCGTGCCCATCAGCCCCGAGGAATTCGACCGCATCCGGGGAGCCCGGCCATGAGCCTGACCGTGATCAAGCCTGGCATGCTGTCCAGCTTCCAGGACCGCGGCCGCGAGGGCTACCAGCACCAGGGCATCCCGGCTGCCGGCGCCATGGACGAGCGCGCACACCGCTTGGCCAACGCCCTGGCCGGCAACCAGGACGAACACGCCACGCTGGAAATGACCCTGACGGGTCCGACCCTGCGCTTTGACGCGGCGGCCTGCTTCGCCCTGGCCGGCGCCGACCTCGGCGCCACCCTCAACGGCCAGGACATCCCGGTCCACCGCCCGCTGGTGGCGCGGACCGGCGACACGCTGGCCTTCGGCGCCAGGCCGGCCGTGGGCGTGCGCGGCTATCTGGCGGTACACGGCGGCTTTGCGCTGCCGCGCGTCATGGGCAGCGAAAGCACCTATCTGCGCAGCGGCTTCGGCGGCTTCCAGGGGCGCGCGCTGGCCAAGGGCGACCAGGTGCCGCTGCATGCGCCGCTGGCCGCGGGCCGCGACCTGGACGCCCTGCAGGAAGCACTGTGGAACCAGCGCGTGTATCTGCCGGCGGCGCTGGGCGCCAAGCGCCGCGAGTTCATCCGCTTCCTGCCGGGCATGCACTGGGAGGAATTCTCCGATGCCACCCGCCAGGCCTTCGGCGGCGGGGCGGAATTCCGCATCAGTCCGCAGTCGGACCGCATGGGCTACCGCCTGCTGGGCCCGGCGCTGTCCATGAGCCAGCCGCGCCAGATGCTGTCGGAAGCCGCCTGCTTCGGCACCGTGCAGGTGCCCTCGGGCGGCGAGGCCATCATCCTCATGGCCGACCGCCAGACCACCGGCGGCTATCCCAAGATCGCGCAGATCGCCACCGTGGACCTGCCGGTCCTGGCGCAGTGCGCGCCCGGCCAGACCTTGCGTTTCCAGCTGATCGAACTGGAAGAGGCGCAGCGCCTGGACGGCGAGCGCGAACGCGCCTTCACGCAATTGCAAGATGCGCTGGCGCCGTTGCGCGCGCTCCTTGCCTAGAAAGGAATTTGCCATGACCACCCGCATCGACATGAATTGCGACATGGGCGAAAGCTATGGCGCCTGGACCATGGGCAACGACGCGGCGGTGCTGCAGTTCGTCAGCTCCGCCAACATCGCCTGTGGCTTCCATGGCGGCGACCCGGCCACCATGCGCAAGACCGTGGCGGCCGCGCTGGCGCGCGGCGTGGCGCTGGGCGCCCATCCCAGCCTGCAGGACCTGGCCGGATTCGGCCGCCGCGTGATCCAGATCAGCCCCGACGAAGCCTACGACATCGTGGTCTACCAGATCGGCGCGCTGGCCGGCGTGGCCGCCTCGCAAGGCGCCCGCCTGCACCACGTGAAGGCGCACGGCGCCCTCTACAACATGGCCGCCAAGGACGAAGGCCTGGCACGCGCGATCTGCCAGGCCGTCAAGGACGTGGACGCCTCGCTGATCCTGTACGGGCTGGCGGGCAGCAAGCTGATCGACGCGGCCCGCGCCATCGGCCTGGCCGCCGCCAATGAAGTCTTCGCCGACCGCTCCTACCAGGACGACGGCTCGCTCACGCCGCGCAGCCGCGCCGGCGCGATGATCGAAGACCTGGATCAGGCGGTGGCGCAGGTGGTGCGCATGGTGCGGGAAGGCAAAGTGCGCTCGGTCGACGGCAAGGACGTGCCGGTGCAGGCGGACACGCTCTGCATCCACGGCGACCAGCCGAACGCGCTGCTCTTCGCCGACGGCATCCGCAAGGCGCTGGAGCAGGCGGGCATCGAAGTCCGCACGCCCCCGAGGGCTTAGGCGCAATCAGTCAAGCGCGGCCCGCGCAGATACGGCCGGCCCAGGAGCGGTCAATTCAGCCGCGGCCGAAGCGCGGCGCCGGCTCTTCCGTATCCTGCTGCGCGGCGTGGCGATAAGCCTCGAGCACGCCAGGCAGCACATCCGCCAGATAGCTGCGCGTCATGTTGGTCGCGCGCTCGACATCGCGCACGGCCAGCGCCTCGATCACGCCGCGGGTGCACACCTGGATCCCGCTGAACGGCATCGCCTGCCGGGCCAGCAGGTAGCGCAGCGGCTCGATCTGTTCGTAAAGCTTGCTGAGCATGCTGGCCAGCGGGGTATTGCCCGTGCTGCGGGCTGCGGCCAGATAGAACTCGCACGCAGCCCCGATCGCGGCTTGCGCATCGCCCGCGGCCAGCGCCGCCGCGATGGCCGCGTCATGACCGCGTTGCTCGGCCAGCAGCGGCGCCAGATCGTCGACCTCCGCCGCCTGGCGCAGGCAATAGGCTTCCAGCTCCGCGCGCAACAAGTACAGATGGCGGATCTGCGCTTCGGTGTAGAGGGTGACGCGGAAGCCCTTGCGCTGGATGTGTGTGACCAGGCCGCTCAATTCCAGCAGGCGCAACGCTTCGCGGATCGGGCTGCGGCTGGTGCCGAAACGCTGCTCCAGCTCCTGTTCGCGCAGCGGCTGGCCGGGCCGGATGGTGCCGTCCACGATCAATTCACGAATCTGTTCCTGCAGGAAATACGGAATCGTGGCGGGCGCTTTGATGTCCAATCGGCTCCCCTTGTACTGCGCAATGCATGGTGTGAGACATTGTGAAGATACTAGAAATCTCTTGAAACATAAATAAGAAAATTGTTGCAGGGCGCCATGCCGCTCCGGCTGTCAGTCCCAGTCGTCCCGATACACGAACTTCGGCATCTGCCAATTGAAGCGCAAGGCCAGCAGGCGCACCGCCAAGCCCGCGGCCAGCGCGATGGGTACTGCGGCGTTGGCGGACAGACCCAGGGCCTGCGAACCCAGATACAAGCCGCCGGTCACGAAGGCGACGCTGGCATAGAGTTCCTTGCGGAACAGCAGCGGCACCTCGTTGCACAGCACGTCGCGCAGCACCCCGCCGGCGCAGCCGGTGATCATGCCGCTGATCAGCACCACGGTGACCGGCAGCTGCATCATCTGCGCCACCTGGCAGCCGATGACCGTGAACGCCACCAGGCCCAGCGCGTCAGCCAGCAGGAACACGCTGCGCAGGCGCCGCATGACCGGCGCGATCAAGGCGGTGATGATCGCCGCGCCCGCCGTCATCCACAGGTATTCCGGGTGGACCACCCAGGTCAGGGGGTAGTGCCCCAGCAGCACATCGCGCAGCGAGCCGCCGCCCAGCGCAGTCACGCAGGCGATGATGCAAACGCCCATCCAGTCCATGTCGCGGCGGCCGGCGGAAAGGGCCGCAGTCATCGCTTCCGCCACGATGGCAACGAGGTAAAGCGTGTGCAGCAGGGTAGGCGACAGGTCCGGGAACATGGGGCGGGCAGCAGTTGAATTGGCCCCATTGTATTAATCCGGCGCCGCGGCGCTCGGCCATTGCCTGCGCGCGCGCCATCCCTTACGCTCGACATTGCGTTGACATCGATCAAATCCCCCTCAGCAAGGCCGCGGGACAATGGGGACATGCCCGCAAGGGCGAATCGGCCGGAGCGTACGCACGCGGGAGTCGGCGGTCTGGCCATCACCGGGAGAGAACGTATGACACAGCAAACTGGCCCCATCCTGCTGGCAACCGACCTGAGCGCGCGCGGCGACCGCGCCCTGGACCGCGCCCTGCAACTGGCCAAGGAACTTGGCACCAAGCTCATCGTCCTGCATGTCATGGAATCCCATGCCACGCCGGCCCGCCTGACCACGCCGGTATGGCGGCGCCTGTCGACGGACCACAAGGCGCTGGCCGAGCGCGAGCTGGCCGAAGACCTGGCGGCGGCCGACGTGCCGACCGAAGTGGTGGTCGTCAGTGGCGATCCGCTGGTCCGCATCATGGAAACCGCCGACAGTTACGGCTGCTCGCTGATCGTCACCGGCACCGCCCGCGATGAAACGCTGGGCCGCCTGCTGCTGGGCACCACGGTCGAAAAGCTGGCCCGCCAGGCGCGCCAGCCGGTGCTGGTGGTCAAGACCCGTCCGCGCCGCCCCTACCGCGACGTGCTGGTCGCGACCGACTTCTCCGCCGGTTCGCGCCAGGCCTTGCGCGCCGCGTTGCAACTGGTGCCGAACGCTGATCTGACGCTGTTCCACTCCTATGACATCCCCTTCCAGGGCAAGAAGGCGCCGGAAGATGCCATCACGCGCAGCTTCTATCACGCCGCCGAACAGAGCGCCCAGGAGTTCATCGCCGAAACGCCCGAACTGGCCCAGGTTGCCGCCCCCAAGGTGGTACTCGAATGCGGCCAGCCGGAAACCGTGCTGTCGGAGTACTCGTTCAATCACCGTTCCGACCTGGTCGTAACCGGCACCCACGGCCGCACCGGCATCCTGCGCACCGCCATCGGCAGCGTGGCCGAACGGCTGCTGGAATCCCTGCCCAGCGACGTGCTGATCGTCCGGCTGCTCGGCGAGGAATAAATCGGTCAGGCATGAAAAAACGGCGCTTCGGCGCCGTTTTCCTTGCTTGCGGGGCTTGTGCTTGCCCCTACGCTTCCTCGCCCTGCTTTTCCATGGTTTCTATCGTGCCACGCAGCAGATGCAGCAGCACCAGGCCGGGCAGCGCGATGACCACGGTCAGCAGGAAGAAACCAGGCCAGCCCATGGCCTCGACCAGGGGCGGCGTGAGCGGCCCCGCCAGATAGGTGCGGCCCACGGCGGACAGCGCCGACAGCAGCGCGAACTGGGTCGCCGAAAACTGCTGGCGGCACAGCGCCATCAGCAGGCCGACGAAGGACGCCGTGCCGAGTCCGCCACACAGATTCTCGATGCCCACGCCCGCGGCCATCAGCCAGAGGTTCTTGGGGCTGACGGCAATCAGCCAGTACGCCAGGTTCGATACCGCCTGCAAAAGGCCAAAGGCCATCAGCGAGCGATACAGACCCCAGCGCGACATCAGCGATCCGCCGGCCAGCGCGCCGATGATGGTGGCGGCCAGGCCCAGCACCTTGTTCACCGTGCCGACTTCCGTCGGCGTGAAGCCCGCGCCGCGGATCAGGAAGGTGGTGGACAAAGCCCCGGCAAAGGCGTCGCCCAGCTTGTACAGCACGATCAGCAGCAGCACGGCCAGCGCCCCGCGCCGCGTGAAGAACTCGCGCAGCGGCTCGCCCACCGCTTCGCGCAGCGTGCGCGGCGGGCGCGCGACGTGCTCGGGCTCGGGCGCCCAGAACGTCGCCAGCGCGCACAGCAGCATCAGGCCGCCCATCAGCACATAAGTGTTGCCCCAGCCTATCCATTGGTCCGCAAGGATCAGCGCCAGCCCGCCCGACACGATCATGGCCAGCCGGTAGCCCATGACCTTGATGGCCGCGCCGGCGCCGCGCTCATCCTTGCGCAGTACGTCGGTGCAATAGGCGTCGAAAGCGATGTCCTGCGTGGCCGACAGAAAGGCCACCAGCACGGCCAGCAGGGCCAGGGTCTGCAGCGTCGACGACGGCGACAAGGCGCCCATCGCCATGATGGCCACGGCCAGCAGCAACTGGGTCAGCAGCATCCAGCCGCGGCGCCGGCCCAGCAAGGGCGGCGCATAGCGGTCCACCAGTGGGGCCCACAGGAACTTGAGGGTATAGGCGCTGCCCACCAGGGTCAGGAAACCGATCTGCTGCAGCGGCACGTTTTCCACCGTGGCCCAGGCCTGCAAGGTGCCGCTGGTCAGGGCCAACGGCAATCCGCTGGCAAAGCCCAGGACCAGCAAGGGGGCCACGCGGGGGCTGGTGTAGACGTTGGATGCAGCGGTAATGACGATCTCCTGAAACGCGCCCGCGCGCCGCTAGCGGCCGCGGGCATGCGGCATTTTAGGGCCTCTGCGCCCGCGCTGCAGGCAGGATGCGTGTCGGAATGTCAGGGCGACGCGAAACGGTACACCGCCAAGGTGCTGCGCCAGCTGGGCAGCAATTTCACCTCGCGCCCTTCGTTGAAGGTGGCGCGTTCAAGAATGCTCACGCGCACCTCGCCGGCCAATTGCTCGAAGTCGCGCAGCGTGCACAGGTGGATGTTCGGCGTGTTGTACCACTGGTAAGGCATCTGGCCCGTCACCGGCATGCGGCCGCGCAGGATGGCCCAGCCGTGCGGCCAATAGCCGAAGTTGGGGAACGACACCACGCCGAAGCGCGCCACGCGCGCCATTTCGCGCAGGATGTGCTCGGTGCGGTGCATGGACTGCAGGGTCTGCGACAACACCACGGTGTCGAACTGCTTGTCGTCGAACAGGGCCAGCCCGTCTTCCAGGTTCTGCTGGATCACTTCGACGCCGCGACGCACGCAGGCGATGACGCAGTTGTCGTCCAGTTCCACGCCGGCGCCCCGCACCTGGCGGTGGTCGCGCAAATGCGCCAGCAGCGCGCCGTCGCCGCAGCCCAGGTCCAGGACGCGGCTGCCGGGCTCGATCCAGCTGGCGATGCGCGCCAGGTCGGGCCGCAGGACGTGGTGCGCGGGGCGGGGAGTCACGGGAGTCATGCGGCGCGTCCTTCGGTCTGGGCGGCATCGCCGAGGCCGAGCTCGCGCGCGATGCGTTCGTAATAGCCGCGAACCACGGCATGGTAGCGGGCGTCTTCCAGCAGGAAGGCGTCATGGCCATGCGGCGCGTCGATCTCGGCGTAGGTCACCGGGCTGGCGTTCTTCAGCAGCGCGCGCACGATTTCGCGCGAGCGTTCCGGCGGAAAGCGCCAGTCGGTCGAAAACGACACCAGCAGGAAATCGGCCTTGGCCGGCGCCAGCGCGCGCGCCAGGTCGCCGCCAGTGGTGCGCGCGGGATCGAAGTAGTCCAGCGCGCGCGTGATCAGCAAATAGGTATTGGCGTCGAAATAGCGGGTGAACTTTTCGCCCTGGTAGCGCAGGTACGACTCCACCTCGAACTCGACGTCGTAGCCGTAATGGTAGGCGCCATTCTCCGCCGGGGCGCGCTGGGCGCGGCCGAATTTCTCGGCCATGTCGTCATCGGACAGATAGGTGATGTGGCCGATCATGCGGGCCACCGACAGGCCGCGGCGCGGCACCGTGTCTTGCGCGTAGTAGTCGCCGCCGTGGAAATCCGGATCGGTGATGATGGCGCGGCGCGCCACCTCGTTAAAGCCGATGTTCTGCGCCGACAGGCGTGGCGTGCTGGCGATGACCACGCAATTGGCCACGCGGTCCGGCAGCGTGATGGCCCAGCTGAGCGCCTGCATGCCGCCCAGCGATCCGCCCATCACCGCCGCGAAACGTTCGACGCCGAAATGGTCGGCCACCCTGGCCTGCGCCCGCACCCAGTCCTCCACGGTCAGCACCGGGAAAGCGGCGCCCCAGGGCTTGCCGGTTTCCGGATTGATGCTGGCCGGGCCGGTCGAGCCGAAGCAGGAGCCCAGGTTGTTGACGCCGATCACGAAGTAGATGTTGGTGTCCACCGGCTTGCCGGGACCCACCATGTTGTCCCACCAGCCCACATCGCTGGGGTTGTCGGCCGCCTGGCCGGCCACGTGGTGCGAGGCGTTCAACGCGTGACAGATCAAGACCGCGTTGCTGCGCTGGGCGTTGAGCGTGCCATAGGTCTCGACCGCCAGTTCGTAGGCAGCCAGCGACTGGCCGCTCTGCAAAGGCAGGGGCTCATCGAAACGGATGAAGGTGGGAGCGACGAGGCCGACCGAACCGGGATCAACGGCATCGGAAAGCGTGACGGGTGCGGGTACGAACCCGCTGGCCGAATCACCGGCCAAATTCTGGGCAGGAGTGGTCATACGGACCTCTTTAGCTGGATTTATTGGAAGGCGCCCGCAAGCGGATCAGGCAAATCGGCGCCGAAAAATTTGGTACTGCGGCAGGAATTCTAGCACTGCTCAAGCGCGCCGCAACGGCCGGCGGCATCGCCGCTCCGCCGGCCGCATGCGCCGGACCTTCAGGCGCCGGCCTCCCAGGGTTCCTGGCCCAGGTACTCGTAGCGCTCGGTATTGACCCGCGATATGCGCCATTCCACCGCCTGCCGCTTGTAGGAGAACGCCACGCGGCGGATCTCCAGCAGAGGGCTGCCTTCGGCCACGCCCAGCGCCCGTGCCTGCGCGCGTTCGGCCACGCAGGTGCGCAGGCGCTCGTCGGTCGCAATCACATTCACGCCGAAGACGTCCTGGTACAGCGCGTAGAGCGTGCTGGCGCGGTCGCGCAGGTGCTCCTCTGCCATGCCCGGAAAGCAGGATTCCGGCAGGCAGATCTCATCCATCATCACCACGTCGCCATTGAGCGACAGCACATTGAGGAACTCGAACACCATGTCGCCGGCAGCCAGGTTCAGCTTCTCGCGCGCGATGGCGGAAGCGCGCACCCGGCGAAACCGCAGCAGTTCGGTCGCGGGATAGGACTTGTCGCCATCCTGGCGCACGATGCGGAAGAACTTGAAGAAATGGTGATTGCGCGTATGCACGGCCACGTAGGTGCCGCGGCCCTGATGGCGCACCAGGATGTTCTCGGCCGCCAATTCGTCGATGGCCTTGCGCAAGGTGCCGATGGATACGCCGAAGCGTTCCGCCAGCAGCTTCTCGGGCGGGATCGCCTCGCCCTGCTTCCATTCGCCCTGCGCCAGCGCGGCCAGCACGGCCTGCTTGACCTGCGCGTACAAGGGACTGCCCAAAGGCACAGTCGAGGACAGGCTGGTATTCATGGGTGCATCGCATCAATCAGGAGCCCACAGTGTAGCGGCGGGGACGGAACCTTCTCAAGTCATACAATTCATATATATGATTTAGTTGACATGAGCGGAGCCGGGTCCTAAGATTTCCTGGCCGTAGTGATCCGCGCCCTGCGCTCCCAGCCCAAAAGAGGAAGACAAATGATTCACGCCGTATTGCACGATGCCAAGGACACGGTGGCGGTCGCCGTGGTGGAAGGAGTCACCGCCGGAACGGAACTGAACGCCTGGATCATGGATGAAGACAAGATCATCCACGTGCGCGCCTCACAGGACATCCCCATCGGCCACAAGGTGGCAATGAAGGACATGGCCGTGGGCGACACCGTATTCAAGTACGGCGTCGACATCGGCCGCGTGGTGGAGCCCATCCAGGCCGGCCAGCACGCCCATGTGCACAACATCAAGACCAAGCGCTGGTAAGCCCTCCACCCCGCACAGGAATCCACCATGTCCATCATCAACGCCTCGACCACCTTCCAGGGCTACCGCCGCGACAACGGCCGCGTCGGCGTCCGCAACCACGTCATCGTCCTGCCTGTGGACGACATCTCCAACGCCGCGGCCGAAGCCGTGGCCAACAACATCAAGGGCACGCTGGCCCTGCCTCACCCCTATGGCCGGCTGCAGTTCGGCGAGGACCTGGAACTGCACTTCCGCACCCTGATCGGCACCGGCTGCAATCCCAACGTCGCGGCGGTGGTGGTGATCGGCATCGAGGAAGGCTGGACCAAGCGCGTGGTGGACGGCATCGCCGCCACCGGCAAGCCGGTCATGGGCTTCAGCATCGAACTGCACGGCGACCACGACACCATCATGCGTGCCTCGCGCTGCGCCAAGGAATTCGTGCACTACGCCACGGCCCTGACGCGCAGCGAGTGCCCCATCGCCGACCTGTGGGTGTCGACCAAATGCGGCGAATCCGACACTACCTCCGGCTGTGGCGCCAACCCCACCGTGGGCAACGCCTTCGACAAGCTCTACGGACTGGGCTCCACGCTGGTCTTCGGCGAAACCTCGGAGCTGACCGGCGGCGAACACATCGTGGCTGAGCGCTGCGCCAACGACGCGGTGCGCGAACGCTTCATGTTCATGTTCAACCGCTACCAGGCCATGATCGACCGCTGGAAGACCAGCGACCTGTCGGAATCCCAGCCTACCAAGGGCAATATCGCGGGCGGGCTGACCACCATCGAGGAAAAGGCCCTGGGCAATATCCAGAAGATCGGCAAGCAATGCCGCGTGGACGGCGTGATCGACAAGGCCGAAATCCCCGACGGCCCCGGCCTGTGGTTCATGGACTCGTCCTCCGCCGCCGCCGAAATGGTGACCCTGTGCGCGGCCTCGGGCTACGCGGTGCATTTCTTCCCCACCGGCCAGGGCAACGTCATCGGCAACCCCATCCTGCCGGTCATCAAGATCTGCGCCAATCCGCGCACGGTGCGCACCATGTCCGAGCACATAGACGTGGACACCAGCGGCTTGCTGCAGCGTGAAATCGACCTGAACCAGGCCGGCGACAAGTTGCTGGAATGCATGCTGGCCACCGCCAACGGCCGCTGGACCGCGGCCGAAGCGCTGGGCCACCGCGAATTTGTCCTGACCCGCATCTTCGAAAGCGCTTAATCGCGCCTGTCATCCCCGGCAACGGCGTGTCCGCATGCAAGAGTGCGGACACGCCGTCCTGCCGCCCCCGCAGCATCGTCTCAAAACAACACCAGCAGACCCGGGCGGCATCCGCCACGGCAGCACAGGCGGTTGCATTCCTACCCGGGCGCCACCCAAGGAGGAAGACAGATGAACAGCGAACACGATCACCATCCCGACGCCGCGCAACGCCGGCGCCTGCTCGCCGCCCTGGGCGCCGCCGGCCTCTGTGCCCTGGCGCCGTGGCAGCGCGCCCTGGCGCAGAAGGCCTGGCCGGAACGGCCGATCAACTATGTGGTGCCTTTCCCGCCCGGCGGCCTGACCGACGTGGCCGCGCGCCAGGTCGGCAAGGCCCTGAGCGACGCCGAACGCTGGAACGTGGTGGTGGAAAACAAGCCGGGCGGCAGCGCCAACATCGGAGCGGCGCACGTCTCGCACGCGGCTCCCGACGGCTACACCTGGCTGGCGATCACGCTATCGCACGCGGCCAACGCCACGCTCTTTGCCGGCAAGGCGGGCTACGACCTGACGCGCGACCTGACGCCGCTGGCGGGACTGGCGTCCTCGCCCATCATGGTGGTGGTCAACGCCAAGAGCGACATCAAGAGCATGGCCGACCTGGCGAAGGCGGCCCGCTCGAAGTCGCTGTCGGCCGGGTCCAGCGGCAACGGCACCCCGCCGCACCTGACGCTGGCGCTCTACCAGAAGCTCACCGGCGTGCCGATGATGCACATCCCCTACAAGGGTGGCGCACCCTCCCTCACCGACCTGATAGGCGGCCACCTGGACGTGGTGTTCTCCAACTATCCGGAATCGCTTGCGCACGTCAAGAACGGCTCCTTGCGGGCGCTGGCCATCACCACCCGCGAACGCAGCGCCGATCTGCCTGACGTGCCCACCGTGAAGGAGGCCGGCCTGCCCGACCTGATCGTCGAGAACTTCACCGGCGTGCTGGCGCCGGCGGGCACCCCGCCGGAACTGGTGCAACGCATCGGCGACGCCATCGTGCGGCAGGTCTCGCAACCCGCCATGAAGCAGGCGCTGCTGCAGCTGGGCTTCGTGCCGCAGCCGCGCGGCCCCGCGGAGTTCGGCGCCTACCTGAAATCCGAGGTGGACCGCTGGGCCAAGATCATCCGCGACGCCAACATCCAGATCGCCTGACCACCGTGGAGCCCCTGCCCATGCATATCCTCATCTCCGAGTTCATGGACGCGCCCGCGGTCGACGCGCTGCGCCAGCGGTTCAACGTGCGGTACGCGCCTGAACTGGTGGAACAGCGCGACGCCCTGCTGGCGGCCGTGGCCGAGGCCGACGGCCTCATCGTGCGCAACCGCAGCAAGGTGGACGCCGCCCTGCTGCAGGCGGCTCCGCGGCTGCGGGCCGTGGGCCGCCTGGGCGTGGGTTTGGACAACATCGACCTGGAGGCCTGCGCCGCGCGCGGCATTGCGGTCATACCCGCCACCGGCGCCAATGCGCGCGCCGTGGCCGAGTACGTCGTCGGCACGGTGCTGATGCTGTTGCGCGGCGCCTATGCGTCGACAGCCGAGGTCGCGGCGGGCGCATGGCCCCGCAACGCGCTCTCGCAGGGCCTGGAAGCGCACAGACGCACACTGGGCATCGTCGGCTTCGGCGGCATAGGCCGGCTGACGGCCCGCCTGGCGCAAGGACTGGACATGCGCGTGGCCGGCTGCGACGCCGCGCTGCCGCCGGACCATCCCGCCTGGCGGGACACCGGCGTCACCGCCATGCCGCTGGACGAACTGCTGGCCCAGGCCGATGCCGTCACCCTGCACCTGCCCCTCACGCCCGGCACGCGGCGGCTGCTGGACGCCGGCCGCATCGCGCGCATGCGGCCGGGCGCGGCGCTGATCAACACCTCGCGCGGCGGCATCGTGGACGAAGCCGCGCTGGCCGACGCATTGCGGACGGGCCATCTGCGCGGCGCCGCGCTGGACGTGTTCGAACAGGAACCGCTGCCTGCGGGCAGTCCGCTGGCGGACGCGCCCAACCTGATCCTGACGCCGCACATCGCCGGACTGACGCAGGAAGCCAACACCCGGGTTTCCGACATGGTGGCCGCCGGTGTGACAATGGCGCTTACGGGCGGCGACCGATGAAGCCACACGGCCCGGCGCCCGCCCTGGAAGAGAAGGATATGGCTCACATCTATCTGGACGAATTGCAACTCCTGGCTGCAGCGGGCCTGGCCGCCGCCGGCGCCAATGCCGCCATGGCGGACAGCACGGCGCGCGCACTGGTCTTCGCCGAAAGCCAGGGGCTCAGCTCCCATGGCCTGTCGCGCGTGCCTTTCTACGCCGGACACCTGCGCGCTGGCCGCGCCATCGGTTCGGCGGTGCCGCGCATCGTGCATGAACGCGGCGGCGCGGCGCTGATCGACGCCGGTTCCGGACTGGCCTTTCCCGCCTGCGCAATGGCGATCGAACAAGCGGGTCTGCGCGCCCGCGAACACGGCGTGGCCTTCGTCGGCGTCGGCAACAGCCACCACTTCGGCGAAGCCGGCTACCACCTCGAAGCCCTGGCCGACCTGGGCATGGTGGGGCTGGCGCTGAGCAACTCACCCGCTGCCATGCCCGCCTGGGGCGGCAAGCGGCCGCTGTTCGGCACCAATCCCATCGCCGCCGTCTTTCCCCGGCGCGGCGGCGCGCGGCTGGTGATCGATCTGTCGCTATCGCAGGTCGCGCGCGGCAAGCTCATGATCGCGGCCCGCGACAACCAGCCCATCCCGCTGGGCTGGGCGCTGGACGCCGACGGCCAGCCCACCACAGATCCCAAAGCCGGCCTGGCGGGCAGCATGCTCCCCGCCGGCGGCGTCAAGGGCGCGATGCTGGCGCTGATCGTCGAATTGCTGGCTTGCGCGCTGACCGGCTCGCACTTCGGCTTCGAGACCGAGTCCTTCTTCGTCGACGCAGGCGGCCCGGCGCGGCTGGGCCAGGCTTTCATGGCGATCGACCCCGGCGCGCTGGCCGGCAACAACACCTATCTGGACCGCGTCGAAGTCCTGGTCGACGCCATGCTGGAAGACGACGGCGTGCGCCTGCCGGGCGACCGCCGCCGCAAGCTGCGCGACGAAGCGCTCAAGCATGGCGTGGATATTCCCGACGCGCTGATGGCGCAGTTGCGGGCCATGTCGGGCACGGCGTAGATCGTTTTCCACGGCACGCGGGGGCACTCGAGCACGACCCTGTGCGGCCGGTTCAATTGTCGCGACAGCGTCGCGACAATTGAACCCGATCTCACACTCCCCGGCTGAACCACAGGATCACCGGCGCCAGCAGCAGGAACGCCACGGTCGACACCAATACCGCGCCCGCCGCCGTATCCCCTTGCGTCGTATAGCGCTTGACGTACATGTAGCTGACCACGGCGCAAGGCATGGCCATCTGCAGGCTGAGGGCGCCGGCCAGCACCGGTTCCAGGTCCAGCGCCCATACCACTGCCAGCCCCGCGCCCAGGCCCACGGCCAGGCGGATGGCGGCGACCTTGGCGCCGTCGCGCAGGCCGTTGGACGGAATCAGCGCCAAGGCGTGACCCAGGCTCAGCAGCATCAGCGGCACCGTCACCGCGCCCAGCATGCGGGTGGTCTCGATCAGCCACTCCGGCACCGGCACATGCAGGACGCGCAGGGCCACGGCGACCAGGGACGCCAGCAAAATCGGACTCTTCCAGCTGCCCTTGGTGTTCACCCCCGGCAGCAGGCGCACGGCGATGGTATGCATGACGAAGGAGCTGACCGCGAAGAACGCGACCGCCACCGACAGGCCTGCGTCGCCAAAAGCCATCTGCGAAATCGGCAGCCCCAGGTTGCCGGCGTTGGGCAGAAAGGCCGTGGGCAGCAGCGTGCGCACGGGCAGTTTCCACACTTTCAGCAACAGTGCGCAGACCAGCGCGCACAGCAGCAGCGCCAGCAGAGTCGCCACCGCCACGTCGGCCAGCGCGCGGTCGTCCAGATGGGTGGTGACGAAGGTGTGGAACACCAGGGCCGGCGTGGTCACCGAGGTCACCAGCATGGTGATGAAGGAGCCGCCGAACGGCAGGTCCCGCTTGCCCCAATACACGCCTATGCCCGCGCAGAAGAGCAGCGGCAGCATCAGCACGATCGATGAAAAATAGAACTGCACGACGGCGGACATGCGCTTATTCCGTTAGAGATAAGAGGATTGATGCGTGAAGGCATCATCGCTTGCCGGGCGGCCCGTCCGGACGGCAGCATGAGGCAACTCGTCAATCGCCGGGCCCACGCCCCCATTCGCCATGTCAGCCACCGCCCACCCCGCCACACCGCCGGCCATGAACCCGGCCACGCCCCCAGCCATGGGTTCAGCCTTGAATCCTGCATCCAGTCCGGCCCAGGCGATCAAGCCCCTGTCGGAGCGCCAGGCCAGCTGCCTGCACTGGGCCGCCCTGGGCAAGACCAGTTGGGAAACCGCCCGCATCCTGGGCGTCAGCGAAAGCACCGTGAATTTCCACCTGTGCAACGCTTGCGACAAACTCGGCGTGCGCGGCCGGCGCGCCGCGGTAGTCGCGGCGCTGAGGCTGGGTCTGATCCAGCCCGTCACGGCTTGATGACGACGGAACGCAGGAACTCTTGCGCCCGCTCGGCCGGCAGGCTCTCCACGGTGCCGGCCGCCACGGCTTCGATCAGCATGGTATCGGTCACCCAGACCCTGGCCCGCAGCCAGCCCGGCTTGCCCATGGCCTTGCCCTGGACCTCAATGTCCTGCCCGTAGGCAGGCCATACGTTGGGCGGCGGCGACTGCATGTTGGCATAGAGCGAATGCATCAGCGCCATGCCCAGCGCCTGCTTGGCGGCCGGGTCCTTCGCGATATCGGGCGGCAGCGGCGCCGATCCCACGGCAAAGACCGCCTCGCCCACGGTGGCGCTGGCCAGGGTAAAACGCAAGGTATGGGTGTCCAGCTTCAGGTCGCGGGTATCCGTCGTGACCCGGTCCGGGAACGCCGCGCGGGCGTGCCCGTCGGCCACGTCGACTTCGCGCCAGTTGTAACTGGGCGAGCAGGCCGTGATCAGCAGAGCCAGCGCGGCAATCGCGCCGGCTTTCTTGAACATGAAACGAAACAGCGATGAAATCGTCATTACGGACCTGGACTGTCTATTCATTTCGAGGAAGCCAGAAATTGTCGCCGATTTCAATGACCCCCGCGCCCGACGGCACGCCCTTGGCCAATTATGTCTGGCCAGCCGCCCCCAATGTATCCCCGCCGATCATCGGCCCGGGCACTCCCAGTATCTACCTGCTGCACGGGCTTAGCGAACACGCCGGACGCTATGACCGCCTGGCGCGCTGGCTGAGCGCCCGCGGCTGGACCGTGGGCGCGCACGACCACCGCGGCCATGGCCGTTCCGGCGGCCGACCCGCGACCCTGAGCCACGAGGACGACCTGGTCGTCGATGCGGTGGACCGGCTGCGGGCCTGGACCGCCGCGCATGGGCGCCCGCCCATCCTGCTGGGCCACAGCCTGGGCGCCCTGGTCGCGGTGCGGATCGCCCTGCGCCGCATGGTCGAGATCGACGGCCTGGTGCTCAGTTCGCCCCCCTTCGTGGTGCATGTGCCGCCCTGGGTGCGGCGCACGCTGACCTGGATGTCCCTGCATGCGCCCGACTTGCGCGTGCCTCACGGCCTGGCGCCCGCCCGCATCTCCCATGACCCCGCCGTGGTGAAGGCTTACCGCAGCGATCCCCTGGTACGGCGCCAAATGACCGGGCGGCTGGCCCGCTTCGTGGACGAAGGCGGCCGCGAATCCCTGCGCGAAGCCCCGCTCCTGGCCTGTCGCACCCTGCTGATGGTGGCGGGCGACGACTCCATCGTCGCCGCCGAAGGCAGCCGCCAATTCGCCCAGCGCGCGCCCGCCGAACTGCTGACCCTGCGCTGGTACGACACCGCCTGGCACGAGATTTTCAATGAAACCGCCCCCATCGCCGACCCGGTCTACGCCGACCTGGACGAGTGGCTGGCGCGCACCGCCCAGGCATTGTCCCTGTCCCCAGTATTGACTCCCTCGGCACAGGAGGCCGGCACCCCGTAAAATCCGGCGACAGACCCAAACGAGAAGAACCCGTGACTGATACTGCCGCCAACCGCCTCTCCCGCCTGGAGGCCAACCGATCGCTGCTGACCCAGACCCTGCGGGGCATCGAAAAGGAAGGCCTGCGCGTGGACGAACAGGGTGTCCTGTCCCGCAAGCCGCACCCCGCCGGCCTGGGCTCGGCGCTGACCAACGAACACGTCACCACCGACTATTCCGAATCCCTGCTCGAACTCATCACGGGCACCCACAAGGACGTGGACGCGCTGCTGGCCGAACTGACCAACACCCATCGCCACGTCTACAGCGTGCTGGACCATGAACTGATCTGGAACCAGTCCATGCCCGCCACGCTGCCGTCTGAAGCCGACATTCCCATCGCCTGGTACGGCAAGTCCAACACCGGCATGCTCAAGCACGTGTATCGCCGCGGCCTGGCCGTGCGCTACGGCAAGACCATGCAATGCATCGCCGGCGTGCACTACAACTTCTCGCTGGCCGAAGACCTGTGGTCCGTGCTGGACACGCAGCCCGGCAGCATCCAGGACCGCCGTTCGCGCGGCTACATCAGCCTGATCCGCAATTTCACGCGCTATTCCTGGCTGCTGATGTACCTGTTCGGCGCCGCCCCGGCGCTGTCCAGCGACTTCCTGCGCGGACGCGAGCACCCCCTGCAAAAGCTGGGCGACAGCACGCTGTACCTGCCCTATGCCACCAGCCTGCGCATGAGCGACCTGGGCTACCAGAACAAGGCGCAGTCGCAGCTCAAGCTCTGCTACAACGACCTGGACACGTTCCTGGGCCGCCTGTACGACGCGGTAACCCAGCCCTGGCCCGATTACCAGAAGATCGGCACCAAGCGCGACGGCGAATGGATCCAGCTCAACACCAACGTGCTGCAGATCGAAAACGAGTACTACTCCAGCATCCGCCCCAAGCGCGCCACCGGCCGCTGCGAACGCCCGATCACGGCGCTGGCCGAACGCGGCGTGCAATACGTTGAAGTCCGCTGCCTGGACATCGACCCGAACTCGCCGGTCGGCATCGACGCCGACACCGGCCGCTTCGTCGACGCCTTCCTGCTGTTCTGCACCGCGTCCGACAGCCCCTTCTTCCCTGCCAACGGCTATTGTCAGCGCAGCGCCGACAACTTCTCGACCGTCGTCAAGGAAGGCCGCAAGCCCGGCCTCGTGCTGGACCGCGAAGGCCAGTCCATCGGCCTGGCGCAGTGGGGCCACGAACTGCTGGACCAGATCGCCCCCTACGCCGCGCTGTTCGACTCCGCCCTGGGCGGCAGCGCCTATGCCCAAGCCCTGGCAGCCCAGCGCGCCAAGCTCGACCAGCCCGACTCCACGCCTTCGGCGCGCCTGCTGGCTTCGCTGGCCGAGAGCCGCCTGTCGTTCCATGACTATTCGCTGGACCTCAGCCGCAAGCACGCCGATGCGCTGCGCGCGCAGGCCCTGCCGGCCGATATGGCGGCCGCCTATGTGCAGGCCGCCGCGCAGTCCACGGCGGAGCAGCAGCGCCTGGAGCAATCGGACACCGAGGATTTCGATACCTACGTGGCCCGCTACCACGCCGCGCTGAAGGCGCCGCGCAAATAAGGCGTATCGTTAGGGTTTTGGTCCGCGCCGCCCGCTTGCTGACGGCGCGGACTGCTCTGACACATCAGGAGGTTTTCCCCATGCGCCGCACCGCAACATTCCTGCTGGCCTTGGCCGCCAGCGTGGCGGGGATAGTCCATGCCGCGCCGCCGCCCATGCAGACCGTGGAATCGGTGGACCTGAAGCGCTACGCCGGCATGTGGTACGAGATCGCGAATTTCCCCATGTTCTTCCAGCGCGACTGCGTGGGAGACACCACCGCCGAATACACCGCGCATGCCGACGGCACGGTCGGGGTGAACAACCGCTGCCGCACCAAGGACGGCGACATCGACACCGCGTCCGGCACCGCCACGGTGGTGGAAGGCAGCAACAACGCCAAGCTCGAAGTCTCGTTCTTCAAGCCCTTCAAGGGCGATTACTGGGTGATAGGCCTGGATCCCGAATACCGCTGGTCGGTGGTCGGCACGCCGGACCGGAAATACCTGTGGATCCTGTCGCGCTCGCCGCAGTTGCCCAAGGAAGAGCTGGACAAGGCCCTGGACGCCGCCAAGGCGCAGGGCTACCAGCTGGACGAACTGCGGTACACGCCGCAGAAGTAGGACAAGCCCCGCAACCCTTACCCTGCGTAATCCCGCGCCAGGCGCATCACCGTCACGCCCGGCTTCAGCTGCCGCAACGACGGCATGACCAGCGTGCACCGATCGTAAGGCGTCACGATGGGCTGGCCATCGGCCCAGCCCAGGATGGAACCGGCCTGCTCGAACGTCTCCAGCCCCGTCCAGGGCTCGGAGAAGCGCAGGTCCATGGACGGCGCGACCACCGCGTCCGTCACTTCCAGCACGCGCTGGTTCTCCGCGTCCGGCATCAGCCAGCCCGCCGGCACATCCCCGGCATCCGCCACGCCCGACTCGACCAGCATGCGCGCCACCATGTCCCGCGCCACGTCGCGCGCAGCCAGCTCGCCATGGAAACCGCATTCGATCAGCAAGGCGCAGGCGTCTTCGTGGGCGGGATCGCCGAACTGGCCAAAATCGCGCATGCGCACGCCGTCCTTGTGGCCCGCGTCCACGATCACGTGCTGCGGCGCCTTCAGGCGGCGCGCCAGCGCGATGTTGCGCGGCAGGACGCCCGTCAGTAGCAGGGGCGCGCCCGGCTCATGCATGGAATGCAGGTCCAGCAGCCAGTCCGCGCGCTCCACCCAGGGACGCAGCTCGGCGCCGCGCTTGCGGTCCGGCGTCGTGGGATTATCCAGGCGCTCGGCGCTCCAGACGCGGTTCATGTCCTCGGCAACGAAGCGCGAGGCATCGTGGTTGGCGTGGTCGAAACGGTCGAACGCCTCCAGGTTGCAGAACGCCAGCGTCAGGCTGCCGCGGCGCGGGCGCAGGCCCGCCGCCAGCAGGTCCTTCAAGGCCCAGGCGCCGCATAGCTCATTGCCATGTACCAGCGCGGACACCATCAGCGCGCGCCCCGGAAGGCCTGAATCGAAATGCCACACGCCAGGGGTGCCGGTATTGCCGGCGCGCTCGGCGCTCAGGTCGGGTACGGGAAGCTTGAATTCCATGAATATTGTCCGCTGCGGTGCTTGGGTGTTGCGATGACTCGGCTTCGGCTTACTGTGCTTCGATCTTGGCGGCCTTGACCAGCGCGCCGTACTTCCTGGTTTCCTCGGCCTGATAGGCCGCCGGATCCAGGCCCGGCTGCGACAGCACGCCGCCGGCTTCCTGCATCTTGGCGCGGAACTGCTCCGACTTCAACGTATCGGCCAACGCGGTGCGCAGCTTGGCAGCCACGGGCTCGGGCAAGCCGGCCGGACCGTAGAGCGCGAACCAGACGCTGATGTCCACGGCTTCGAACCCCGGCGTCTCCGCCAGGGCCGGCAGATCCGGCGCCACCGGCGAACGCTTCTTCTCCGTCACGCCCAGCGCCACGATCTTGTCGCCGCGCACTTGCGGCAGGCCCGAGGACAGCACCAGCATGCCGTAGTCCAGCTGGCCGCTCATCAGGTCCGTCACCAATGGCGCCACGCCGCGGTACGGCACGTGCTCGGCGCGCGTGCCGGTCGACTGGTTGATCATCTCGCCGGCCAGGTGCAGGGTCGTACCCACGCCGGAGGAACCGTAGTTGAAGCTGCCGGGCGCGGAGGCGCGCAGCTTCTGCAAATACTCGGCGGCGGTCTTCACGCCCGAATTCTTGCTGGCGGCCAGCAGCATGGGCTGCGAGGCGATTACGCCCAGCGGCGCAAAGTCTTTCACGCTGTCGTACTTGACGGCGTTGTTGATCATGCTGGCGATGACCATTTCATTGGTGGAACCCAGCAGCAGCGTGTAGCCGTCGGGCGCGGCCCGCGCCACGCGCTGCGCACCGATGGTGCCGCCGGCGCCGCCGACGTTCTCGACCACCACGCTCTGGCCCAGGCGCTTGGCCAGCTCTTCGCCGAACAGGCGCGCGGTCAGGTCGACGCTGCCGCCTGCCGGGTAGCCGACCACCAGCGAGATGGCGCGCTCCGGATAGTCGGCGTGCGCGGCGGGCGCCGCGGCGAGCGCGGAGACGGCACAGATCGCGGCTAGCGCGCCGCGCAACGGATGCAGGACGGATTTCATGTTTTCTCCCTGGGGTGCTGTGGCGGACGGCGGGGCCGTCTCATTTGATGTTTCGGGAGCTATTCTCGGACGTACACCAG
Organism: Achromobacter sp. SD115; assembly: GCF_017355315.1. Taxonomy (NCBI): domain Bacteria; kingdom Pseudomonadati; phylum Pseudomonadota; class Betaproteobacteria; order Burkholderiales; family Alcaligenaceae; genus Achromobacter; species Achromobacter sp. SD115. The sequence continues at coordinate 99,619 of NZ_JADIJM010000011.1, read as the reverse complement.
GGACATCCCGTGCCAAGTCGGCACATCCCAGTGCGAATTCAGCACGCGTGCACCATCCGCCCAGCGGATTTCAGGCCTTGCGGCTGGCCGTGGCTTCCCAGGCCGCTTCGGCCAGGTCCGCCAGCCGCGCCCGCGAGCGGTACAGCCGCACCTCGAAGGAGATTTCCTCGCTGCGGCCGCCCAGGGCGGCCAGCGCGCCGCGACGGCAATCCACCGCCACCATGGACCAGGGCAGCCAGGCCACGCCCAGCCCCTTGGCGACGGCGCCATGCGCCGCGTCCAGCGAATCGCTGCGCAGGAACGGCGCCAGGGCATAGGGCGTGGCCTCCAGCCGGTCGCCCACGATGCGCTCCATCGCCAGGCCGCCCGCGTAGGTGATCAATGGCACGGACGGCCCGCCTTCCTGCAGCACGTAGCGCGGCCGGCCGCGGGAATCGGCCTGGCTGACGGGTACGAGCTTGTCGGTGCCCAAGGTCATGTAGCGGTAGCGCCCTGGGCTCAGTTGCACCGACAGGGCCGGATGCTCGTAGCAGCACAACAGGTCCACGCGGCCCTGCTCCAGCCGGGCCGCCATGTCCTGCATCATGCCGGTGGACAGCTCGACCTGCGTGCCCTCGGTCAGCACCTTGGGCGTCCGGTGGCGCAGGCGCGCGATCCAGTCCGCCACCAGCGTGCGGGCCAGGCTGCGGCCGGTGGCAATGCGCAACACGGCCTCGCCGCCCGCGCCGAAGCTGCGGATGCGGTGGCGCACCTGTCCCATCTGCTCCACCACCTGCGTCGCCGTCTTAAGCAGGGCCTCGCCTTCGGCGGTCAGGACCACGGGCAGGCGCTGGCGCTCGATCAGCGGCGCGCCGGCCCAGGCCTCCAGCGCGCGGATGCGCCGGCCGAAAGCCGGATGCGTGACGTGGCGCAGCTCGGCCGCGCGCACGAAGCTGCCGGTCTGCGCCAGCGCAATCAGGTCTTCAAGAAGTTTCAGGTCGGCCATGGGCGCCAAGCTTACGCCATCGGCCGGCCCCTCACCTTGCGCCCAGCCCCATCATCGCCAGGGTGGCGCGGGTCAGGTCGCTGTCCGGGTCTTCCAGTTCATTGACCAGGTCGAAATGGTTGCAGTGCGGCGTCGGGATGCGGGTGGACGCCAGGCCCGCGGCATTCCAGGCGGCTTCGTATGCCGCCGTCTGGTTCTTGAACCCCTGGGTCTCCAGTCCGCCCACCGCCAGCAGCATCGGACCCGCGCGTTCCGGCAGATGGAAGATCGGGCTTTGATGCGCCGCCTGTTCGGGCGTCAGCTGCAGCCAGGTGTTCGGCAGGACGTCGCACAAGGGCCGCAAATCGAACAACCCGCTGAGCGCCAGCGTGCCCTTGATCACGTCGTCCGGCACGCCATAGCGCGCCGGCCAGCCGGGCGCGACCAGCATGCCGGCCAGATGGCCGCCCGCCGAACTGCCGCTGACGTAGATCCGTTCAGGGTCCACGCCATAGGCTGCCACGTTGCGGTACAGCCAGGCCACGGCGGAACGCACTTCGCGCACCACTTCGCCCAGGGTGGCTTCCGGTACCAGCGTGTATTCCAGGGTCGCCACGGCGGCGCCTGCGGCATTGAAGGCTTCCGCCATCACGGGCGCGTCTTCCTTGCGCTGCGCGCGCCAGTACCCGCCATGGATGAACACGAACAGCGGCGCGGGTGCCTGCGAAGCGGCGGGCAGGAACAGGTCCAGCCTTTCGTCCTGGCCCATGCCGTAATGCAGGTCCAGCACGCCGGGGCGACGCGTGCGCACCCGGGCCGAGGACTCGGCATAGCGGCGCACGCAGGCGTCGAAATCCGGCACCGATTCGCGCGCGTTGTACTGGACCTCGCGCTCGGCGATGGTGGGGAAGAAGAGGTCGATGTCGGAGTTATGCATGCCTGGCCTGCGATTGGGGCTGCGATTGGGGCTGGGAAATGATGCGTTCGATGAACTGCGCGGTCTTGCGGTAGTGCGCGGCCAGCATGGCGACCGAGCCTTCCACGTCGCGCGAGATGGCGGCGTCCAGCAGCTGGCGATGCTCGTCGTCGACGCTGCGCTCCGGCCCGTAGGCGGTTGCGCCAGCGCGCGCCGGACGACGATAGCGTTCAGTCTGCGCATAGAGCTGGGTGGACAGGTCCAGCAGCCAGTGCGAACGGCAGGCGCCAATCAGCGCGTGGTGGAACTCCAGGTGCCGCGCCTCCAGCAACTCGTCCAGCTCTTCCGAAGGCCCGGCGGCGGCCTCGGCGCGCTGCGCGGCCAGCGTCAGCGCATGGTACGCGCCGACCAGCCGCGTTTCCCAGGCGTCGTCGGCGTTGGCCAGCGAGCGGCGCAGCGCATCGCAATCGATCAGGATGCGGGTTTCACAGGCGTCCCACATTTCCTCGACCGACAAGGGCGCGATGCTGAAGCCGCGCGAGGTGGTGCTGATGACCATGCGCTCGCTGCGCAGGCGATTCAGGGCCTCGCGGATGGGAGAAAAGCTGCTGCCGTAGCGCTGCTTCAGCAATTCCAGCCGCAAGGACTGGCCCGGCGCGAAGGCGCCGCGCATGATGTCGCGCCGCAGCAGGCGGTAGACCTGCTCCGACAGCGTGATCTCCTCCACGCCTGCGCTCCCGTCCGATCCGGGATCGTCCTGGCGGGAAGCTTTGATTCTAGGCCTCAAGATGGTCTCCAGATGTCAGCGGCCGGGGCGCGGATCCGCGCGCAGGCGGCCCATTCTACCTGCGCCCGCCGGGCCGGCAGCGGCGTATGTCCGTCCCCGGCTCCCGGGCCGTGATCCACGCGCCATGGCCTGCTCATATGCCCAGGTAACGCTGCGCCAGGTCGGGCTGGGCGGACAATTCCGCGGGCTGCCCCGACCAGGCCACCCGCCCCTTGTCGACGATGTAGTGGCGGTCCACCAGCGTCGCCATTTCGGGCAGGTTCTTGTCGATGACCAGGATGGTCTGGCCTTCGCCCTTGAGGGCCCGCAGGCAGCGCCAGATCTCCTGCCGGATCAGCGGCGCCAGCCCCTCGGTGGCTTCGTCCAGGATCAGGAGCTTGGGATTGGTCATGAGCGCACGGCCCACCACCAGCATCTGCTGCTCGCCGCCGGACAGGGTCCGCGACGACTGCCCGCGCCGTTCCTTCAAGCGCGGGAACAGCGTGTAGACGCGTTCCAGGTCCCATCCGCCCGGCGCGGCACGCGACGTCGCCACCAGGTTCTCCTGCACCGTCAAGGATCCGAACACCCTCCGGCCCTCCGGCACCAGCCCCACGCCCAGCCGCGCCACGCTGCTGGGCGCGGCGCGGCCCAGCGTGCGGCCGCGGAACTGCACCGCGCCGCCGGTGGCGGGCAACATGCCCATCAGGGTCTTGATCGTGGTGGTCTTGCCCATGCCGTTGCGCCCGATCAGCGAAATCACCTCGCCCTCGCTGGCTTCGAACGACATGCCGAACAACACCTTGCTGGAGCCGTAGCCACCGGTCAGCCCTTCAACCTTCAACATGTTCTTCTCCCAGATAGGCGGCGCGCACTTCCGGATGGCGGCGCACCTCCTCGGGCGAGCCGCTGAACACCACGCGGCCATAGACCAGCACGCTGATCCGGTCAGCCAGCGCGAAGACCGCGTCCATGTCGTGCTCCACCAGCAGGATGCCGTAGTCGCCCTTCATGCCTTGCAAGAGCCGCGTCATGCGCGCCGATTCCTCCGGCCCCATGCCGGCCATGGGCTCGTCCAGCAGCAACAGGCGCGGCGCGCGCGCCAGCGCCACCGCCAGTTCCAGCTGCCGCTTCTCGCCATGCGCCAGGTCGGCCGAACGCACGTGGCGTCGGTCCTCCAGCCCCACGTGCGTCAGCCATTGCATGGCCTCGGTCTTCAATGCGGCGTCATGGCGCGGATTGGACCAGGCCTGGAAGGCGCGGCCGCTCTTGAGCATGCGCGACAGGATCACGTTCTCCAGCGCGGTGTACTCCTGGCACAGCTCGGTGATCTGGAACGAACGTCCCAGCCCCAGGCGCGCGCGCTCGAAGGCGCGCAGCGCGGTCACGTCCTGCCCGTCCAGGTGGATGGTGCCTGAGTCCGGCCGGATCTCGCCGCAGATCTGCGCGATCAGGGTGGACTTGCCCGCGCCGTTGGGGCCGATGATGGCGTGGATCTCACCGGCGCGCACGTCCAGGTCCACGCCATTGGTCGCGACCACCGCATCGAAGGCCTTGCGCAGCTGCGTCAGGCGCAACAGGCTGGCGCTTGCATCAATCGGCATGGCGCGTCTCCAGCAGCTTGCCGAACAGGCCCTTCTCGCCCCACAGCACCACCAGCACCAGGATGGGTCCCATGTACAGCAGCCAATGCTCGGTCAGGGACGACAGCATCTGCTCCAGCCCCAGGAACACCGCCGCGCCCGCGATCGGCCCCAGCAAGGTGCCCACGCCGCCCAGGATCACGATGGCCATGAGTTCGCCGGACTTGGTCCAGGCCGCCATGTCCGGCGTCACCAGCCCGGCATAGTTGGCCCACAACACCCCGGCCAGGCCCGTACCCACCGCCGACAGCACGAAGGCGCTGAGCCGGTATGGCGTGGGCGCCACGCCCAGGTTGATGGAACGCCGCTCGCTCTGGCGCAGCGCCTGCAGCACCATGCCGAAACGCGAGTTGGTCACGCGGATGCACAGCAGCGTCCACAGGGTCAGCAGCGCCAGGCACAGGTAGTAGAAAACCATGGGGCTTTCCAGATTGATGCCCGGCAGCTCATTGCGCTGCGGAATCATCAGGCCGTCGTCGCCGCCGTAGAACTGCAGCGACACCAGCACGAAGTACACCATCTGGCCGAACGCCAGCGTGATCATGATGAACTGCACGCCGCGCGTACGCAGCGCCAGATAGCCGAACAGCCAGCCGGCCAGCGCGCACACGATGAGCGCTATCGGCCACACCACCAGCGCCGCATTGCTGCCGGCCCAGCCGAAGATCGGGCCGGCCTCGGCCGTGTGGAAGGCGATGATGCCCACCGCGTAGCCGCCCAGCCCGAAGAACATGGCATGGCCGAAACTGACCATGGCGCCGTAGCCGATCACCAGGTCCAGGCTGACCGCGGCCAGGCCGTAGATCAAAAAGCGCGTCACCACGCCGATCAGAAAGGGCGAGCCCGATGCCAGCGCCGCGGCCGGTAGCAGAATCAGCACCACCAGGCCGCCCAGGCCCCAGCGGGCGCGGTTCGTAAGTGTGTATGCCATCTTCATCCTCGCGCCGGGAACAGCCCGCCCGGCTTGGCAATCAATACGATCGCCATCAACACATAGATGCTGGCCGACGCCATGCCCGCGGCCAGCGGGTCCGCCGTGGCCGGCGAAAACATGGTCGACAACAGTTGCGGCAGGAAGGCGCGCCCCAGGCTGTCCACCATGCCCACCAGCAAGGCGCCGGCCAGGGCGCCGCGCACCGAACCCACGCCGCCGATCACGATGACCACGAAGGTCGTGATCAGAATGCGTTCGCCCATGCCGATTTCCACCGCCAGGAGCGGCGCGGCCATCACGCCGGCCAGCCCGCACAGCAGGGCGCCCAGGCCGAACACCAGCGTGTAGAGCTTGCGGATGTCTATGCCCAGCCCGTCTACCATCTCGCGGTCGTCGGCGCCCGCGCGGATCAGCATGCCGATGCGCGTGCGGTTGACCAGCCACCACAGGCCCACCGCCACCAGCGCACCGATCGCGATGAAGGACAGGCGGATCAGCGGATACTGGAACCCCGGCGCCAGCGTCACCGCGCCTTCCAGGAAAGAGGGAATGCCCACCAGCGGCGGGCGCCGGCCGAAGATCAGGCTGACCGCTTCGTTGGAGAACAGCAGCAGGCCGAAGGTGGCCAGGACCTGGTACAGGTGATCCCGCTTGTACAGCTTGCGTATCACCAGCACTTCGACCGAAATGCCGTACAGACCCGCCCCCAGCAGCGCCGCCAGCACGCCCGCGAGGAACGAGCCGGTGGTGCCTATGGCGTAGGCCGCGCAATAAGCGCCCACCATGTAGAACGAGCCGTGCGTCAGGTTGACCACGCCCATGATGCCGAAGATCAGCGTCAGTCCGGCCGCCAGCATGAACAGCATGGCGCCGAACTGCAGCCCGTTGAGCAGCTGTTCAAACAGGAGCGTCATGACGGCATCTTGCAGAATTGCGCGTAAGCGTCCTTGTCATCGGACACCAGCTTGCGGACCAGGTGCGGCGACAGGCTGCCGTCGCTGCCCTTCTCGATGCGCATCAAATACAGATCCTGGATCGGATGCTGGTTGGTGTTCATGCTGAACTTGCCGCGCAACGACGTGAACTCGGGCTGGCGCAGTGCGGCGCGGAACTCCGCCGCCTTGGACAGGTCGCCGCCGGTGGCCTTGAGGCCCGCGCCGATCAGCTGCGCGGTGTCGTAGGCCTGCATGGCGTAGTCCGTCGGCACGCGGCCATAGGCCTCCTTGAACGCCTGCACAAAGGCCTTGGACGGCGCGTTGTCGAAGTCCTGCGACCAGATGCCGGTGATGTAGGCGCCGGCCGAGGCGTCGCCCGTGGCCTTGATCATGCGCGCGTCCATCGAGAAGCTGGGCATCAGCATCGGGATGCTCTTGTTCAGCCCGGCCGCCGCATATTGCTTGACGAAGTTGATGCCCGTGCCGCCCGGATGGAACTGGTAGATGGCGTCGGGAGCCAGCGAGCGCAGGCGCGCCAATTCCACCGAGAAGTCCGACTGGTCGAGCTTGGTGTAGATCTCGGCGACCACTTCGCCCTTGTAGGTGCGCTTGAAGCCTTCGATCGCGTCGCGGCCCGCCTGGTAATTGGGCGCCAGCAGCACCACTTTCTTGTAGCCCAGTTCGTTGGCCGCTACGCCGCCAGCCGTGTGGAAGGCGTCGTTCTGGTAGGACGCGACGAAGTAATTGGGATCGCACTTTTCGCCCGCGAAATTCGACGGGCCAGGATTCAGGCTGACGTAGAACGCGCCCGACTTCACCACGCTGGGCACCACCGCCGCCAACACGTTGGAGAAGTTCACGCCGGTATAGAGCTTGACGCCCGATTGCAGCAGGCGGTCGGCCGCCTGCTTGGCGTTGGCGGGCTTCAGGCCGTCGTCCTCGATCACCAGCTGCACCGGCACGCCGCCCAGCTTGCCGCCGCCCTGCTTGATGGCCAGGTTGAAGGCATCGCGCTCGTCTTCGCCGATGTAGCCCGCGGGCGTGGACAAGGTGGCGATGAAGCCGATCTTGACCGGTTCCGCGGCCTGGGCCGCCCCCATGGACGCCGCGGCGCCCAGCGCGACGGACAACGCGCCGCCCAGTATCTGTTTCTTGATCATGTTTTCCCCTTGGAGACTGCGTTGCCCGCCGCCCCGGCGGCTGGGTGTTTTAAACGGCCACCACCGGATGGCGCAGCGTGCCGATGCCTTCCACGCAAGCCACCACCACGTCGCCCGGCCACAGCCATTCCTGCGGCTTGCGGCCCGCGCCCACGCCCTCCGGCGTGCCGGTGGCGATGATGTCGCCCGGCTCCAGCGTGATGCCGGCACTGATATCCGAGATCAGGAACGGCACCTTGAACAGCATGTGGCGCGTATTGGAGCCTTGCTTCTTCTCGCCGTTGACCGTCAGCCACAGGTCCAGCACCTGCGGATCCGGAATCTCGTCGGCGGTCACGATGCAGGGGCCGAAGGGCGCGTAGGTGTCCTGGCCCTTGGAATAGATCCACTGGCCGGCGCGGCGGCAATCGCGCGCGCTCATGTCCAGCATGACGCTGTAGCCGAACACATAGGACAGCGCATCGGCCTCGGCCACGCGCGAAGCGCGGCGGCCCATGATCACGGCCAGCTCCACTTCCCAATCCAGCTGCTGCGTGATCTTGGCGTTGTGCTCAATGGCGTCGCCCGGGCCGATGACGGTGGTGGGCGGCTTGGAAAAAATCACCGGCTGCTTGGGCAGGTCGGCCGAGGTATCCAGCGTGCGGCTGGATTCCGCCACGTGCTCCACGTAGTTCAGGCCAATGCCGAAGATGTTCTTGCGCGGGCGCGGGATCGGCGCCAGCAGCTTGACGTTTTCCTGCGGCAGCGCGCTGCCCACGGGCCAATTGCCGCGATAGGCCTCCATCAGCTTGCTGGCCTGCGCCACGGCCACGGGCCCCAGGTCGATGAAGGCCAGCATGTCGTCGGGCAGGTCCACGCCGCCGGCGCGGCCCAGCAGGGCCAGGTCGATCACATAGCCTTCGGCCAGCGCGCCCAGGCGGGCAGCGGCGGTGGGATGAGCGCGAAAAGTCACCAAGCGCATAAGAACTCCATAGATTCAGGACGAGTTGAGTCAGGCGCGCGGACAGCGCCCGCGCGGCGGATAAAAATTCGAGAGGAAACGGGCAGCGCTAGATCAGCACTTGGTGGCCGTCGTTTTCCTTGACCGCTTCTTCGCGGTAGAGCGCCAGCGCGCGCATCACGGGCAGGTCGTTGAAGCTGAACAGACAGGCGTCGTCGTTGGACGAAAGATTGACGTGTTCGTGGATGGCCCAGGAAGGCACGCAGAATATGTCACGCTCGGTCCAGTCATAGCGCTTGCCGTCGATGATGGAGTAGCCGCTGCCCTTGGCCACCTGGTAGATGAAGCTGCCGGTGTGGCGATGGGCCTTGGTGTGCTCGCCCGGGCGCAGCAACTGCATGCTGGCGCCGATGGTGGGCATGACCGGACCGCCCGTGGCGGGGTTGACGTATTCGAGCAGGATGCCGTCGTAGGGACTGCCGGCGCTGGTACGCGCATAGCGGCGCAGCGCCTCGTAGGTGGGCTCCCATTCGTACTTGAAAAGCGGCGAGTACGGCTTGGTCCAGCCCGACACCTGCGGCTTGAGCGCCGCGTTGCCCCAGGCGGCGCTGGTATCGTCGACCGGATGGGTCACGGTCTGGTTCAGGTCGGGATGCACCGCATAAAAGCCAGCCTCCATCGCGTTGACCAGCGGGATGTCCAGGCCGTCCTGCCAGATGCAGGTGGTGCCGTCCTCGGCCACGCCATGCTCGTGCCAGGTGCCATTGGGGGTCAGCACGAAATCGTTCGCGCCCAGCGTCATCTTGTGGCCATCCACCACGGTGAACGCGCCCTGCCCTTCCATGATGAAGCGCAGCGCCGAATGCGAATGCTTGTGGGCGGAAGCCAGTTCGCCGGGCTTCATTACCTGCAGGCCCGAATACAGCCAGCCCACGGCGGCGGCCACGTCGCGCCGGCCAGGATTGTTCAGATAGATCACGCGGCGGCCGGCCTCTTCGGGCGAAACCAGCTCGGAGGAACGCAGCACGTGTCCGCGCAGGTCCTGGTAGCGCCACACCACCGGCACCGAGGCCGAACGCGGCGCCCAGGGCTCGATCTTGTTCGCCACCGTCCACAGGGCGCCGGTTTCCAGGCGCGCCAGCTCCTTGTAGTAGGCGACCAGCTCGGGCGAGTCGGCCACATTGGCGCGGCCTATGGTCTCCTCGCGGTACGCGTCGTAGCGGTTCGCTTCCATCGCTTGCCTCTTTTTATAAAAATATAAATATTTTCGAAAATAATAGAGGCGAGCCACAAATCGGGCAACGAGCGCGCGCTAGGTGTTTTCCCAGGGCGATTGAAAATTATTGGCGCGACGTCAAACAATACTGTACAAAAACACAGTACAACGTGATACATTTCGCTCGCCTAAAAACTGTCGCCCAGGAGAACCCTGTGTCCGAAGCTGCCCATCTCGTCCAGTACATCGTCGTTCCCTACCGCGCCGCCGCCAATGGCGTCGCCCCTGGCGAGATCCGTCCCGCCAGCAGCGAGTTCGGCGCCATACGCATCGCCAACTCCATGGCCTCCAAGTTCGCGGGCGTTGCCGCCTACGAAGTGCTGATCGACAAGGAAACCGGCGACATGGAATCGCCGCGCATCCTCATGCAGATCGGGACCGTGCCGGCGCTGGACGATTGAACGCGAAGCGCCCCTTGCCGCCCGCAGCCAGGCTGCGCGGAGTCCGGCTCGCCCGCGAATCGTCCTTGTCGCGAGAGCCGGGCTATAAATTTTCCTTGGTTGGTATGAATTTTTATTAGCTTCACCGGCGGACAGCAATGCGGCAGGATTCACGCCTTCGGGCAGTGTTCCTCCCCATTCATCCCACCCAGAAGCAGCATGATTCGCCGACTTCCCTTGCGTTGCTCCACCATGGCCGGGCTCTTGTCCGTTGCTTGCGCCCTGATGCCTGCAGCGCGGGCGGCCGAGTCGTCCGACTGGCCTGCCAGGCCCGTGACGCTGGTCGTGCCTTTTCCTCCTGGCGGCGGCAATGACGCCGTTGCGCGTCAGATCGCGGGCCCGGCCGGCCGGGCGCTGGGACAACCGCTGGTCATCGACAACCGGCCGGGAGCCGGCGGCACCATAGGCTCTGCGGCCGTCGCCCGGACCCGCCCCGATGGCCATACCCTGCTGCTCTGCTCGACCAGCAGCCTGGTCGTGGCGACGGCGCTCTACCCCGACCTGCCGTATCGCGTCGACGATCTGGTCCCCGTCGTCCACATTGCCAATACGCCCATGATGTGGGTGGCCGATCCCGGCGCGCCCGCTTCGAGTCTCAGGGAGTTCATCGCGGCGGCGAAGCAGGCCCCCGGCCAATACAGCTTCGCCTCGGGCGGCAGGAACACCATGCCCCATCTCGCCGGCTTGGCGGTCAAAACCCGCCATGGCCTGGACATGCTGCATGTGCCTTACCGCGGCTCTACGCCCGCTTATGGGGATCTCGCCACGGGGCGCGTAAACCTGATGATGGACAGCATTGTTTCGGCGCTGCCCTTTGTCGAGTCTGGCCGCGTCAAGGGACTGGCCGTCAGCACGGATCAGCGCATGCCGCAGATTCCCTCCGTGCCGACTTTGGCCGAACAGGGCCTGGGCGACTTGGGCTTCGTAGGCTGGGTCGGCATTTGCGCGCCGCGCGGTACGCCGCCCGAGATCACCGCGAAGGTCGCCCGCAGCGTGCAGCAGGCCTTGGCCGGGCGGGCGCTGCTAGAGGCGTTCGCCCGGCAGATTGTGGAGCCGGTAGGCGCAGGCCCCGAAGCGTTTGCGCAAACGATTGCGCGCGATGCCCTGGCGTGGCGACAGATCATCGCGGCCTCTCGCGCTGAACAGGATTGACCCCGCCCGGCCACCGATCTCATGACCGGTTCGTCACCCGGCAAGCCGCGAATCTTCCACCACGCCGTTCGAGACCTGCCAGGCAAGCTCGCAAATGCAATCGGCTATGGCTGCGCGCAGCGGAATCGCGGGCTGATCGATATAAGACGCAAAGTAGGTCTGGTTCGGAAACGGCGTAGAGAACGGAATCGGCACCAGTTTGCCCGAATCGAGTTCCTCGCGGATGAGTTCCGCCGGCAGGACCGCGTATCCGGCGCCCGCGAGAACCAGGCGCAACATGACCGCCAGCGACCGCACCACGATCAGCTTGAAGCCTTGCATCTGCGGCGATGCGAAGTACGTGGCGATGGCGGAGTACAGCAGCGAATCCACCGGATAGCACAGCAGGGGCAGTTGCTTCAACCGGTCCAACGACGGTTCAACGTCGCCCGTCATCAGGCTGGGACTGCAGACCCAGATGTACTCCAGCTCGAGCAATTTCCGGTTGACCACGGTCGGCTCTTCGATGCTGCCCAACAGCAGCCCTATGTCGAGCGCCCCTTCAAGCAGTTGCTGGCGTATGTCGGTGCTGGTGAGCGACTGCAAGTGCACCGTAACGTTCGGCCATCGTTTGCCCAGCGTCGCGGCCATGGGTTCGAGGATTGCCTGCGCGACAGTCCCGCTGAGGCCGATGCTGATCTGGGAAAGCTTGGCGTCAGTGGTCGCGAACCTGCTGGTGAATGCCCTCGCGTGGGCCAGCAGCTCTTCCGCGGGCCCGAGCATTTCCGAGCCAATGGGCGTCAAACTCAGTTGTTTGCCTTTTTCCCGCACAAATACTCTGACTCCCAGCTCTTCCTCGAAGGCCGCTATGCGAGCAGATACGGCCGCCTGGGACGCGTGGAGTTCTTCCGCGGCCAAGGTCATTTTCTTGAGCCTGGCGGCGCGGACAAAAGTTTCGAGAAACCGGAGATTCATGCGTGGATTATCCTAAGCCTGAGACACAACCCAGTCCGCGGCCTGCACCAGGACGATCCCGGTCCGACCCGGGACGGATGGTCAGAATCTGAAGGGGGGCTGGGTTTCCCTGCTGCAATGCATCACACCACGCCGCCGGATTGCCGAGCGGGGGCTGACTCAGGAAGAAATGGAAGGGCCGTTAATCCCTTTTTTCTTCACGGCTCGCAGACGCTGGTACTGGCCTGCGGGCCTGAATGCAAAGCGGGAGACGAGGCTCTCGCTCATAATCCCAAGCGATTGATTTTAACTAATTTTCTTGGTTTTCCGCAGTAAAAACCCCTATCAAAACTTCGTGTTTTTCCGGCGTGCTTTGATCTTGTGACACTGCGCCAATCGACCTGAGACTATAAAATTTGATAGGTGCAATACTCCGCATGCTTCGGTGCAACAAAATTCCACGTTATTACTATTGCTCCACCGTGCTTATGCTGCGTGGGATCATGTATTTACCTGCGCGTGTCCGCATGGTTTCCCAGGCCAGCCAAGCGGAAATCGTTGTCCCGATATTTAATAATCGGCAATAAAAAAACGCAGCCGATATTCCAAATTCATCACGCGCACAGGCAAGCAAACGTATCCAGAACCGGCGTCTGCCGTTGCCCAAACCCTGCTCCGCGTAGCGCCGGTGGACCTGCTAAGTCAGCGCGATGCCGCCGTCGACGCGCAGATTGACGCCAGTAATGAAACTGCTGTCATCCGACGCCAGAAACAACGCGGCGCGGGCGAGCTCCGACGACTGGGCCAGCCGTCCGAGCGGAATCAAGGAGGCCATGCCCTGCTCGAACGCGGGACGATGCGCTTCGGCCACGCCGAGTTTTTCCAGAATCGGCGTATCGGTAGGGCCAGGGCTCAGGACATTGACGCGAATCCTCCTGGACTTGAATTCCAGCGCCCAGGCACGCGCAAAGGCCTCGACGGCCGCCTTGGAGCCGGCGTAGACCGCATGGTTTTCCAGCACCTTGGCGCTGGCGATGGAACTTGTGACGATGATGGAGCCGCCGTCGCGCATCAGCGGCAGGACGCCGGTGACGCCGAAGAAGACAGCACGCGTGTTGGTGCCGAACTGCGCGTCATAGCTGCCTACGCTCACGGCCGCAGAGGGTTCGATGTTGTTCATCCCAGCGTTGGCCATGTAGATGTCGACCGCGCCGAACCGTTCCCGGACCTCCGCCGCCAGCGCGGCGTGCGTGGCCAGGTCGGCAACGTCTCCCACCACGCCGAAGGCAGCGGCGCCAAGTCGCGCCACCGCCGAATCGACGGCCTGCCGCCTGCGCCCAAGAATCGCAACGCGCGCCCCTTCGGCGATGAACGCTTCGGCCGCGGCGTAGCCGATGCCGCTATTGCCGCCGGTGACGACGGCGGTCTTTCCCTGTAGTTTGCCCATGATTTTCCTTCGCGGAGATGGACGCCAGACGACACGGCATGACGCGTCGTCTGGCATGCGCGCGCGTATCGACGCGCTCAGAAATCCCAGATGACCGGTACCCAGCGAAACGCGTCGCCGTCGACCGCCACGCGGCCCACCGAGGGAAACGGCAAGTGCGCTGCAACCAGCAGCCCGCGGTTCCGTGCCAGTTCCTGGAACAGGCCGATACGGACGCGGGCCGATTCCTCGGGGTCGTGTTCGAAACCGTTTTGCCATTCGGGATGGTCGAATGCGACCGGGAACATCGCATCGCCGGCAAACGTCAGCCGCTCGCCGCCCGAAACCAGATCGACCACGCTATGACCCGGCGTATGGCCGCCGGTCATGCGCACGATGACGCCCGGCGCCACCTCATGCCGGTCCTCGAAGAGACGCAGCCTGTCGCGGTATTCGTTGTAGAAACTGGTGGCGGTCGACTTCAGCACCGCGGGCACCGGCTTGGGCATGACGGTGTGCGAGAAATCCGGCGAGGTCCAGAACGCCACTTCGGTCGCGCACACGTGGATGCGCACGTCGGGACGCAGGCGCTCCTTGACGCCGGGCACGAGCAGCCCGCCCACGTGATCCATGTGCATGTGGGTGATGATCACGTCGGTCACGGATTCCAGCACGATGCCCGCGGACTCCAACCGCTGCGGGAACATCCCGGCGCGCGGAAAGCCTGCGAACTGCCCGCCCAGCCCCGCATCGATGAGGATGGTCTGATCGCCGCTGCGGGCCACCATCACGTTCAGCGGCCAGTCGAACGCGTCGGGAGGCATGAACATGTGCTCCAGCCACGCCGCGAGATCGGCGGGATCGGCATTGGTGGCCATCGTCGACGTTGGCAGCGGCAGCACGCCGTCGCTCACGACCAGGGCGTCGATGTCGCCGATCTGCAGCGCGTAGCGCGACGGGACGAGATCGATGGATTCGGTGTTTTCTATGGCAAACATGGCGGTATCTCCAGGAAGGTGCGCCGCTCAGGCGGTAGCGCGAATGAAGGCGAGCAGGTCGGCGTTGATGCGGTCCTGCATGGTGGCGGTGAGGCCGTGCGGCGCGCCGGGGTAATAGATTTCCCTGGCGTGCCTCACCAGGCGCGCGGCCTTCTTCGCCGAATCGTGCACTGGCACGATCTGGTCGTCTTCGCCGTGCATGAACAGGGTCGGCACGTCGATCTTCTGCAGGTCCTCGGTGAAGTCGGTCTCGGAAAACGCCTTGACGCATTCGTAGGCGTTCTTCTGACCGCTTCGCATGCTCCACAGCCAGAATTGGTCCAGCATGCCCTGCGAGACCTTGGCGTCGGGACGGTTGGCGCCATAGAAGGGGATGGCCAGCTCCTTGTAGAACTGCGAGCGGTCGCCCGCCACGCCGGCGCGGATGCCGTCGAAGACCTCGAGCGGCAAGCCTTCGGGATTGGCGGCGGACTTCAGCATCACTGGCGGCACCGCGCCGATGAGCACCGCGCGGACCACGCGCTTGCTGCCGTGGCGGCCGATGTAGCGCGCCACCTCGCCGCCGCCGGTGGAATGGCCCACCATGGTGATGTGCTTCAGGTCCAGCGCCTCGATCAGTTGCGCCAGGTCATCGGCGTAGCCATTCATGTCATTGCCGGACGACGGCTGCGAGGAACGTCCGTGGCCGCGGCGGTCGTGCGCGATGACGCGAAAGCCGTTGTTCGCCAAGTAGTGCATCTGCCCGTCCCAGGCGTCCGCGTTCAGCGGCCAGCCGTGAGAGAACGTGACGACGGGACCGTCGCCCCAGTCCTTGAAGTAGATCTGCGTACCGTCGTTGGTGGTGAAGGTATTGCGGGTCATGGTCGTGCTCCGGTTGAGTGGCGCGATGCTTTGCGTCGGGAAGTGGGTGAAGGCATGGTAGGTGTGGGGTTAGGCGCGCGGTAGGCTCGTGGCGGGAAGCACGCTGTTGTGCCACGAGCACCAATGCGCATCGATGCGCCGACGGCGCGGCCGCGAAGCACGGCTGCGCTGCTGCGTGCACGCGGACCTTGCACTTTCGGAAGACCAAAACCCGATTGTTGTCGGGCCGGCAACACCATGCGTCCTCGCATGGCTCTACCGCGTCATGCACGGCGCTCTTAGGATGCGTCCAGGCACATATCGCTGGACGTGCCGCTGCCGCCACTCCTGACGCGCAGCCGCGCGCCGACGTGGGGACCGACATCATGCATCTGGGAAAATCCTATCGCCTGGGCGAGTTCGTGATCTGGACCCGCAGAAAAATCTACGTGTTGCTCGCGCTGAGCCTCGCGCCTGCGCTGCTCTACCAGGTGGCCGGCCTGAAATGGCTGACGCTGCCCTTGTCGGTGGTATCGCTGCTGGGCACCGCCACCACCTTTGTCGTCGGCTTCAAGAACGTGCAGACCTATGCGCGTACGGTCGAAGCGCAGAAGATCTGGATGAGCATCGTCAGCGCCAGCCGCTATTGGGGCGTGATCAGCCGCAACTATGCCGGCGACGCCGAGCGCGGTGCCGCATTGGTGCAACGGCATCTGGCCTGGTTGACGGCGCTACGCTACCAATTGCGCGAGCCGCGCGCATGGGAGACCGTCGGGAGCCGCCCCAATGCCGAGTACCGCAAGCAATATGTGATTCCGGAGCGCGCCGAGCCCTTGGAATCCGCACTGTCGCGCTACCTGCCGGCGCAGGACGTCCCGGCCTTGATGCACGCCGATGACAGGGCCGCGCACTTGCTTGCCATGCAGGGCCGGGCCGCCCGCGGCCTGCTGGATGCAGGCGCCATCACCGCAGCCGAATACGCCGATCTCAACAGCCGCATCCGCGAGCTCCTCGATCTGCAGGGGCAGGCAGAGCGCATCAAGAATTTTCCGTATCCGCGGCAGTACGCCATCATCAACACCCTGTTCGTGCGCGCCTTCTGCGTCGCGCTGCCGTTTGGCCTGACGGGCCAATTCGCCCTGCTCGGCCAGGATGCCGGCGGCATCATGCAAGGTCAGATGGCATGGCTGGCAGTGCCGTTCAGCGTGATCATCTCGTGGATCTACACCTCGCTTGAGCAGGTCGGAGAAAGCACGGAGAATCCCTTCGAAGGCAGCGCCAACGATGTGCCCATCAGCCGCCTGAGCGCGATGATAGAGCGCGACCTGGCGCAGATGGCAGGCGACGCCGACCTGCCGGCGCTGCCCGTCGCGATGATCGCGCTGTAGGCGGCGCAGCCCGCTGCCGCCGACTGCGCGGAGCTGCCCGCCCAGAGCTGCCCGCGACGATATTCACGCTTGTCCTGCCTGAACTGCTGCGGCAAAATAGCCTGCCTCCCGCCCCCCTTCCTCCCCAGGCGTTGGCCTACCCCATGACCGGCTCCGTGACCCTGTTCGACCGCCATCGTCCTCGCCTGTACGCGATCGCCTACCGCATGCTGGGTTCGGTCGCGGAAGCAGAAGACGTGGTGCAGGACGCGTGGCTGCGCTGGCATGGCGCCGACCGCCCCTCGCTTGAGAACCCCGAGGCCTGGCTCGTCACCGTCACTACCCGTCTGTCCATCGACCGCCTGCGCGCAGCCAAGGCCGAACGGGAGAACTACGTGGGCGTCTGGCTGCCGGAGCCCATGCTGATGGCCACGCCATCCACGCCCGAACAGATCCACGAACTTGCCGACGATGTTTCGGTAGCGTTTCTGTTCATGCTGGAGCGCCTGTCGCCGGACGCCCGCGCGGCCTTCCTGATGCGTGAGGTGTTCGACGCCGACTACGAGGACATCGCGCAGACCCTGGACAAGACCCAGGCCGCGGTCCGGCAACTGGTGCGGCGGGCCAAACAGCAATTGCGCCAGGGTAGCCCGCGCGAGGCCGTGCCGCGCGCAACGCTGCAGCGGCTGCTGCAAGCCTTCGCCGACGCGATGCAACGCAGCGACTTCCACGGCCTGCATGCGCTGCTGAGCGACGACGCCGAGCTCATCGGCGACGGCGGCGCCAAGGTCAGCGCCTTCGCCAGCCTGGTGGGCGGCAAGCGGCTGGCGCAGCTGTTCTACGCCGGCAAGCGCCGCTACCGCGACGCGCTGCGCACCGAGGTGGTCCAGGTGAACGGGCAATGGACGCTGCTGCGTTTCATCGACGGCAATCTGGAATCCGTGCAGTCCTACGAAACGGACGGCAAGCGCCTGACCCGGGTACTGGTGCAGCGCAACCCGGACAAGCTCGCGCGCATCGCGGCCGCCCTGGCGCAACGCTGACACCGCTTGCGCCGGCTTTGGTGCATGGCGGGCAACATGGTGATCCCTGGCGCGGGCCTACCGCCCCGCCGCCCGCGCTTCTACGATGGGCCTGTCACCACTCCGACCAGGACAGGCCATGTCGAACCTCACCAAACTCGCGTTGTCTTTCATCGCCGCCGGCGCGCTGCTGGGCCAGCCCGCCCATGCCGCGTCGCACCACGGGGCGCCCTCCGGCAAGCCGGCCGATCCCATCGTCACCGAAGTGATGAACAAGGATCTGCCGGACATCCCGGGCAGGGATGCGGTGATGCTCGTCGTCGACTATCCGCCCGGGGCGGCCGATCCCCTGCATCGCCACGACGCCTCGGCCTTCGTCTACGTGCTCGAGGGCAGCATCGTCATGCAGGTCAAGGGCGGCAAGGAAGTGACGCTGACCCCCGGCCAGACCTTTTACGAAGGGCCGGACGACATCCACACCGTGGGGCGCAACGCCAGCCAGACCAAGCCGGCCAAGTTCGTGGTCGTGCTGATCAAGAAGAAGGGAGCGCCCGCCCTGATCCCCATTCAATAAGGGACGGATATAAGCTCCATCCTGGCCGGTCGCGGACACTGCATGCCCGCGACCGGCCAGAATTTTTTCCGGGCCGCGTCACAAAAACGTCCAGCGCAACGTCTTAGAGGGTAGGATCAACCAACTCCGCGGCGCTGCCACCATGCCCACATCCCTCCCAGCCCCCTCGGTTACCCCTCCCGCCAACGGACCGGACTCCCTGGCCGACAGCTTCGCCACCAGCTACGCCGGCGTCATGGCCTTCATGGCCGTCGCCGTCGAAGGCAACTTCGCCAAGGCCGGCGACCGGCTGGGCATAGGCCGTTCGGCAGTCAGCCGCAGCGTGCAGAAGCTCGAGGACCAGCTGGGCACCCGGCTCTTCGTGCGCACCACCCGCAGCACCTCGCTGACCCCGGAGGGCCAGCGCTTCTACGAGCAATGCCATCCTGGCGTGGAACGGATCATCCAGGCCCTGGACGACATGCGCGAGCTGCGCGAGGGCCCGCCTTCCGGCCTGGTGCGCGTCTGTTCCACCGTGGGCTTCGGCCGCAAGGTCGTGGCGCCCCTGCTGAATGAATTCCGCAAAGCTAATCCGAGCATCTCGGTGGAACTGCTGCTGGATGACGGCCCGACCGACTTCACCACGGACCGTGTCGACGTATCGTTCCGCAACGGCCGCATGGAAGACAGCCAGGTAATCGCCAAGAAGGTGATTCCCATGCAGATGATGCTATGTGCGTCGCCCGACTACGCCGCCAGGCACGGACTGCCTCTCAGCGTCGACGAACTCTCGCGCCACGGCTGCGTGAATTTCCTGCTGGCGTCCGGACGCGTGTACGAATGGGAATTCAAGGTCGGCGGCCATCTGCGCAAGTTCGCCCCGCCCGCCATGCTGACCTTCAACGATGCCGATCTCGTCCTGCAGGCGGTGCTGGACGGCCATGGCATCGCGCAGATGGCGGGCTATCAGGTCTGCGAACACCTGCGCGCCGGCACGCTGGTCGCCTGCCTGCCGCAATACGCGCCCGACGACCGCGGCCACTATCTGTGCTTTCTCAGCCGCCAGCACCTGCCGGCGCGCATGCGCGTCTTCATCGATTTCATGACCGAACGCATCCGCGCGCAGGACCTGCAGATCATCGACAGCTTGCTGTTGAAGCAGGCCTGAACGCTATTGAGTCAGGGCGACCACGCTGTGGATCCCGCCCTGGGCCATCTTGGAGTACGGGCACAGGCGTTCCGTATTGCGCACCAGCTCTTCGGCGATAGGCGTGGGCACGCCCGGCAGGTGGATGTTGACGTCCGCGGTCAACGCAAACAGGCCGTCGACGGGGTCGCGGCCGAACGAGATAGTGGCCGTGACCGAAGCTTCCGGGATGGCCAGCCCGGCGCGTTCCGCCAGCATCGCGAGCGCGCCGTGGAAGCATGCCGCATAGCCGGCGGCGAACAGCTGCTCGGGATTGGTGCCGCCGCCCGTGCCACCCAGTTCGACCGGCAAGCGCAGCTCCACGATCAGTTCGCCGTCATCCGAGATGGCCATGCCGGAGGCTCGCCCATGGGCGGCCTCCCCACCCCGCACCGTCACGCTGGTGGTGTACAGGGGATGGAAGTCCCCGCCTCGGTACTTTTCCAGGAGGCTCTGGGGAGGAGGCCGCAGTTTGCTCATGAACGTCCTTGTGTCCGCCGCTACTTTCTTGCGCCCGAACGGCTGAACCAGGTTTCGAAGTCGATCTTGCCCAGGCGCGGGCCAACTCCCGGCACCAGAGTTTCATCTTCGAGCAGGGCGCCGAAATACCTTGCGCCGGCGTCTGCCCGCACGCTGCGCGTGTCGCCGATCTTGGCCATGTAGCGTTGCACCAGATCGGCCAGGCGCACCCGCTCGGGGCCGGCGATTTCCACGATGCCGTTCACCGGCGGCGCCAGCGTGGCATCGGCCATGGCCAGCGCCACGTCGTCGGAAGCGATCGGCTGGACGAAGGCCGGCGACAGCCGCACTTCCGCGCCTTCCGTGCCCGACTGCACGATGCCGCCCAGGAATTCGAAGAACTGCGTGCTATGCACGATGGTATAGGGGATGCCGCCCGCCACGATCAGTGCTTCCTGCGCGATCTTGCCGCGGAAGTAGCCGCTTTCGGCCAGGCGCTGCGTGCCGACCACGGACAGCGCGACGTGGTGGCGCACGCCGGCGCGGGCCTCCGCCGCCAGCAGATTGCGCCCCGAGGTCTGGAAGAACTCCAGCACGGCGCGGTCCTCGAACGACGGCGAGTTGGCGACGTCGACCACCGTGTCGACGCCGGCTAGCGCCGCATCCAGGCCTTCGCCAGTCATGGTGTTGACGCCGGTGGCGGGCGATGCGGCTATCGCCTCATGGCCGCGCTCATTGAGCAGTTTGACGAGTTTGGAGCCGATCAGGCCCGTGCCGCCGATAACCAGGATTTTCATGATGGTTCCTTAGTTGAACTTGGCGCGATCCAGGCCGTATGCCTTGTCGGCCGAACCGGGCACGGTCCGGAAGCCCACGTTGAGACGGTTCCAGCCATTGATGGCCATGACCGCGAAGCTCAGGTCCGAGATTTCCTTTTCGGACAACTGCGAGCGCACGCGTTCATAGATGTCGTCGGGCACGCCCTGCGCGCCCAGCGAGGTCAGCGCCTCGGTCCAGGCCAGGCAGGCGCGCTCGCGCGGCGAAAACTCGCCCGATTCGCGCCAGATCGCGACATGGTGCAGGCGCAGTTCTTGCTCGCCGTGGATCTTGGCGTCCTTCACGTGCATGTCCAGGCAGAAGCCGCAGCCATTGATCTGCGAGGCGCGGATCTCGACCAGGCGCAGGATCGGCTGCTCGATCGCCCCGGACTTCAAGAGCATGCCGAATTCGACGAATTTCTTGAACAGTTCGGGCGATTGCGTGTAGGCGTTCAGACGTTGACTCATGGTGACTCCCTAGATTGGTTGACAGGTGCAGGCTGTGTTGGACCGGGTGCGGTACGTGCCTGAACTACGCCCAAATCGTAGGGCCGCGCGGAGAGCGGCAGAAGACCTGCCAAGGGGACCATGATGTTGCCTCGATGGCAACAATCGTCTGTAGCAGCGGGCTGCCGTCCTTCAGTTCAAGATCGCGCCTCGACCCCGAGCTGCTTCATGGCCCGGCCGATCGCCTGGGGCGCGTAGTCGTCCCAAGGCTCGTTGCCCGCGTCCAGGCGGGTGTGGATACTGGCGATGGTCCATTGCGCCGACCCTTTCAGCCCGTCCAGCTCATCCCAGCGGACTGGAACGGACACGCCCAGGCCGGGCCGGGCGCGGGCCGACCAGGCCGCCACCGTCGTGGCGCCGAAGCCGTTGCGCAGATAATCGGCGAATATCTTGCCCACGCGGTTCTTGGGCCCGCTCTTGGCGACGAACAGCTTCGGCAGCGTTTGCGCCAGATGGCGCACCACGGCTTCGGAAAAGTCCTTCACGGCGTCCCAGCCGTATTGCTTGCGGATGGGAACGACCACATGCAGGCCCTTGCCGCCGCTGGTCTTCAGCCAGCCGCGCAGGCCGAGTTCCTGCAGCAGCACGCGCACCAGCTCCGCGCCCTGCTGGACCGCGGGCCAATCCACCCCTTCCCCGGGGTCCAGGTCAAACAGCATCCGATCCGGCTTGCCGATCGAGGTCTTGAGCGCGTTCCAGGTGTGGAACTCCACCACGTTCAGCTGGGCAGCGGCGAGTATCGCCGCTTCGTTCGAAATCTCCATCAGGGAGGGATGCCCCGGATAGAGATGTTCGGGCAGCGCGGTCACCCCCGGGATAGGGGATTCCGAATGCCGCTGGAAGAAATGCTCGCCCTGGATCCCCGCGGGCGCCCGGACAAAGGAGACCGGCCGGCCGCGCAGGTGCTCCATCATCAGGGGCGCCACCAGTCCGTAGTAGCGGGCCAGGTCGAGCTTGGTCGCCCCGGAGGATGGATCTATCACGCGGTCGGGATTCGATAGCTTCATTCCTTTCGAGGGTTTTGCTGCGCCCCCTGCCTTGGGCTTGGCAGTGCTGTTGCGCAGGGAGAGCTTTGCGGCTGGCATGGCGACCTCGCGAGTGATCTTCTTCGGTGGTTTGTCGGCACGCAGCCCCCGGAAGGTCGAGTGGCGCACATGGCCGTCGCCGGTCCACTCCCCGAAAGAGACCTCTGCGATCAAGGTGGGCTGGACCCAGTGGACCTGCTTGAGGGCGCGCGGCTTGCCTTGGGTCAGGGCGCTGGCTGTCTGCTCGATGCCGGCCAGTTTGCGGTGCAGGTCGAGCAAAGTCCTGTCGTCGAAACCAGTGCCTACGTTGCCGGCGTAGCGCAGCGCTCCGTCAGGCTCATGCACCGCCAGCAGCAGCGCGCCAAAGCCCTTGCGGCTGCCCTTGGGTTCGGTATAGCCCACGATGACGAACTCCTGCCGCTGGGTGCACTTGAGCTTGATCCAGTCGTCCGTGCGGCGCGACTCATAGGGCGCGGACAGGCGCTTGCCGATGATTCCTTCCAGGCCCAGCTTGCAGGCCGAGGCGACCAGGTCCGCTGGCGGCTTGTCAAAGGCCTCGCTGAACTTCACATGCTTGCCCTTGCACCTGGCAATCACCTGCCGCAGCAGATCCCGGCGCAAGCTGAGCGGCTCGTCGCGCAGATCGCGCCCCGCCACATAGGGCAGGTCAAAGGCGTAGAACACGATATCCGCGGTACCCGCGGCATCGAAGGCGTTCTGCAAGGCCTGAAAGCTGGGCACGCCTTCGCGCGTCAGCACCACGATCTCTCCGTCGATCCAGGCATTGGCAATCTCCAATGCCGCCAGTTCCTGGGCCAGGCGCGGCATCCTGGCCGTCCAATCGTGGCCGTTGCGCGTGTACAGCTTCACGCTTCCGTCCTCCAGCCTGGCCAGTATCCGGTAGCCGTCGAACTTCATTTCATAGGACCAGCCGTCCGCGCCCCGCGGCACACCGTCGACCAGGGTGGCCAGTTGCGGTTTGAGCGAGGCAGGCAGCACAGCGGCCTTGCCGGGCAAGACCGCGACGGCTTCAACCTCCTTGGCACCTCGAGCTTGCGGCTTGCTGCGCGCTGCCGCCTTCCTCTTCGCCCTCAGCGGCACCACGCTGTCCGGCATCTCGTCCACGACGCTGAAGTCCTGGTCCTCCCGCGCGTACTCGTCGCTCTCCTTGATCAGCAGCCAGGGCGGCTGGCGGTCACTCTCTTTGCCCTTCATGCGGATCAGCGCCCAGCGTCCGCGCAGTTTCACGCCCTCGAGCGTGAATTTCAGATGGCCAGCCTTGTAGCCCTTCCGGGGATCGCCTATTGGAGTCCACCGCCCCTCGTCCCAGATGATCACCTTGCCGGCCCCATACTGCCCCTTGGGGATGGTGCCTTCGAACTGGTTGTAGGCGATGGGATGGTCTTCTACCTGCACGGCCATGCGCTTGACGGAGGGATCGAATGACGGCCCTTTCGGCACCGCCCAACTCTTCATCGCGCCGTCCAGCTCCAGGCGGAAGTCATAGTGCAGATGGCTGGCCCAGTGCTTCTGAATCACGAACACCAGGCCTGCGTCGCCGGACTCGCCGCCCTCGGGCGGTTCGGGCGTGACGGCGAAATTGCGCTTCTCGCGGTATTTCTTGAGACTGTCCGCCATTGCTAGGCCGCCTTTTTCGCCTGCCTGGCGCTCTTGGCGGCCTTCTTCGCGGGCGCCTTCTTCACAGCGGCGCTGCGCGGCGCAGATTTCTTCGCGGGCTTGGCCTCGGCCTTGGCACGCCCCTTGGACGTCCCGCCGCGCAGGCTGCGTTGCAGCAGCTCGGTCAGGTCGATCACGTTATCCGCATACGCCGGCGTTTCCTCCTGCGGCTCGATCACGGTTTCCGTCTTGCCCGCCTTTACCTTCTGCTCCACCAACCCCATGATGGCCGCCTTGAATTCGTCCTGGTAGTCAGCGGGGTCCCACTCCGCCGACATCTCTTCCACCAGCATTTTGGCCATCTTCAGTTCGGAGGCGCTGGGCGACATGCTCTTGGCGCCAGCCTTGGGCAGGTCCAGGTCTGCCACGGACTTCACGTCATCACCCCACCGCATCAGATTCAGGACCAGCGCATCGCCCATCGGAATCAGGGCCGCCAGATGCTGCTTGGTCTGGATCACGACCTTGGCGATGCCGATCTTGCCGCTCTGGACCAGCGTGTCGCGCAGCAGCGCGTAGACCTTTTGCCCCTTGTTGATCGGGGCCACATAGTAGGGACGTTCCAGGTAGACGAACGAGACTTCGGCCGCCTCGACGAATTGCTGGATTTCGATGGTCTGGGTGGTGCGCGGATAGGCTTCGGCAATCTCGTCGGGCGAGATGATGACGTACTGGCCGTCCTCGTACTCGACCCCTTTGACGATGTCCTTGGATTCGATTTCCTTGCCCGTGCGCTTGTTGATGCGCTTGTAGCCGACGGGGTCCATCGACCTGCGGTCCAGCCAGTCGAAATCCACGCCCGATTCCGTCGTGGCGGTATGCAGACCCACGGGGATGTGGACCAGGCCGAAGGTGATTGCGCCTTTCCAGATGGTACGCGTGGCCATGAGCATTACTCCTGGTGATGGGCATGCGGCTTCGCCTGCGAACCCGGCTGCCAGATCGGCAACCCGGCCCATGGTGGAAAACGCATAGCAGCAATTTCCATGCCCGGAGGGCCTCTTGGCGGGCCGACGCCCTGCCCTATTATGGGCTCGCCAACAGCCTGGTGGGAACCACGCGCGCCGCCATCCTGGACATCACCAGCGAGGCGGACCGCTGTGCTGACGCAACCCCGCATGCACCGGCGCCTCGCATGGGCGAAGGCCGCATAGGCATCCAATGGCCGACGCCGAGCAAAGCGGCACGGCGGGTAGCCATGCCGCCCGCTCACTGCGCTCACTGATAGCGATTCGCCTTGACCACAGGCGTGGAACTTCCGGGCGCCGCTGGCCGGCCAGCAATCATCGGTTTCTTCCCGAAGGCTCCTCCGCCGACCGCGTGGATTTCCTCGGCGTTCAAGGGCCGGATCCGTTGATCGGCCATACCCTGTAGCCCCGCTTGCTTCGCTTTCTTCATGTCCTTCTCCTGCTTGATGCTGACGAAGGAAGCCGCGCCAGCGTCGGCCGAGCACCAACGGACAGATGACGCAGGTCCGCGTCCCCGCGGACAGGAACGCCAGCGCCGCAGCCGTTGATTGGCTCGCTGCGGAAGGTAGCAGCAGGCGAACGACGGCGAATCGGTCTTTGGTCGTAGATCCGCAGCGCGCTTCCTCTCCGGGTCGGCGGCGCAACGCCATAGGGGAAGGAACGCGAAACTTCCATCCCTACGACTAAAGACCGATGCGCCTGCACCGGTGCGCTGCTACTGTCCGCCCCGAGCATTGCCAGTTTGGGAGCCGGGCTTCCCGTCTGCAGCGCATCGCGGCGAGAACCTGGTTCCGGGTGATGCTCGGCCGACGCTGGCGCGGCTTCCTCCGTCAGCATGCAGCAGGAGATAAAGATGGAAAAAACTGAACAGCCCGATCAGCGGCGCGACGCGGAACAACAGGTCAGACCCTTGAGCGCCGAGGAAATCCGGGCGGTCAGCGGCGGCTGGGGACCGAACCGTACCAATATCACCTTTGCCCCCCAGAAAAGCGGCTGGCCCGCCGGCAAGACGCTTTACATGCCGAAGTAGTCAGTAAGGATCCGGGCCACATCGGACGGATGCCCCAACTGGCATCCGATTTCATAGCGCGGCGGCGCGTTCGCCGCGGCTTTTTTTCCGCCATGCCGGCCGGCTTTTGCTCACCACGTTTTCCTGGGCTGCTTCCAACGCCGTGACGCTCTATCGCAAAAAGGCGCTTGCCGCGCAACACTCCGTCGGGCTGGGCGACATCGTCCTGATCCGGCCAGTGTCGTTCGCACTGGTCACCGCCGTGCTGGCGGGCTTCGTGCTGACCATCTGCCTGTTTCTTGCGTTCGGCTCGTACACCAAGCGCGCGACCGTGAGCGGCCAGCTGGCGCCCGACACCGGGCTGATCAAGCTCTACGTGCCGCAGGCCGGCATCGTGCTCGAAAGCCGGGTCCAGGAGGGCCAGCATGTTGCTGCTGGCGACGTGCTCTACGTGGTTTCCGGCGATCAACAAAGCGCCCTGGGCGAGACCCAGGAAGCCATCAGCGGCCAGATCCGGCAGCGCGAAGAAAGTCTGCGGCTGGCGCGCCAGAAGACAGTGCTGCTGCAACAGGGCGAGCACGATAGCCAGACCGCCGCCATCGCCAGCCTGAAGGCGCAACTGGCGGCGATGGACAACCAGATCGCGGGGCAGCGCGCCCGCATCAAGTTGGCCGAAGACAGCGCGCACCGCTATCGCGGCCTGATGGAAAAAGGCTACCTCTCCGCCGAGGAAGCCGACCAGAAGCGCGCCGAGCTGCTGGAACAGCGTAATCAGCTGCAGGCGCTGCTGCGCGACCGCATCGGCCTCGCAACGGACCTGTCCAACCGGCAGGCCGCGCTGGCGGATCTGGCGCTGCGGCAGCAGAACCAGCTGGCGCAGCTGGACCGGGACATGGCCGACATCGCCGTGGACCTGACGCGCAGCGAAGCCAGGCGCCGCATCCTGGTCAGCGCGCCTCAGGCCGGCATCGTCACCGCCGTGGCCGCCACTGCGGGACAGGCCGTGGACAACAAACGGCCCCTGGCCACCATCGTTCCTGACGGCGCCAAGCTGCAGGCCGAGCTGCTGGCGCCCAGCCGCGCGGTGGGATTCGTTGTGCCGGGCGATCGGGTGCTGATGCGATTCGCGGCCTACCCATATCAAACGTTCGGGCAGCAGGCCGGCATCGTCCAGACCGTAACGCGCAGCGCCTTGCCGGAATGGCAATTGAATGAAGCCGCCGCAAACAATAGCGTCCAGGAAGATATGTACCGCATCACGGTATCGCTGGACGCTCCCGCGCGCGGACCGCAAGGGCAGACGCTGGCGCTGCGGCCCGGAATGCGGCTGGAAGCGGACATCCTGCAGCAGACACGCCGCCTGTACCAATGGGCGTTCGATCCCGCCCAGCGACTGTCGGGGAAACTGTGAACATGCTTGAACGCCTGACGCTGGGAGTCAAACGGCGGGTGCCCAGGCTGCTGCAAACCGAGGCCGCCGAATGCGGCCTGGCTTGTGTGGGCATGATCGCGGGCTACCACGGTCATCAGCAAAGTCTTGCCACCCTGCGCGGCCGCTTTCCCGTATCGCTCAAGGGCGCGACGCTGGCGACGCTGATCCATGTGGCCGGCCAACTGGGGCTGGCGTCGCGGCCGGTCAAGGTCAGCCTGGGAGCCCTGAGCAAGCTGAAACTGCCCTGCATCCTGCATTGGGAATTCAATCACTTCGTGGTGCTGACCGCCATCAACGGTCGTTCGGCCACGCTGATCGACCCTGCGTCCGGCACGCGCAGGTGCTCCATCGGCGAACTGTCCGCGTCGTTCACCGGCGTTGCGCTGGAACTATGGCCCACGCCAGACTTCACCGAAGCGCGCGACTACAAGCGCGTGCGGCTGCGCGAACTGACCGGACGGATATCGGGCTTGGGCGGCGCATTCTCGCAGGTGCTGTTGCTGGCGCTGGCGCTGGAAATTCTCACCGTGGTCCAGCCTTTTTTCCTGCAATGGGTGGTGGACCATGTCCTGAATACCGGCGATCGCGATCTGCTGACCACCTTGGCGCTGGCCTTCGGGCTGCTGATGATCATGAAGCAGCTGACCTCGGTGGCGCGCAGCTGGATGCTGATGGTCATGGGCACCACGCTGAACCTGCAATGGCGCACCAATGTCTACACGCACCTGCTGCGCCTACCCGTGGGCTACTTCGAGAAGCGGCATCTGGGCGACGTGGTGTCGCGCTTCGGCGCCATCGACGCCATACAGCGCACCGTGACGACGTCGTTCCTGGAAGCGGTGCTGGACGGCCTGGTCATGCTGATCACGCTGGTGCTGATGTTCCTGTACAGTCCGCCCCTGGCATGGATCGCGGTGGGCGCCATGGCGCTGTATGGACTGGCCCGCTGGTCCGGCTATGCGCCGCTGCACTACGCAACCGAAGAGCACATCGTGCACGCGGCCAAGGAGCAATCGCATTTCCTCGAGACCGTGCGCGGCGTCAAGGCGATCAAGCTGTTCCAGCACCAGAACGACAGGCGTTCCCGCTGGCTGTCGCTGCTGGTGAACGAAATCAACGCCGACCTGCGCGTGCAGAAGTGGACGTTGTTCTTCCGCACCTTCAATGGCTTGCTGTTCGGCCTGTCCTCCATCGCGATACTCTGGCTGGGCGCGAGGCTGGTGCTGGACGGCCAGTTCACCGTGGGCGCGCTGCTGGCTTTCATCGTCTACAAGACCTTGTTCGACCAGCGCGTGGCGGCCCTGCTGGACAAGCTGGTGGAAGTGAGGATGCTGCGGCTGCAAGGCGAGCGCCTGGCCGATATCGTGCGCGAAGCGCCGGAGCCGGTCGACGAGATGCCGCGCGGACAAGACACGCAAGCGCGCTCGCCCGCGATCGAAGTCCGCAATCTGCGCTTCCG
Organism: Achromobacter sp. SD115; assembly: GCF_017355315.1. Classification (NCBI taxonomy): domain Bacteria; kingdom Pseudomonadati; phylum Pseudomonadota; class Betaproteobacteria; order Burkholderiales; family Alcaligenaceae; genus Achromobacter; species Achromobacter sp. SD115. Next base: position 70,814 of record NZ_JADIJM010000011.1, on the reverse strand, counting down.
CTATGGGCCGCAAGAGCCGTATGTCCTGGACGGCGTCAGCTTCCGGATCGAACCTGGTGAATCGGTCGCGATCACCGGCCCTTCCGGCGGCGGCAAGACCACCTTGATCAACATCCTGCTGGGCATCCTGGCGCCGACCGATGGCGAAGTGCTGATCGACGGCGTGCCGGCGCGGGGAGCGGGCGCGGCATCCCTGCGGCGCATCGCCGGCACGGTACTGCAGGATGACGTTATGTTCGCCGGGTCCATCGGCGAGAACATCAGCTTCTTCGATCCGCAGTACGACCCCGAGCGCGCCAGCCGCTGCGCCCGGATCGCCGCGATCCACGACGACATCTGCGCCATGCCCATGGGCTACAACACGCTGGTGGGAGACATGGGCACGGTGCTGTCCGGCGGCCAGAAGCAGCGCGTGCTGCTGGCGCGGGCCTTGTACAAGCAGCCCGCCATCCTGTTCCTGGACGAGGCCACCAGCCATTTGGACCTCGAGCGCGAACGGATCGTCAACACGGCAATCGCCAGGCTCGATATGACGCGGGTGATCGTGGCGCACCGCCCCGACACGATTGCGGCGGCCGGACGCGAGATCTCGCTGGTGGCCGGCAAGGTGGCCTGCGATAGCGGGCAGCGGCCTAAACCGGCTTCCCGAACACGCCGCCGCGCCGCGCCACTAGCGTCGCCTGCGTACGATTGAGCACGCCCAGGGTACCCAGGATGGCCGACACATGCGTCTTGACGGTCTTCTCGGTCATGTTCAGGCGTTCCGATATTTCCTTGTTGCGCAGGCCGTCGCACATCAGGCATAGCACCTCGCTCTGGCGCGGTGTCAGCGCACGCAGCAAGGCCGCCTCATCCTGACCGCTCGAGGGCAACGAAGACGAGGAGGCGCTGCGATGCGGTGGCGGGGCCTCGCTGACCGCTTCCAGCGCGGCTGCCAGTTCCTGGCAACTGGCGGACTTGTTCAGAAAACCTTGCGCGCCGGCCTCCATCGCCCGGCGCATGTCCTCCGGATCCTGCGAGGCCGACAGCACCAGAATGCGCAGCTGCGCGCGGCGCTGGCGCAAGCGCTTGAGCAGATCGGCCCCAGCCATGTCGGGCAGGTAGAAATCCATGATGACGTGCCGGATCGCCGCATGCCGGTCCAGCGCGTCCAGTGCTTCCTGGCCGCTGGCCGCGGGATGGATCGTCATGCCGGGCATGGCCTGGCCCAGCGCCATGACCAGCGCTTCGCGGAACATGGCGTGGTCGTCAACCAATAACACTGCCGTCATTCGACGTCTCCGGTAAGGGGCACTGCTTTCCTGGCGTACAGCAGGCTCGTCACGTGCTCACGCAGCGCCTGGACTTGCACGGGCTTGTGCAGCAGTGGCACACCGCGAGCGGCGGCTTCGGTCAGCCGCGCCGGGTCGGTGTCGCCGCTGACCAGCAAGGCGGGCAGATCGGGATCGTTGTATTCCTCGCGCAACCGTTCGATCACATGGATGCCGGTTTCGTGTTCGCGCAGCCGGTAATCGGTGACGATCAGGGCAGGCGTTTCGGCCAGCGGCAGCACGCGCTCGAACAGCGCATTGCCACTGGTCGCGGCGATGACGCGGCAGCCCCAGCTTTCGAACAGCATGGACAGGCCCGCCAGGTTTTGCGCATCGTCGTCCACCAGCAGCGCCAGCTTGCCGTGCAGGCCGTCTTCGGTTGCGAGCCCCCGAGGTAGTCTCACACCGGCATCGCCGACGGACAGGCCAGCCGCCGCGGGATCCGAAGCCGGCACCATGACCGTGAAAGCCGTGCTGCGGCCTGCTTCCGAGCGCAGCGCCAGTTCGTGGCCCAGCAGCCTGGCGGTGCGGCGCACGATGGCCAGGCCGAGACCCAGGCCCTTGCTGCGGTCGCGCTCGGGATTGGCCAGTTGATGGAACTCCCAGAAGACCCGCTCCTGCTCGGCCTTCGGGATCCCGGAGCCGTTGTCCCAGACCTCGACGCGCAAGCGATTCCCGACCCGGCGGCACCCCACCAGAACGCACCCGCCGTCCGAGTGCACGATGGCATTGCTGATCAGGTTGCGCAGCATGCGTTCCAGCAGCACGGGATCAGAACGCACACTGGCCGCGCACGGACGTACCCGCAACCGCATGCCTTTCTCGCCGGCCTGCGGCGCATACTCGGCCTTCAGTTGGTCCAGCAGCGGCTGCATCCTGAAGGTCTCGAAGCGAGGCTCGATAACGCCGGCGTCCAACCGCGAAAGATTCAGCAAGGCGTCGAACAGATGGCCCATCGCGGACAGCGCACTGGTGATGTTGTCGACCAGATAGCGGCCGTGCCGGGACAAGGGTTCGTTGGCCAACAGGCCCAGGAACAGGTTCACCGCGTGCACGGGCTGGCGCAGGTCGTGGCTGGCCGCCGCCAAAAAACGGGACTTCTCCAGGTCGCTGCGTTCGGCAGCGGTCTTTTCCTGGCGCACCTGTTCCAGCAGCGCCAGGTTTTCATAGCCCAGCCGCAACGCGTCCAGATGGGTGCGGTTCATGCGATGGATGAAGGCCAGAGTCGCGACCAAATAGGCCAGACCGCCCGTCACCAGCGCCAGATGGATGGCCGATGGCTGCGCCGCGAGCGCGATGAACATCGGCGCGAAGGCCGGCACCTCGAACGCGTACATCACCGGCAGCAGCATGTAGTTCGAATAGATGGCGCCCGTGCCCAGCCCGAACAGGATGACGATGAAGAACAGCTGGTATTCCAGGGAGACGAAGAACGTCCAGTAGGCGAAGGGCAGCCCCCACAGAATGCCGGAGCAGAGATTCCCGACCAACATGCGGCGCACCCAGCGCTGCGCCGCCGACGGATCGGCGCGGTGGCGGTCGTACGCCACCACCGCGGCCCAGCGCAGCATGCCCACCGTCAGCGTGGCTCCCAGCCACAGCATGATCTCGTGCAGGGGCAGCACGCCGACCAGGGCAAACGCAGAAAAACAGGCGCTGATCAGCGACCCGGCCAGGGCGAACGGAAAGCTTCGGCGCAACGCGTCGACCTGCACCTGATGGATGCGGGCGGCATAGGACGAACTTGGCGGCGTGGAGGCGGAAGTCGGGCCGATGGCGGGCTGCAATTGGGTGGGATGCTACGTGCGAGGGACCTGCCGCTGGAGCAGGCGCGGGTCGAAGCGTGTGCGGATTTTAGTCCTATTGACGGGCTTCGGCGGGTATCGCGTGAATTTCAAGCGGCCTTGACATTCCCACAGTGGAAAACCTCAGGATTTTCGCCATGGCCCGAGCAAAAGCTCTGCATGGCCGCGCCTCTGTGGCCGGCACTGCGCCCGCGGCGGGCAGACTCATCGGACGCAATCCGACGGCCCGATGTTCGACGACTTGGAGGATAGATCCCGATGAAACTGCCCGCATCCAGACAAGAGCTCCTGCGCAACATCCGCGACCGGCACCGACAGTTCCGCATAGAGACGGCCACCATCCGCGCAAGCCTTTACCGCAAGACGGCGGAGGTGGGACACGCTCATCGCATGCACATCGATGCCGCAACCGTACTGATCGACGTAATTCTCTGGAACACGATGATCCTGCAGTTCGCTGCGGCCGGAACGCGGGAGGCCGGCGCCTCGTATTACAGCCGGGAGGCCATGCTGGAAAGAGTCGGCCGGCTGGCTCATGCATTCCGGCGCGATTTCACCGGCCGTAGTCTTCACGACTTGCATGAACTGACCAGGCTCGGACAGGAGCGCGTGGTCAACAGCGTGGAGCTGCATTCGGAAGTGGCGCTCTTCGCGCCCTCGAGCGGAGGAGCCGAAACCCTGGGCGGCCAGCTCCAGATCTTCACGTGCATGGCATACGCCAACGCGCTGTCGAAGTTGCGCGCGTGGAAGCAGGTCGTATAGCAGGTATCAACACCGGGCTATCGCTGACGAGCCCCGCCGCCATCTCAAGGCGGCTGGCAAAGCCCCTGGGGACTAGCGATGCCCCCAGGGGTTCATGCCGCCGGCGGATGCCTAGGCGCCAGCGGGCGACTGCACCGTATGCTCCGACCACCCTCCTCCCAGCGCTTTGTAAAGCCCGATCAAATTGTTCAAGCGGGTCAGGCGTGTCCGCACCAGGATTTGCTGTGCGCCGTATAGCGAGCGATAGGCTTCAAGCAAGGTGAGATAGTCGTCCACGCCTTCCTGAAAGCGCAGCTCTGCCAGCTCGTACGCACTGCGGCTGGCCGCCACCGCCAACTGCTCCGAACGGATCTGGTCGTCGAGCGTGCGCTTGCCCGCCAATCCATCGGCTACCTCACGGAACGCCACCTGAATCGCCTTCTCGTAGCTGGCGATTTCGATACGCTTCTGTACATGCGCCACTTCCAGATTGGCCAGCAAGGCGCCGCCCCGGAAAATGGGCAGCGTGATCTGCGGCAGGAAGGTCCAGGCCCGCGACCCGGAATCGAACAAGCCATCCAGGGATGCGCTGGCGGAACCCGCCGAGCCCGTCAGGCTGATCGCCGGCAGAAAGGCCGCGCGCGCAGCGCCAATATTGGCGTTGGCACCACGCAGCATCTGCTCTGCCGCACGGATGTCAGGCCGGCGGACCAGCAAGTCGGATGGCAGCCCGGTCGGCAAATCCGTCGGAACGATACCGTCGGGCAGCGTTGCCGCTTCGTCCAGCTGACGGGACAGCGCGGGCGACAGCGGCTGCCCCAGCAGCAGCACCAGGGCATTGCGGTCCTGCGACACTTGCCGGGAGTAAGCGGAGCGGTAGGCTTCCGCGTTGCGCAACGCAATCTCCGCCAGGCGCACATCGAGTTGCGTCGAATTGCCTGCCGCGGCCAGATCGGCCGTCAGATCGTAAGAACGCTTTTGCGTCGCCAGGGTATCTTCCGTCAGACGCAGCAGCTCCTGGTCAGCGCGCAGCGTGAGATACGCATTGGCCACTTCGGAAACCAGGCTCAGTTGCGTGGCGATCCGGGTTTCCTCCAGCGCCAGATAGGAGGCCAGGGCCTGGTCGCTGAGGCTGCGGATGCGGCCCCAGAAATCCAGTTCCCAGGCGGCCGTCACGCCCGCCACGTCGTAGCGTCTGGCGACGTGGCCGGCCTGCGCGGCCCCGAGATCGCCTGGAATGCGCTCGGATGCGCCGCTGGCCGAGACGCTGAGGTTCGGCAGTATGGCGGCGCGCTGGATCCGGTACAGCGCCTGCGCCGCCTCGACGTTGAGCGCGGCCCGGCGCATATCCCGGTTGTTGTGCAGCGAAATTTCTATCAATTGCTGCAATAGCGGGTCACGGAAAAAGTCGCGCCAGCCTATGTCGGCCGCAGCCATCGCATCAGGCTGTTGCTGCACGTCCTGAGCATCCGGCGTATAGCTCGCGTCGACAGGAGCTTCCGGGCGTTCGTACTTCGGCGCCAAGGAGCACCCAGTCAACGCGACCGCAAGGACGAGCGGCGCAAGCATGCCGGCGTGCCGGGAACGAGTAAAACGGTACGTCATGTCGAAATTCCTCCTGGCCATCATGCGTGCTGGTCGCCCGAACGGGCTAAGGCTTGGCGGGCTTCCCGGCGCAGCGCCAGCTTGCGCACGACGACATAGAACACGGGCGTGAGCAGCAGGCCGAACAGTGTCACGCCCACCATGCCCGCAAATACGGCGATACCCATGGCATGGCGCATCTCCGCGCCAGCGCCCGTGGCAAGCACCAGCGGCACCACGCCGGCAATGAACGCGAACGAAGTCATCAGAATGGGGCGCAGGCGCAGACGGGCCGCCTCCAGGACCGCCGCCAGCGGATCGGCGCCCTCTTCTTCCTTGGTGCGGGCAAATTCCACAATCAAGATGGCGTTCTTGGCGGCCAGCCCCACCAGCACCACGAAGCCGATCTGCGTGAAGATGTTGTTGTCTCCACCGGATAGCCAGACGCCACCTATCGCCGAGAGCAACGCCATGGGTGCAATGAGCAGCACGGCGAACGGCAGCGACCAGCTGTTGTATTGGGCTGCGAGGATAAGGAAGGCCAGCAGCACCGCCAGGGGAAAGATGTAAAGCGCCGAATTTCCGGCCTGCTTTTCCTGGTAGACGAGGTCTGTCCACTCATAGGCCATTCCTTCCGGCAAGGTCTCGCGGACGATGCGTTCTATCGCATCAGTCGCCTGCCCCGAGGAATAGCCCGGTGCGGGGCCGCCGCTGATATCCGCCGACGGAAAGCCGTTGTGGCGGATGACTCTGTCCGGACCGGACCCGCGTGTCAGAGTCACGAACGCGCTCAGCGGAATCATCTCACCGCTGTTGTTTCGCACTTTGAGCATGCCGATGTCATCGGCCTGCATGCGGAACGGCGCGTCGGCCTGCGCCATGACCCGGTAAGTGCGTCCGAAGCGGTTGAAGTCATTGACGTAGAGCGATCCCAGGTTGATCTGCAGGGTCTCGAACACGTCCGTCAGCGACACCCCCAGGGACTTGGCCTTCACGCGATCGACGTCCACCTGCAATTGCGGCGCGTTGGTCTGGAAACTGGCCAGCATGTTTGCCAGTTCGGGAGCCTGCATGGCCTTGGCCATGATCTGACCCTGCGCCTGCATCAGCGCCTCGAACCCCATTCCGGCGCGGTCCTCGATTTGCAGCTTGAAGCCACCCATGGCCCCCAGTCCTGGCACGGGAGGCGGCGGGAAAATGCCCAGGAACCCATCCGGAATCTGGCTGAACTTGCCCATCAGCTTTCCTGCGATGGCGTTGGCGGAAAGCGAAGGGTCCTGGCGCTCATCGAAGGGTTTGAGCATGGCGAACATCAGCGCCGAGTTCGGCACGTTTACCGGACCGTTGACCGAAAGTCCGGGAAAGGCAACCACGCTCTCCACGCCGGGTTCGGCCAGCGCGATCTCCGACATCTGCTTCACGGCCGCCTCCGTCCGGTCGAGCGAAGCGCCGCTGGGCAACTGCGCGATGCCCACCAGGAAATACTTATCCTGGGCCGGCACGAATCCATTCGGCACCTGGTTGAAGCCCAGCCATGTCAGGCCGACAAAGCCGGCGTATAGCAGCAGCACGATGGCGCTGCCGCGCACCGCCCGGCGCACGGTGCCGACATACGCGTGCGAGGCGCTGTCGAAAAAGAAGTTGAAGCGCCGGAAGAATCCGCCCAACGCCTTGCCCATGACGCGCGAGAGCCAGTCGGCCTTGGCAGCGTCCTGATGCGGCTTGAGCAGGATGGCCGCCAGCGCGGGCGACAGGGTGAGGGAATTGATGGCGGAGAGTATGGTCGAGATGGCGATGGTCAGCGCGAACTGACGATAGAACTCGCCCTGCAATCCGGAAAGGAACGCCGAAGGAATGAAGACCGCCGCCAGCACCGAGGTGATCGCGATAATGGGGCCAGTGACCTCATCCATGGCCTTGATCGCAGCCTGACGCGGGGATTCTCCCAGGGCCATGTGCCGCTCCACGTTCTCGACCACCACGATGGCGTCGTCCACCACAATGCCGATCGATAACACCAGGCCGAACAGCGACAAGGTGTTGAGCGAAAAGCCGAACATGTGCATCAGCGCGAAGGTGCCCACCAGCGACACCGGCACGGCCACGAGCGGAATGATGGAGGCCCGCCAGGTCTGCAGGAACAGCACCACCACAATCACCACCAGAATGATGGCCTCCAGCAGCGTGACTGCTACGGATTGCAGCGAGGCGCGCACGAAGACGGTGGGATCATAGGCAATCCGGTACTCCACATCTTGCGGGAAGCTTTGCTGCAGCTCCTGCATCTTGGCACGGACCGCATTGGAAACGTCGATGGCGTTGGCGCCAGGACTCTGGATGATCTGCAGGGCCGGCGCCGACTCGCCATTGAGCAGGCTGCGCAGGGTGTAGGAATCCGCGCCCAAGGACACCCGGGCGACGTCGCGCAGCCGGGTGACCTGGCCATCGGCGCCGGTCTTCACAACGATGTCGCCGAACTGTTCCGTACTCGTCAGGCGGCCCAGGGTATTGACGGTCACCTGGAAGGCGGACGAGGTATCCGGCTGCTGGCCCACGGATCCCGCGGCGACCTGCACGTTTTGCTCTCGAAGGGCCGCGACCACATCGCTGGCGGTCAAGCCGCGCGCGGCAACGCTGGTGGGGTCCAGCCAGACGCGCATGGAGTATTCGCCGGCGCCCCAGACCAGAACGTCGCCGATGCCCGGCAGCCGTGCGAGTTCGTCGCGCACCTGCCGAATGGCGAAGTTCGACAAGTACAGGGGGTCGTAGCGCTTTTCGGGCGAAACGAGGTGTACCACCATCAACACATCGGGTGAGGTCTTCTGCGTCACGACCCCGATGCGCTGCACCTCCTGCGGCAGGCGCGGCAAGGCGCGCGAGACCCGGTTCTGCACCTGGATCTGCGCCATGTCCGGGTCCGTCCCCTGCTTGAACGCGATGGTGAGCACCATCTGGCCGTCGACCGCCATCTGGGAGCTCATGTAAAGCATGCCCTCGACGCCGTTGATCACCTGTTCCAGAGGGGCTGCGACGGTATCGGCGATCACCTGCGGATTGGCGCCGGGATAGCTCGCGGTCACCTGCACCGTGGGCGGCGTGACGGCAGGGTATTCGCTCAGCGGCAGCTGCCAGAAAGCGATGCCGCCCGCCAGCAGCATCAACAGCGACAGGACGATGGCGAAGATCGGCCTGGCAATGAAGAAATGGGGAAACTTCATTGGCGGGTCTCCGTGGAGCCGGCAGCGGCGCCATCGCCCGCATTGCCGGCCTTCTGCGCTGCGATGGCTACCTGTTGCATGGGCACCAGACGAGGCGTGACCGTCATGCCGGGACGCACCAGACCCTTGATGATGATTTTTTCTCCGGCCTGCAAGCCGCTATTGATGATGCGCAGGCCATCCGCCATCTGGCCCAACTCCACCGCGCGGTACTGGGCCTGATGGTCCTGGCCTACGACCAGGACGTAGTTCTTCCCTTGGTCCGTGCCGACCGCCAGGTCATCGACCAGAATGGCCGGGCGCTCAATGCCCGTCGCCAGCCTGGCGCGCGCGAACAGTCCCGGAGCCAGCAGGCCGTCGGGATTCGGCACGACGGCGCGGACGCGGATCGTGCCTGTGCGCCGGTCGATCTGGTTGCCCACGAAGTCGAGCATGCCCTGGTGAGGAAAGCCCCGGTCCGTCGTCAGCGCCACGGCTACCGGCAACGACGGTTTTCCGCCGCGGGAGTCCGGCCGGACCTGTCTCACGGCATTGAGGTAGGTCGCTTCGTCTATATCGAAGTACACATGCACGGGGTCGATCGACACTATCGTGGTCAGCAGGTTGGCCACGCCCGCCGCGCCGCCGTTGACCAGATTGCCCTCGGTCACCAGAACCCGGTCGACACGCCCCGAAATCGGCGCGGTGATGCGTGCGTAGGACAGGTCGAGCCGGGCCGCTGCGACGGCCGCTTTGGCCACCAGAATCTCCGCCTGGCGAGCGTTGCGCGCGGAGACGGCGTCGTCATAGGTCTTGCGCGAAACCGCGCCGGTGGCCACCAGTCGCTGGGCGCGGTCGAAGTCACCCTGGGCCTGGCTGGCCAGGGCCTCGGCCTGGCGCAGCTGTGCCGTGGCGGTATCGAGCGCGACCTGAAATGGCCGCGGATCGATCTGAAACAGCTGTTGCCCTTTGCGCACCAGGCTGCCCTCCGGAACGCTGACGGCATCGACCGCCCCGCTTACGCGTGACCGCAATTCAACGGTCTCCGGAGCCGAGAGGTATCCGGTGAAGTCGGTCGATGGCGAGATGACGCGCTGAATCACTTCGGCCACCGGCACCTGTGGCGCCATCGGCGCGGCCACTGCGCCCGTCGGGGCTCCCGTCTTGCTTTCATCTCCGGAGGACTCACCGGCCGCTAACGCAATGGTTCCGGCCGCCGCGATGGCTCCTGCCGTCACAACAATTCTGAATTTTCGACGCATCGACTTGCCCCTTCTGTACAGCAGGGCTTCGGCCCTTCCGAAGCTTCTCTGCAGCAATTCGGCAAGGCTAGGCATTACAACAACGGGAAGGTCAAGCCCGCGCTTGCAGGCGCTTCAGGCTATTGACCTTGCAATCGTTGGAAGGAATAGATTTGGGCCGTTGTCTGAAGACCGGAAGGCATCTTGATGCCGTCCCATACCAATCTGAAGTACTCGGAACAATCATGCAGAACCTCTCTCACGATGAACCTCAATCCCACGCGATGGGGCCTGCGATGACGGCTGCGCTCATCGAGGGAGCCGCGACATGAGCGGCAAAACAGTGGATATCCGGCAGGCGCGAACCCGACTGCCGCTTCTGGACGGACAGACCATACTCGAGGCGGCTCTGCAGCATGACGTTGCCTATCCGCACGGCTGTCGTTCCGGCCGCTGCGGAAGCTGCAAATCCCGCCTGATTGAAGGCGAGGCGGAAATGCTGCCGCACTCGCGCTACGCGTTGACGGAAGAAGAAAAGGCGCGCGGGTTCATTCTGGCGTGCCGTGCGCTACCGAAAACCGATGTCGCGGTAGCCTGGATCGCGACCGACGAGGTGGCGGCCGCCGCGCCCGTCCAGCATCTGGAAGGGTTTGTCGTTTCCATGGACGAACTGACGCACGACATCAGGCGCGTCAGGATTCGGCCAGACGGAACGGACGCCTTGGCGTTCGCCGCCGGGCAGTATGCCGACATTACATTCGGCCAGTCGCCGGCACGCAGCTACTCAATGGCCAACAGGCCGGGCGATTCCGAACTGGAATTCCACATCCGCCGGGTTCAGGGCGGGGTCACGTCGGGCTATGTCCACACCGCGCTGCAGCCTGGCGAACGCGTCACACTCCGCGCTCCGCTCGGGTCCTCGCATCTACGCGAACAGCATTCCGGACCGATGCTTTGCATCGCCGGCGGATCGGGATTGGCTCCCATCAACTCAATCGTCGAAACCGCGCTCGCGCACGGCATGAGGCAGCCGATACACGTCTACTTCGGCGCGCGCATGGCACGGGATCTTTATTTCGTCGAGCATTTCCAGGAACTGGCTCGCCGCCACGCCAACCTGAGCTTTGTGCCGGTGTTGTCCGAAACGCAGGCGGCGCAATACCGGACGGGCGTCGTCACGCAAGCGGTCGGAGAAGACTTGGCGGACCTCAACAATTGGAAAACCTATGTCGCCGGCCCGCCAGCGATGGTGGAGGCAGCCATGGCGCTCGCATTCGAGCGCGGCCTGAAGGTCCAGGACATGCACGCCGACGTCTTTTTTACGCCACAGTAGCCCGGTCTCCCGCCAGGCCCCGCAGCAGCGGACACGCTTGACCTTCCCACGTTGGCAAGCCTCAGGCTTCCCTCATGCCCCCCTCCCCATGAGCAAGGAGACTTCCATGAACATCGGCGAAGCGTCCAAGACATCCAAGGTCTCGGCAAAGATGATCCGCTACTACGAGCAGATCGGCCTGATACCCGCGGCGCAGCGGACCACGTCCGGCTACCGCGCCTACAACCGGATTGACATCCACCGGCTCCACTTCATCCGCCGCGCCCGCAATCTGGGCTTTTCGGTGGCCGAAACCAAGGATCTTCTGGGCCTGTGGCACGACCAATCGCGCCAAAGCGCGGACGTCAAGCGCGTGGCCCAGGAACACCTGGCCGAACTGGACCGGCGCATCGAAAGCATGCGGCAAATGGCCGAGACGCTCAAGACGCTGATCCGATGCTGCGCGGGCGACGAGCGGTCCAACTGCCCCATCCTGCATACCCTTGAGCAGCCCGACGACAGAGAGCCGGAGCCTGCCGCGCGCAGCGGCGCGGTGCAGCGGCGCTTTCGCAGCGGCAGACCGGCGAAACCCGCGTCAGCTTGCTGAGAACCTGGAATCAGATATGCCAAAAATCACCGTTCTTCCGCATGCCGAACTGGCGCCTGAAGGCGCCGAGCTCGAGGTGCGGGCCGGCACCACGATCTGCGAGGCCTTGCTGGCCAACGGCATTGAAATAGAACACGCCTGCGACATGAGCAGCGCCTGCACGACCTGCCACTGCATCGTGCGCAAGGGTTTTGAATCCTTGAACGAAGCCAATGAGAGCGAGGACGATCTGCTTGACCGGGCCTGGGGACTGGAAGCGCAGTCCCGCCTGAGCTGTCAGGCCATCGTGGCCGAAATGGACCTTACCGTCGCCATTCCCAAGTACACGATCAACCATGCCAAGGAGGAGCATTAGGATCTGGCTGGGGTGTCATGGATTTCGGCCAATGAGCCTCGCGTCCTATCGGCCTCCCGCCTCATACATGTCCCACGCCTGCCCGGCGCTGGCGTTGTCATGGATCATGGCCATCAGTGCCCGCACCACTGACGACGGATCGGCATGCTGGTAGACATTGCGGCCATACACCAACCCCACGGCGCCTTCATCCAGCAACTCGCGCGACCGCTCGAAGACCTGGCGCAAGTCCTCCCGCCCCCCGCCGCGTACCAACACGGGGCAACGCGCCGCCTGCACCACGCGATGGAAATCGCGCGTGGCAGTCGTGGGGTCGGCCTTGACGATATCGGCGCCCATTTCGCGCGCCAGCCTCACCAGGGTGACGATCTTCTCGGCATCTCCATCGACCATATAGCCGCCGCGCGCGGAGTGTGGCGCCATGACCAGGGGCTCGATCATCAGCGGCATGCCGTAGCGATCGCAGTCAGCGCGCACGCGGGCGATGTTGGCGACGCACTGGCGGAACAAGTCGGGCTCGTCCGGCAGCATGAACAAGTTGACGACCACGCAGGCCGCATCCATCTGGACGGCGGGCAGCACCGGGTCTTGTTCGTTTTGCAGCACGGCCCACATCACGCGATGGGTGGTGGCGTTGTAGGGATTGCCCATGTCCAGGCGCATGACCAGCGCGGGCTTGTCCCGGCCGGGGCGTTGTTGGAGCAGATCGGCCTGACCGTAGTTCAGCTGGATGGCGTCGGGGCGCGCCGCCGCCAGTTGTTCCATCACGGCCGGCATGTCCTCCAGCCCGGACAGGAAGCCGGGTTCATTGCAGACGCCATGATCGACGGCGATGTCCAGGCAGCGACCGTTGGTCAGCAGCCGGTTCAGGCGCGCTTCTTTTCTGTGCAGCATGGGGATTCCTTGTTCAATCCAGTGTTTGCAGGTGGCGCCCGGCCGCCTGGTCGATGACGGCAAGGTCTTCAGGCGAGAGCGCCAGCGCGGCGGCGGCGGCGTTCTGCGTGGCCTGCTGCGGCGTGCGTGCGCCGCATAGCGCCACGGTCACGCCGCCCGGCCGTGTGGTCCAGGCGATCATCAGCTGCGAAGCCGGGCAGTCCAGCCGCTGGCGCAGAGGCTCCAGTTCCGCGAAGAAGCCTTGCAGCCGCCCGCGATTGGCGACGCTGAAGCGGGGGTTGGCGGCGCGCTGATCGTCGCCGGTAAAGCGGCGGCCGGGGTCGATGGGGCCGGCCAGCAGGCCGAGCGCCAGCGAGGAGTACCCGAGGATGCCGACGTTGTGGTTGCGGCACAGCGGCATCAGCGTCGATTCGATTTCGCGGTCGATCAGGCTGTAGCGTTCCTGGATGGCGTCGACCGGGCCGTGGCGCAGGTACTCGGCCAGAGTGCCGGAGTCCACGTTGCTGACGCCGATGGCGCGGATCTTTCCTTGCCGCTTCAGATCCAGCAAGGCGTCCATGGTTTCGGCGACGGGCGTGCCGGCGTCTTGCCAGTGGGTGATGTAGAGGTCGATGTAATCCGTCTGCAGGCGCGCCAGGCTTTGTTCCACTTCATGGAAGATGGAGGCGCGGCCCAGGTGGCGATGCACGGCCTGGCCGTCCTCGTCGAAGAAGTGTTCGCCTTGGCGCGTGTGCCAGACCAGTCCGCATTTGGTGGCGATGACCGCCTGCTGGCGGCGCCCCTTGAGCGCCTGGCCGACCAGGCTTTCGGCGTGCCCCAGGCCGTAAGCGGGCGCGGTGTCGATGAGCCGCACGCCCGCGTCGACGGATGCCTGGATGGCGGCAATGGCGGCCGCGTCGTCCGCGCCGCCCCACATCCAGCCGCCCATGGCCCAGGTGCCCAGGCCGACGGATTCGCAGGCGATGCCGGACGCGCCCAGTGTTGTAGTCTTCATCGGGAAACCTTTCTGACGTTCATGAGATGGTCGACGGTGACGGCGGCCAACAGGATCAGCCCCTTGACGACGTCTTGCCAGTAGGGCGACACGTCCAGCAGGATGAGCGAGCTGGTGACGACCGACAACAAAGCCAGGCCCAGCACCGCGCCCAGCACGGTGCCCGAGCCGCCTTTGAGGCTGGCGCCGCCGATTACCACCGCCGCGATGACATTGAGCTCCATGCCCACGCCGAAGTTGGGCGTCGCGGCGCCAAAGCGAGCCGTGTAGACCACGCCGGCGACCCCGGCCAGGGTCGAGCACAGCACGGTGACCCAGAACTTCACGCGGCCGGTGCGGATGCCGGCATAGAGCGCGGCCTTTTCATTGCTGCCGGTGTAGAACACCTTGCGCAACAGGGCCGCGCGGCGCAATGCGAAGTCGCTGACGATGACGATGGCGGCGAAGATCAGGATGACGGCGGGAATACCGCCTATGGATCCCTGGCCGATGAACTTGAATTGCGGCGGCAGCGAGAACAGCGATTGCGGCGTGCCCTGGGTGATCGCCAGGCACAGGCCGCGCACGATCACCATGAACGCCAGCGACGCGATGAAATGGCTGAGGCCGATGCGTGTGACGCAGCCGCCGATGAGCGCGCCCACCATCGTGCACACGGCGATCGCAGCCAGGCTGGCGGTCCATGGGTCCAGCCCCATCAGGAAGAGCTTGCCGGTAATGACCATGGCCAGGCAGACCACCGAACCCACCGACAGATCGATGCCGCCGACAATGACCAGGATGGTCATGCCGACCACCACGATGCCTTCGATGGAAAACGACAACAGCATGGCGCGCACGTTTTCCCAGGTCAGGAAATGCGGCGACGCGAAGCTCATCACCACGCACAGCGCGGCGATGATCAGCAGCAGCCCCGCTTCGCGGAAGCTGCCCAGCCGCCGCCCCGGGCGGGGGCCAGGCGGCAGGCTGGCAGCGGGAGGCGGCAGGACCGCTTCGGCCGCGGGTTGGGACTTCAGGTCACTCATCATGTCGCCTCCTGGGCGGACAGGCCCGAGGCCAGCCGCAGCAGTCTTTCTTCCGTCATGTCGCTTGCCGCCAGTTCGCCGGCGAGCCTGCCATTGCGTATGACCAGGGCCCGGTCGCACAGACCGATGATTTCGGGCAGTTCGGACGAGATCACCACCACGCCCACGCCTTGGTTGGCCAGCTCGCGCAGAAGGTGATGGATCTCGGATTTGGCGCCGACGTCCACGCCGCGCGTGGGTTCGTCCATCAGCAGCACCGAGGGGCGGGTGGCCAGCAGTTTGGCGATGGCTACCTTTTGCTGGTTGCCGCCCGACAGGCAGCTGGCGTCGATAGCCACGCCGTCGGATTTGAGCTTGAGCCGTGCGCCCAGCTCGACCGCCAGGCTGCGTTCCGCTACCCGCTTGAGCAGGCCGAAGCGTGAACTGATGCGGCCCAGCGCCATGGAGGACACACTCTGTTCGATCGGCATGTCCAGAAACAGGCCGGCGGCCTTGCGGTCTTCGCTCAGGTAGGCAATGCCGTGGCGCAGGGCGTCGGCATAGCGGCGCAGCCGCAGAGGCCGGCCCCGCAGCCGCACCGCGCCGCGCCGTGCGCGCCGCAGGCCGCACACGGTTTCGGCCAGTTCGCTGCGGCCCGCGCCCATCAGGCCGGAGATGCCCAGGATTTCGCCCCGGCGCAGCGTGAACGAAATGCCGTGGACATGCGCGCCATCGGCGATGTCCTCCACTTCCAGCAGAACCTCGGCAGGCGCATCGCCAGCGGCTTGCCGGGGCGGGTAATAGTTGCCCAGGTCGCGTCCGACCATGCAACGCACCAGCGCGTCTGGAGAGAGCGCCGCGATATCGGCGCTGTGCACGTCGCGGCCGTCGCGCAACACCGTGACGCGGTCGCAGTGCTCGAAGATCTCGGCCATGCGGTGGCTGATGTAGACAATGCCGATGCCTTGGGCTTTCAGGTCGTGCAACACGCGGAACAGCGCCACGGACTCGATTTCGGTCAGCGCGGCCGTGGGTTCGTCCAGGATCAGCACCTTGCAGTCCAGCGTCAAGGCACGGGCGATCTCGACCAGCTGCTGGCTGGATATGCCCAGCGCATCCACGCGCAAGCCCGGGTCGATGTCCTGGCCCAGCCGCCGCAGCACGCCTGCGGCGCGCTGGTTCAGGCTGGCATAGTCCATCCAGGCCTGCGCGCCGGCGCTGATCGCGGGCATGAAAATGTTCTCGGCCACGGTGGCGTCGCCGCACAGCGCGATTTCCTGGTGGACCAGGCCGATGCCCAGGCGCATGGCATGGGCCGGCCCGTTGATGACCACGCGCTCGCCTTCCAGATAGATATCGCCGCTATCCGGCTGGTGGATGCCGTCGATGATCTTCATCAACGTCGACTTGCCGGCGCCGTTCTCGCCGCACAAGGCATGGATTTCGCCCCGGCGCAGCGTGAAACGCACGTCGGCCAGGGCCTTGGACGCGCCGAACTGCTTGCTGATGCCCTGCAGTTCCAGCAGCGCTGCGGTCGTGTTCATTCGTTGATGCCCTTGGTGCCGCGGCGCGCCAGGTATTTGTCCCAATAAAAGTCGTCGGCGTTCGCCTTGCTGACGATGGACAGGCCGTTGTCCAGGAACGGCACCGCCATCGGGTTGGTGCCGTTGCGCTTGGCGTCGTTCATCGGGTCGATCAGTTGCTGGTTGCGGGCCAGGAACAACAGCATCATCCCCATGTAGCCTTGCACGCCCTGGTTTGGATTGACGGAACCAAAGACCTCGCCGGACTTGATCATGTCCAGGATCTTGGCGTTCACGTCGCAGCACAGAACCTTGATGTTCTTCTTGGTTTCGATCGATGCCTGTGCCGCGCCCAGCGCCGAATTGGCTTCGGGCATGAACAGGGCGCCCAGGCCGGGGTTGGCCTGCGCCAGGCTCAGCGTGGCCTGGTAGGCCTTGTTCGGGTCCTGATTGCTGGCCGCGCGGCCCACCAGCTTCATCCCGGGATGCTGGGTCTTCATGCGGTTGATGAAGGCGGCGACGCGGCGGTCATGGTTGTCCTGGCCGGGATTTTCCAGCACCGCGTATTCACCCTTGCCGTTGAGCGCGGCCGCGATGGCGTCGGCGGCCTGCGCGCCTTCACGGTCATTGTCGGACGTGACAAAGGACACGCGCTTGGAGTTGGGAGAGTCGGCCGCGAAGGTCACCACCGGGATGCCCATGGCCGCGGCGCGATTGATGGGCTCGATGAAGGGGTCGGGATTCATGGGGTGCAGCAGGATGCCGGCCGGCTTGCGCGCCAGTTCCTGCTCGAACGAGGCCAGCTGCTTGTTGACGTCATATTCGGGCGTACCCGAATAGCGGGTGCGCACGCCGAGCGAATGGCCCAGCTGCTTCATCATTTCGTAGACAGGAAACCAGTACTCCACCCCGGACACCATCACGTTCATCACGTAGACGTCGTTCGCGTTGCCGCGCAGCCCGGGGGCTTGCGGGGTGTTCTGCGCAAAGGCGTTGGCTCCCGCCAGGCTGGCGCCCGCCGCCGCTACGGTCTTCAAGAAATCTCGTCTCATGTTCCGCTCCTTTTTTTCGCAAAGATCCAAGAACCCTGGAGCCCTCGGTGCCTGTTGTTCAACCTGTCCGGGTCGAATCGTTGTTATGACATCGACGAACTATATTGCACGGCAAATTTTTAGATTACTAGGGGAAACACTGCTATCCTGCGTGAAATTTCTGTAGACAATGTTATGACATGAAAACAGACATCTACCTAGGCATAGACATGGGCTCCACGGGCCTGAAGGCGGTCGCCTTCGAGGCCGGGAGCGGCGCCACGCTGGCCGCATCGGGCGGCGCGCTGCCCTACCGGCAGTTGGCGCAAGGCGGTTGCGAGCTGTCCGCGGACGCCATCGAGGCGGCGCTGGCGCTGGCCTTGCAAGGCGTGGCGACCCAGCTGGGCAGGCGCGTGGCGGACGTACGCGCGCTCTGCTGCACGGGTCATGGCGCAGGCTTGTATGCGCTGGATGCGAGCGGCCAATTGCTGGAGGGCCGCGCGGTGGCATCGACCGATCAGCGCGCCGCCGCCCGCGCCCGGGCGCTGGACCGCCGCAAGGGGGATGCGCTGTATGACGAAGTGGGGTGCCGGCCGTGGGCCGGACAGTCGTCGCTGATCGCCGCGGAGCTCTTCGGCGCGGACGCCGGACAGCACCATCGCATCCGCCACCTGCTGTTCGCCAAGGACTATCTGGGGTTCCTGTTGACCGGCGAGATCGTCACGGACGCCAGCGACGCCAGCACCGCGGGCCTGCTGTCGCTCAAGGCCGGGACCTGGTCCACGATGGCCTTCGAGGCCGCCGGCCTGTCTGGCCTGGCAGCCACGGCGCCGGCGCCCATCGCGCCCAGCGGCACGGTGATCGGCCGGCTGCGGCCGGCCCAGGCGGCCACCTTCGGTTTGCCCGCCGGCCTGCCCGTGGCACTGGGTGCGATCGATCTGCTCGCCTCACTGAAGGCGGTGAGCGCGGAGCGCGAAGGCCATGCCGTGGCCGTGCTCGGCACCTGGTGCGTGAATGCCGTGGTGGCGCCGGCTCGCGAGCCGAAACCAGAGGTTGGCGCCATCGTCAGCTTCGGCGATCCGGACCGCAGGCTCTATCTGGAAAACAGCCCGTCGTCGATGGCGAACGTGGCTTGGCTGGCGCGCACCTTGCAGTTCCCGGACGCGGCCGCGGCGGTGGAATGCGCGATGGGCGTGCCCCTGGGCGCCGACGGCCTGCGCTTTCTGCCCTTCATCAACGGCGGAAGCTGGCCGGCGGGAGCCTGCGCGGGCTACGTCGGCCTGCAAGGGCATCACACCCGCGCGCACATGGCGCGCGCCGTGATCGACGCCGTGGTGGCGCTGCACGCGTGGCATCTGAAACGCCTGGCGGCGCTTGGGCTGGGCGTGCCGGGCAGGGTCGCGGCCCTGGGCGGCGGCGCTCGGGATTTGCGCTTGGCGCGTCTGCTGGCGGGCTTTCTGGGCCATGCCGTGGAACGCTGCGGCGACGACGAAACCGGCGCGCGTGGCGCCGCCTTGTATGCCGCGCTATCGCAAAACCCCGGCGGCGACGACTTGCTGCCGGCCCCATCCGAAACGGTCGAACCGCTAGCCGCCGAGACACAGGCGCATGCCGATTTCTACGCCAGCTTCCATGGTTTGGTGGACAGCATGGCTCCCGCCTTCGGCCATCTGGCGGAACCGGCCCGATGACCCCGCACACACCGACCTTCGCGCGTCCGGCCTCGTTGGCGGGCCGTCATTTTTCGACGGTGATCGTCGGCGCGGGCATCAACGGCGCTGGCGTGTTCCGAGACCTGTCGCTGCAAGGCGTGGACTGCCTGATCGTGGACAAGGACGATGTGGCTGCTGGCGCCAGCAGCGCGCCGTCGCGCATGATCCACGGCGGCTTGCGCTACCTGGAAAGCGGCGCATTTTCGCTGGTGGCGGAAGCCACGCGCGAACGCAATCTGCTGCTGCGCAACGCGGCGCATCTGGTACATCCGCTGGAAACCGTGGTGCCGCTATCCAGCCGCTTCGGCGGCTTGTGGGGCAGCATGTTGCGCTTTGCCGGCCTGAGCGCCTCGCCTGGCGCGCGGGGACTGTGCGTAGTGGGGCTGGGCTTGCGCCTCTACGACCGGCTGGGCCGCAGCCAGCGCATCATGCCAGAACATCGCATCGAACGCGTACCGCAAGCGGACGGCGCGCTGTTCGGCGCGGACGTGCGCTGGACAGCCACTTACTACGATGCCTGGATACGGCATCCGGAATGGCTGGTGCTGGAGCTGATCGACGATGCGCATCGCGGCCATCCGGCCTCGGTCGCATCGAACTATTGCAGCGTGACGGCATGCCAGGGCCGCACCATCACGCTGCGCGACGCGCTCACCGGAGAATCCGTGCAAGTGACCGCCGACACCGTGGTCAACGCGACGGGCGCCTGGCTGGACCGCGCGGCCGGCACGCTACAAGGCGCCGGTTCACGCGTCATGGGCACCAAGGGGTCACACCTGATTTTGAATCATCCCGCGCTGCGCTCGGCGCTTCAGGGCCGCATGGCTTACTTCGAGGCGTCCGACGGCCGGGTGTGCATCGTCTACCCCTTCCTGGACCGGGTGCTGGTGGGCTCCACCGATATACCGGTGGACGATCCGGACCTTGCCGCAACCGAACCGGCAGAGATCGACTACCTGCTCGACGTTTTGCACGAGGTGTTTCCCCGCCTGGCTTTCAGCCGGAATGACGTGGTCTACACTTATGTGGGAGTCCGGCCGCTGGCCCAGTCGGATGCCGACAAGCCCGGACAGATATCGCGCGATCACGCGGTGGTGATCGACCCGCCCAACGCACGGCGCGAGGTGCCCATGGTGTGCCTGGTAGGCGGAAAATGGACCACCTTCCGTTCGCTGGCGCAACTGGCTGCCGACGCGGTGCTGCAGCAACTGGGCCGCGCGCGACGCCAGTCAACCGAGCAAGTGGCCATCGGCGGCGGAGCGGGCATGCCCGCCGATGCGCCGGGGCGGCAACGCTTTCTGGACAGCCTTCAGGCTGCCACCGGACTGAGCCGCGAGCGCGTCACCGAACTGTTCATGCGCTATGGTTCACGGGCGGGCGCCGTGGCGGCGGATTTCGCGGCTACAGGCGATAAGCCCTTGCGCCATGCACCGGACCATTCCGCAGCCGAGATCCGCTATCTGTGCCGCGTAACGGCCGTGCAGCACTTGGTCGATCTGGTGATCCGGCGCACCCTGCTGGCCATCCGCGGCCATGTCACCCCGGCGCTGCTGGCTGAATTGGCCGACATCGCCGCGGCCGAGCTGGGCTGGAGCGCCGAGCGCCAGCAGACCGAGTTACGGGCCTGCACCGCGACGTTGCGGGACCGGCATTGTGTTCAACTTCCTGCGGACGAGGCATCGTGGGCAAAGCCCACCGATTCCATCTTGGCCGCAGGTTCGATTTCCAACTCCTTGACGACATGAGCAGCCCCATCTCCACCGAAGCCATCTTGGACCGCAGCGCCGGCGCCCCGCTCTGGGCGCAGTTCCGCGACGTGGTGCGCGCCAAGATCCTGCAAGGCGAACTGGCCGTGGGCGACAAGCTGCCGACCGAGGCCGAGTTCGGCGAGCAATATGGCATTTCGCGCATCGTCGTGCGCGAGGCGCTGGCGGACCTGGTCCGCAACGGCCTGATCTACAAAATACGCGGCCAAGGCGCTTTCGTGTCGGCGCGCGAACGCGACGAAGATTTCGTTTCCACCGTGCTGGGCTTTTCGGACGAGATGGAACGCAAGGGTCGCACCGTGCGCACGCAGGTGCTGCGGCAGGAACTGCGCGCGCCGACAGCGCACGAGGCCAGTTCGCTGGGGCTGGCCGAAGGCGGCCAGGTCGTGGCGCTCAAGCGGCTGCGCAGCGTCGACGGCGAACTGCAATTGCTGGTGGAAACCGCCGTGCCCGCGGACCTGGTGCCGGGGCTGCACCGCACCCGCCTCGAAAACCGTTCGCTCTACGACGTGCTGCGCAGGCAGTACGGCCTGCGCATCGTGCGTGCGGAACGTTGGATAGATGCCATCCAACCGGACGCCGAGACCTGCGAATTGCTGGGGATGAAGGAACCCGAACCGTTGCTGCGCATCGAGTCGATCGCGTATGGCGCCAATGGACGTCCGCTGGAACACTACCGCGCCTTGCACCGCTGCAAGTCCAGCCGGCTGCATGTGCAGACCACCACCTGACGCAGCAAGGCGCTTGCAGATTTGGCGATCAGGTGGGAAGGGTCAGGAATCCGCGGAAGGGATACGCGGCGGCGCGTCACGCCAACTGCGTCTTGGGTGTGCCGTGAACACGTGATTCACGTAACCCTGGAATGCTGTGGCGCGCCCGACAGGAATCGAACCTGTATCAAGAGCTTCGGAAACTCTCATTCTATCCATTGAACTACGGGCGCAGCGCAAGGAGGCGGTATTGTACCCAGTTTTCGCAGAACTGCATGAACGGGATCAAATCTTCCGTCAAACTCAGCGAAAACCCGGTCAGATGCATTGGACGCGTGTCTATGACACCGTTATATAATCCAGCGTTTGCTTGCAAGGCGGGCCGTCCATGCCGCCGACTTGTGCAGTACTGATTTTCTGTTGCCGCCGCCAGGCGCCCCCGGTACCCGTTAGCAGGATTTGGTCATGAGCAACGAGCAGGAACACATAGAAGAGCACTCCTCCCCCATCAAGACCCCGAAGCAACTGATCGTCACGATCGTCCTGTCTTTCGTGATCCCGATCGCCATCATCATCCTATTGGTGAACATGGTGGTCTCGGGCAACAAGACAGGAGCGGGTTCGGACACACTGTCCCAAGAAGCCGTCGCCAAGCGCATTGCCCCGGTCGCTGGTTTCCAGCTGGTCGATGCGAATGCCCCCAAGGTCTTCAAGACCGGCGAACAGGTCTTCGCCGCCGTCTGTACGGCCTGTCATACCGCCGGCGTGGCTGGCGCACCCAAGGTGGGCGATAACGCCGCCTGGGCGCCCTTCATCACCGCGGGCTACGACGCCATGATGAACGTGGCCCTGCACGGCAAGGGCGGCATGCCCGCCAAGGGCGGCAACCCCACGCTGTCCGACTACGAAGTCGCGCGCGCCGTGGTGTACATGGCCAACAAGTCCGGCGCTTCCTTGCCCGAACCCGCCGCTCCGGCCGCGGAAGGCGACAAGAAGGAAGCGGCTGCCGCTCCTGCCGCCGCACCCGCAGCGCCTGCTGCTGCCCCGGCTGCTGCGGCTCCGGCCCCGGTCGCTGCGGCACCCGCGCCGGCTGCTCCCGCCGCCGCGCCGCAAGCCGCAGCAGCGGTCAACCCGGCCGGCGAAAAGCTGTACAAGAGCGTCTGCTTCGCCTGCCATGCCACCGGCGTGGCCAACGCCCCCAAGTTCGGCGACAAGGCCGCCTGGGATCCGTACATCAAGACCGGCATGGACGCCATGGTGAAGGTCGCCATGCAAGGCAAGCCGCCGATGCCCCCGAAGGGCGGCGCGGCCAACGCCTCGGAAGACGATATCCGCGCTGCGGTGCAGTACATGGTGGATGCGGCCAAGTAAGACTCGCCGCCCACGATGAAAAAAGCCCCTTGAGCCAATCAAGGGGCTTTTTCTTTGCGCGCTGGCGCGCCGGTTATTCGCGGATCAGGCCGATCGCCTTGGAAAACAACGCCCGCTGCTCCTGCAGATAGGCGCCGTACTCCTGCGGGCTCAGCACGCTGATTTCCGCGCCGATGCCGCCCAGGGTCTTGTTCACCTCATCGCCCTGCTCCGCCACTACCTTGCGGGCGGCCTGGTACAAGGCATCGACTACCTGGGGCGGCGTGCCCTTGGGCGCCATCAGCCCATAGATGGTGGGGCTGCCGACCTCGTAGCCCAGTTCGCGCAGAGTCGGCACGTCCGGATAGGCCGCCAGCCGCTTGCTGCTGAAGACGGCCAGCGGCCGCAGGCCGCCGGACTGGATGTGCGCCTGCGCCGGCCCCACCGCGGACACGGCGATATCCGTGTGGCCACCGAGCAAGGCGGTGACCGCCGGCGTGCTGCCCTGGAAGGGGATGTGGCGCAATTTGACCTTGGCCTCGGAAGCGAACGTCTCGCCCAGCAGATGGCTGATGCCCATGGCGCCCGAGGTGCCGTAGGAGATGGCGTCGGGACGCGCCTTGGCATCGGCCACCACGTCGGCCAGGGTCTTGTACCTGGACTTCCCGGGCGCGACGATCATCATGCCGCCCAGGGATATGGCGGCGACCGGCGCGAAGGACTCCGTCGTGTACTTGATCTCCTTGTTGGCCAGCGGAACCACGACCAGCGCGCCCGGCGAACTGCCCACGATGGTATAGCCGTCGGGCGCCGCCGAGGCCGTGTATGCCGCGCCTATGCCTCCCCCCGCGCCGGGCTTGTAGTTCATCACGATGGGCTGGCCCAGGTATTGCCCCATCTTCTCGGTGATGGGCCGCAGCATCTGGTCGGTATCGCCCGGCGCGAACGGAATGATCAGTTGCACCGGTTTTGCCGGATAGCCGGCATGTGCCGGCGCGCTCAGGGCCAGGCCCAGCGCAAGAGAGGCGAACGCGCCACCAAATCGTTTGAAGCTATGCATGCATGTCTCCTGTGTTTTTATTTACCGGCTGTACGACCAGCCGTTCATTCGTGGTCGATCTGTATGGCCTCCAGAAAGCGCGACACCATGTTGTACGCGGCCACCGTGGCTGTGATCTCGACGATCGCGCGGGCATCGAAAGCCTCGCGGACGGCGGCGAACGTAGCGTCCCGGACCCGGATCTCGCGCGTCACCTCATCGCAATACGCCATGGCCGCGCGCTCGCCCGCGTCCAGCGATGTGAAATCGCCGGTCTTCAAGCCCTGCACGTGGTCTTCGTTGCAACCCGCTTTCAAAGCGATCGGCAGATGCTGCTCGAACTCGTAGTCGGCCTGGTTCAGCACCGCGACGCGCAGGATGAGCATCTCCCGCAGTTTGGGCGCAAGCCCGCTGTGCTGGCGTATCGCCGTGAGATAGGCCAGCCAGCCCTGCGCCACCGGCGGGCTGTTGAGCAGCATCCGATAGAGATTCGGCAGGCTGGACCGCTCCCGTTCGATGCGTTCGACCAGCGGCCGGATCTCCGGCCTGGCGATATCCGCATATTCAATTCGCGCCATCGTGATTCTCCTCAGCTTGGTTTTCAGTCGCAGCGGGCGCTCATGCCCCCGTCCACGATCAGTTCGGTTCCGGTGATGAAACGCGCCTCGTCCGAGGCGAGAAAGAGCACGGCATTGGCCGTGTCTCGGCCATCGCCGGAAAGCGGCAACGGAATGCGGCGGCGCCGCCGCTCCAGCAAGGCGTCGATGTCGCCCGCGCTCTGCTGGCCGGCGAGGAAGGCATCGACCAGCGGCGTATGGAGCTGGCCCGGCAGGACGGTGTTGATGCGCACCCCCTTGCCGGCGTATTCCACGGCGGCCACACGGCCGAACTGCATTACGCCGGCCTTGGCCGCCGCATAGCCGACCTGCGGCGCGCCGGTCCAGCGTATGGCCGAGGTCGAAGACACGTTGACCACGGCGCCAGCGCCCTGCTCCTGCATGATGGGCAGGACGTGCTGGCAGGTGGTGAACACCGAGGTCAGGTTCAAGTCGAGCTGCCTGCGCCAATCCGCTTGCGTCAGCGCCGCCGCACCGCCGGGAATGGGACCTCCCACGTTATTGACCAGAATGTCGATCCGCCCGTGACACCGCGCCACGGCTTGGACCAGCGCAGCGACCTGGGCCGCGTCGCCCACATCGCAGATCTGGGTTTCGATGCGGGACCGGTAGCGTCCAGCCAACTCCAGGGTCTCGGGCAGTGACTCCGGCCGTATGTCCACCGCGACCACCACGGCCCCCTCCTGGGCGAAGCGCACGGCGATCGCTCTTCCGTTGCCCCAACCCGGTCCCACGCAACCCGCGCCGAAGATCAAGGCCACCTTGCCCGCCAGGCGTCCGGCGCCCGCTTGCTCATGCACGTTCATCGCGACTATCCCCGCTCAACGCGTTGCCATGGTGATGCCGCCATCCACCACGATCTGCTGCCCCGTGATGTAGCGGCTCTCATCGCTGGCCAGGAAAGCCACGGCATGGGCCACGTCCCAGGCGTCGCCCATGCGACCCGCGGGCACCTGGGCATGGCGGTGCGCCACAAAACCCTCGTAATCACCCTTGGCGTATTTCTGCGCCAGGCGTTCCACCAGAGGCGTGAACATCAGTCCTGGCACCACCGAATTCAGCCGCACGCCGTCTTGCGCATAGATGACCGCGGTGGTGGCCGTCATCTGCATCAGGGCGGCCTTGGCGGCGGCGTAGCCGACCTGGGGTTTGCCCGCATAACGCAGCCCGGCGATGGACGAAATGTTGATAATCGATCCTCCACCAGCGCTCTTCATGAGGGGGATGACGTGCTTGCAGCACAGGAAGGCAGAGGTCAGATTCACCTGGATCTGATCGTGCCAAAGATCCTCCGGCATGGAGACCGGGTCGCCCGGTTCCGAGCGGCCCACGTTGTTGACCAGCACATCGATGCGGCCATGCGTCTCCATGCACGCCCGCACCAGTTCCGCCACCTGGCTGCCGTCCGTGACGTCGCACTGCCGGACCGTGATCTTCCCGCCCTCCGCGGCCACGGCCTGCGCGGACTGTCGCGCCGCGTCGATGTTCAGATCGCAACCGAAAATCGCGGCGCCCTGCCTGGCAAGCACCGCCGCAGCAGCCTTTCCATTTCCCCAACCTGCGCCCAGCGTGCCGCAACCGGTCACCAGGGCTACCTTTCCATCAAGACGAAACATCCCAGCTCCAGAGAGAGATCGTGATGCAAAGGCTAAGGCAGTCAGGTCTTCTGGTTAAGTTCCGATTTGAACGGCATTGATAGACAAAAAGAATGAATCTGACGACGAGACAACTGCGCATTTTCGTGCTGCTGGCCGAAACGCTGAGCTTCCAGAAAACGGCCGAGCTGCTGCATGTGACACAGCCCACGCTGAGCAAACTGCTGAAGGAGGCGGAAGAGACGCTGGGCGTCAAACTCTTCGAGCGCACCACCCGCATGGTGCGCCTGTCGCGCGAAGGCCAGGACATTATCGAGACCGCGCGCAAGATCACCGCGCTGCATGAAAAAGGCATGCTGGAACTGGACCAGCGGCTGCGCGACCGCAACAACCGCGTGGCGGTCGCGGCCTTGCCCACGCTCGCGGCGTCACTCATTCCGCTCTTGATAGAGAGCCTCGCGCGCAAGCACCCGCGGGTCCGCGTGGAGGTCTACGATCCCATCGCCAGCGAAGCCCTGCAATTGCTGCGCGAGCGGCGCGTGGACATCGCCGTGACCACCATGAACGAGGAAGGCGTTGCCGACCTGGTCTATCAGGAGTTGTTCACCGAACCCTTCGTGCTGTTCCACAGCGCCCAGGTCAAACCGGACGTCACGCGTTGGACGCCCGCGGAACTCGCCCGTCTGCCCTTGATCAGCATGCCGCCAGGCACCAGCGTGCGCGTGCTGACCGAACGCGCCTTCCAGGCCGCGTCGCAGCCCTTCAATCCGCTCTATTCTTTGCGGGACCTGAACACCATCGCACGCTTCGTGCAGCACAACTGCGGCATTGCGCTATTGCCGGAGTCGTCGCTGGACAACGCGACGCAGCGCGGCGTGCGCAAGACCCGCCTGCGGCAGGGTCTAACACGCTCGGTCGGCATGTATATCCGGCGCGAGACCGAACCCTCGCGGCTGCTGCGCCAAACGCTGGATGAATTGCGCCGCCTGGGCCAAGACCGCCAGTCGCAATCCGATTGAGCGGGCTGGGGTCCGTGCTCAGGCGCGCGCCACCCAGGCGCCGTCCACCTCGGCCAACTGGCTGCTGATCTGGCTGGCGGCCTCGATGACCGCCGCGCGAAAAGGCTCGAGACGGCAATGCTCGGCGCGCACGATCAGACTCAGTCCGGCCACCACGCGCTGCTCCAGGAAAATGGGCGCGGCTATGCCTATGGTCCCAGGCGTGATCTCGGAATCGCTGACCGCTACGCCCGCCTCGCGGATGGCGTCGAGTTCCAGGCACAGGTCCTTCAGGCTCTTCCAGTGCGAAATGGCACGCGCTTCCTCTTCATGGGCCAGGTACATGCGCTCCAGGGCGCGGCGGCTCTGGTGCGCCAGGATGACCTTGGAGGTCGCGCCGCGAAACATCGGCATGGTGGCGCCACGTTCATAGCGTCCGACGCGCGCGGCCGGGTCGCCAATTTCCTGGTGGATGCACATGACCTTGTCCTGGTAGCTGCGCGTCAGCACCGAGGCCGACGAGGACGTGGTCGCCTCCACCAGGCGGCGCATGTGCGGTTCGGCCACCTTCAGCAAGGGATCGCCGTGGCGCATCAGCAAGTCGAAATGAGCAAAGGTCGGCCCCAGCACATAGCGCGCGCCCATCACCGGAGTCAGGAAATCGGCGCGCACCAGTTCCTGTACGTCGCGGTAGGCCGAACTGACGGAGACATCCATTTCGACGGCGATTTCCTCAACCGACCATGCGGCGCGCCTGTCATAGAGCTGCAGGATGTGCAGTATCCGGTTGCGCGTCCTGATATCACCCGCCACGTCGACCTCTCCCTATCGTTACGCCTGTGCGGCGCGTGATTTCGCATCCATTGCGAAATTTAATTTCTCCGCGATTCTAGCAGCGTCGTCTTCCCCCTCTGGGCCGAGGCGCGCGGCGCCAAACGAGGGGGCTTGCCAAAGCGTCAACTCGATGCAAAAATTCATTTAGTCGCAATGGTTGCGAATTTAGTATTTTTTGCAAAGGTGGATCATGGCAAACGGCGAGACCTCCGAAACGCGTATTCCAGTCACTTTGCTGACGGGCTTCCTGGGCAGCGGCAAGACCACCCTGCTGAATCACTGGCTGCGCGACCCGGCGCTGGCCGGTGCGGCGGTCATCGTCAATGAGTTTGGCGAGATCGGCATCGACCACGCGCTGATCGCCAGCAGCAACGAAAACACCATCGAACTGACCACCGGCTGCCTGTGCTGCACCGTGCAAGGCGACCTGGTCGAGACCCTGCGCGACCTGCGCGCCAAGCGCAGCGCCGGAACCATCGCTGCCTTTGATCGCGTCCTGATCGAAACCACGGGCATGGCCGACGTGGTGCCGGTCATCCAGGCGTTGATGACGTTTCCCGTCGCGCGCTCGTTCCGCTTGAACCGCGTGCTGACCGTGGTGGACGCCGTCAACGGGCCGGGCACGCTGGCCGCGCACCCGGAGGCCGTCAAGCAGGCGGCCGTCGCCGATGCCTTGATCGTCACCAAGACCGAACTGCCCGGCGCTCAAGTCGCGGCGCTGGTGGACACGCTGGCGCGCGTCAACCCGGGAGCAACGCGCGTGGTGTGCAACCCTGCGGCGCGGCCGGATGCCACGGTGCTGGACGGGCCCGATGTCTACGACGTGAACGTGCGTCCGGAGCAGGCCCGGCAATGGCTCAACGCCGCGCCTTACGCGGACGGACACGGGCATGGTGGGCATGGGCATGAACACACCCATAAGCACCACACGCACACGCATGGCCATGACCATGCCCGCATCGACAGCTTCTGCCTGGATTTCGACGCGCCCTTGCAATGGCCGCAAGTCAGCGCGTGGCTGGATGCGTTGGTCATGGCGCACCCGGACGAGCTGCTGCGCGTCAAAGGCATCCTGCACATCGCCGGCCACGAGCGGCCCATCGTGCTGCAAGCCGTGCAGCGCTTGTTCCACCCCCCCACCGAATTGCCGGAATGGCCCGACGCGGACCGGCAATCCCGCATGGTTTTCATTACCAAAGGCCTGAGCAAAGACTACGTCATGCAGGTCTGGGACACGGTGCGCCAGCGCGCCCTCCCGCCTGCCGCACGCGCGGCCTGATCGTTTTGGCATTCCCCATCACAAGGAAAACAGCATGGACACTTTGATCAAGAACGGCCTGGTGGTCACTCCGCAAGGCCGCGTGCGCGCCTCCATCGGCATCCGCGACGGCAAGATCGCCGGCCTGTACGAGGCCGGCAGCGAGCCCGACGCGCGGAACATCATCGATGCGAGCGGCCTGGCCATCCTGCCGGGCGCCATCGACATGCACTCGCACCATCGCCAGGGCTCGCAAAAAGGATTCGAATACAAGGACACAATCTTCACCGCCACGCAGCAATGCGCCGCGGGCGGCGTCACCACCAGCGTGGGCATGCCCAACGTCAATCCGCCGCCCAACTCGCTGGACCTGCTGGAAAAGCAGTTCGCCATCTACCGCAGCGACGCCGTGGTCGACTGGAACTTCAATCCGGCGCCGACGATAGAGTCGGAAATGGAAGCCATGACCGCCACCGGCATTGCGGCGTTCAAGATCTTCATGGTGGTGGACACGGGACGAGACTATCCGCACATGCCCGGCATCGGCGTGCATGATCACGGCAAGCTGTTGCGCATCATGCAGCGCTGCGCAGAACTGGACGTGCCATTGATGGTGCACCCGCACGACCAGGCCTTGATGGACGTGATCGAACAGACCTACTGGGACCGCGGCGAACGCGACGCGCTGGCCTATGCGCGCGCCTATGCCGCCCACGATGGCGTGATCTGGGAAACCGCCATCGCCACCCTGCTGCGGCTGCAAAAGGCGGCCGGCTGCCACCTGCACATCCTGCACACCCAGACCGCCGGCAGCGTGCAGCTGATCCGCGAAGCCAAGGCGGCCGGTCAGAAGGTGACCTGCGAGATCAATCCCTGGGCGCTGTTCCTGGGTTGCGAATGGTCGGCCATCCAGCGCCTGGGCTCCTACGCGCTGTCGTACTGGGTGCCGGAGAAGAACGTACCCGGCCTGTGGGAAGGGCTCAACGACGGCACCATCGATATCATTGCCACCGACCACGCCCCGCACACGCGCGAAGAGAAGGAAGTGGGCTGGACCGATGGCTGGAAAGCCCATACCGGCACGCCTTCGACCCAGTTCTACCTGAGCATGTTCCTGACCGCGGCGCAGGAAGGCAAGATCAGCCTGGAACGGGTGGCCGAGGCCTGCTCGGCCAAACCCGCCGAATTGTTCCGGCTGCGCGAAAAGGGTGAAATACGCGCGGGCCTGGACGCCGACCTGGTCCTGGTCGACCTGGAGACCGAATACGAAGTGCGCGACGAGGACGTCCTCAGCCTGGTGGGCTGGAGCCCTTATGCCGGCCGCCGTCTCAAGGGCAAGCCGGTGCGCACCCTGGTGCGCGGCACCACGGTGTATGAAGACGGAAAGGTAGTCGGCGCCAAGGGCTGCGGCCAAATGGCTGCCGCGACCCGTTGAGCTCAAAGCCGCGCATCACTACGACACAAGGGGAAAACATCATGAATCGTCGTCAGTTCTCGCGGCTGCTGGCCTCCTCGCCGCTGCTGCTGTCCGCGCTGGCCCATGCCCAGGACGGGTCCGCCATCACATTGATCGTGCCTTACCCGCCGGGCGGCAACACCGACTATGTGGCGCGCATTACCTCCGATTCGCTGCGCCGCACGCTGGGTTCGTCGGTGGTGGTGAAGAACCAGGCGGGCGCGGGCGGAACCATCGCCACCGATGCGCTGATCCGTTCGCGCAACGACGGCAACACGCTGATGGTGGGGTCCATCGGCCAGGTTTCGCTGGTCCGGTTCCTGTTCAACGTGCGTTACGACCCGTTGAACGATCTGGTGCCGGTGGCCAACATCGCCAGCAACCCGCTGGTGCTCACGGTGCCGTCCAGCTCGCGCTTCCAGAATCTTGCGCAGTTGATCGAGTATGGCCGGGCCAAACCCGGCGCACTGACCGTCGCGCACGGCGGCGAAGGGTCGATGTCGCACATGTCGGTGCTGGTGTTTCTGAAGCGTGCAGGTATCGAGGCGACGCTGATCGGCTACCGGGGCGGCGCGCCGGCTCTGCTCGACACCATGGGCGGCACCACCGACCTGTATTCGGCCAACATCTCCGAAATCCTGCCTTACAAGGATAGCGGCCGCATCCGTTTCCTGGGCGTGTCCAGCCGCCAGCCCGTGCCTCAGCTGCCCGGCGTGCCGGCCATCGCCGACACCATCCCGGGGCACGAGATCGAAACCTGGAACGGCCTGTTCGCGCCGCCCGGCACGCCCGCGGAAGTGGTGGACAGGCTGGCCGACGCCGTGCAGGTGATGCTGCGCGATCCGGACGTGCTGAGCAAGTTCGACGCGTCCGGCAGCCAGCCGCGGGCAGGCGAGGTGAAGGACAAGTTCGCCCGCCGCATCCGCGACGACATCGCGCTCTGGACGCCGCTGGTCTCTCTGATCGGCGTCAAGCCGGCCAACTGAGGCGGCCGGTCCTTCAGGAAAAAAAGCCCGCAAGACACGAAGTCTTGCGGGCTTTTTTGTACATGCCAGAGCGGTGCCCTGCCATGCATAGCCATCACATCACTGTTCGCCAGTCGCCTGCGTCAGCGACATGCCGAGCTGCACGCGGCGCTGCAGCCACAGGCTGGGGCGATAGCGCGGATCGCCGGTCACGCGTTGCATGCTCTTCAGGATTTCCAGGATGCGGTCGGCGCCCAGCTTGTCGCCCAGGGCCAGCGGCCCCACCGGATAGCCCAGGCCCAGCGTCACCGCCAGGTCGATGTCCTTGGGCGTAGCGATCTGCTGTTGCGCGATGTCGCTGGCGATGTTGACGATGGTGGCCACGATGCGCTGGGCGATGAAGCCCGGCGAATCCTCGATCACCGTGACCGGCACGCCGTCTGCGGCCAGCAGCGCGTGAGCGGCGTCGCGCCACTTGGCTTCGGTGGCGGGCGACACCATGATGGTGCGGCGCTTGGCGCTGTCGAAGGCGTAGAGCGCATCCAGGCCGACCGTGCGGGCCGCGTTCAGGCCTTGCGCGGAAACCGTGGTGGAAACGTCTTCGCCGAAGGGCGTGACGAGGATAAGCGCGTCGGCGTCGGGCGTGGAACCGGTCACCAGCGTGGCGCCCAGCTTTTCGACCAGCGCGGCAGCGCGGGCGTACCCTTCGGCGTGCCTGGGGCTGACCCAGACCTTCAGGTTCTCGGGCAGCGCGGGCACGGGCGGCTCAGCCGGCACCTGCTTCTGGCCGTCGGCGTAGACGTAGAAGCCTTCACCGGCCTTGCGGCCGATCAGGCCGCCGGCCAGGCGCACGGTAGTGATGGGCGACGGACGGAAGCGCGGCTCATCGAAGAACTGGCGGTAGATGGATTCCATGACCGGGTGGGACACGTCCAGCGCCGTCAGGTCCAGCAGTTCGAACGGCCCCATGCGGAAGCCGGCCTGCTCGCGCATCACGGCATCGACCTGGGCGAAGGTCGCCACGGCTTCCTGCGCCACGCGCAGGCCTTCGGTATTCATGCCGCGGCCGGCGTGGTTGACGATGAAGCCCGGCATGTCCTTGGCGCGCACCGGCGTATGGCCCATGCGGTGGGCCAGCTCGGCCAGCGCGTCGCCGACTTCGGGCGCGCTGCGCAGGCCGTCGATGACTTCGACCACCTTCATCAGCGCGACCGGGTTGAAGAAGTGGTAGCCGGCCACGCGCTGCGGATGCTTGCAGGCGGCGGCGATGGCGGTGATGGACAGCGACGAGGTGTTCGACGCCAGGATGCAATCTTCGGCCACCACGCCTTCCAGCGCGGCGAACAGGTCGCGCTTGACGTCCAGGCGTTCGACGATGGCTTCCACCACCAGCTGGCAGTTCGACATGTCGGTCAGCGCGGTGGCGGATTCGACGCGTTCCAGCGCGGCCTGCGCGTCGGCGGCGCTCAGCTTGCCCTTCTGGGCCAGCTTGTCCCAGGTCTGGCGCAGCGACTCGCGTGCGGCCGCCACGGCGTCGGCGCTGGTGTCGTACAGGCGCACGCGCAGCCCGGCTTGCGCCGCGATCTGCGCGATGCCGCGCCCCATGGCCCCGGCGCCGACGACGCCGATGGTTTGAATCTCCTTCATCACCACTCTCCTGCTTTTATTGGATGGGGTTCAGGCCCGGCTTTGCGCCAGCGCCAGGATTTCTTCGGCCGACAGGCCCAGTTTTTCGGACAGCACCTGCTCGGTGTGCTCGCCCAGCATGGGCGGCGGACGGCGGTACTCGACCGGGCTGTCGGAGAACTTCAGCGGGCTGGCGGCAATCGGCACCGTGCCTGCGGTCGGATGCGGCAATTCACGCTTCATGCCGCGCGCCAGGACCTGCGGGTCTTCGTAGACCTGGTCCAGCGTATTGATGGGGCCGGCCGGGACGCCCACGGCTTCCAGCGCGGCCAGCCAGTGATCGCGCGCGCCGGTGGCCATGCGTTCGGTCAGCAGCGGCACCAGTTCGGCGCGGTTCTTCACACGTTGCGGATTGGTGGCGAAGCGCGGATCAGCCGAGAGCTCGGGCAAGCCGATCGCGCCGCAGTAATTGCGGAACTGGCTGTCGTTGCCGACCGCCACGATCAGGTGGCCGTCGCTGGCCGCGAACACTTGGTAGGGCACCAGGTTCTGGTGCGCGTTGCCGGCACGCTTGGGTGCCACGCCCGAAGTCATGTAGTTGAGGTTCTGATTGGCCAGCATGCTGACCTGGCAGTCCAGCAGCGCCATGTCGATGTGCTGGCCCAGGCCGCTGCGCGAGCGTTCGTGCAGCGCGGCCAGGATACCGACCGTGGAGTACATGCCGGTCATCAGGTCGGTCACCGCCACCCCCGCCTTCTGCGGACCGCCGCCAGGCAGGTCGTCGCGTTCGCCGGTGATGCTCATCAGGCCGCCCATGCCCTGGATCATGAAGTCGTAGCCGGGGCGGCTGGCGTAGGGGCCGGTCTGGCCGAAGCCGGTGATGGAGCAGTAGATCAGGCGCGGGTTGAGTTCCTTCAGGCTGTCATAGTCCAGGCCGTACTTGGAGAGGCCGCCGACCTTGAAGTTTTCGACCAGGATATCGCTTTGCAGCGCCAGTTCGCGCACCAGTTCGGCGCCGCGCGGCGAGGCGATGTCCAGCGCCACCGACAGCTTGTTGCGGTTGGCGGACAGGTAATAGGCCGCCTCGGTGGTGTCGTTGCCCGCCTCGTCCTTCAGGTACGGAGGCCCCCAGGCCCGCGTGTCGTCGCCCGCGCCAGGGCGTTCGATCTTGATCACCTCGGCGCCGAGGTCGGCAAGGTTCTGGGTGCACCAGGGACCCGCCAGGACGCGGGTGAGGTCCAGCACGCGTATGCCGGTAAGGGGAGCGGGACGTTGCGACATTAGTAATCTTTTCGCTGGAAGAGAAATGAAAACGTCCGGCTTGCGGCGGCGCGCAAGCCAGACTGGAGTTCCGTCATGCCGGCGGCGCGCGGCCGCTGGCGCGTCATATTCCGGCGCGGCCCAGGGCCGCTGCCGGATCACCGTCAGTCATGCAGGATATTAGCCTCTTGGGCCGTGTCCGCGCTCAGGAATGCGCCTTGATGGTTTCGCGGGCGATCACCAGCTGCTGGATCTGCGAAGTGCCTTCGAAGATGCGGAACAGGCGCACGTCGCGGTAGAAGCGCTCGACCGCGTACTCGGACATGTAGCCCGCGCCGCCGTGGATCTGCACCGCGCGGTCGGCCACGCGACCCACCATTTCGGTGGCGTACAGCTTGCAGCAGGCGGCCTGCATGGTGGTGTTCTCGCCGCGGTCGCGCATGCGGGCGGCGTCCAGCACCATGCAGCGCGCGGCGTAGAGCTCGGCCTGGCTGTCGGCGATCATGGCCTGGATCAGCTGGAATTCAGCGATGGGCTGGCCGAATTGCTTACGCTCAATGGCGTACTTCACGGCGTCGCCCAGCAGGCGGTCGGCGATGCCCACGCACAGCGCCGAAATATGCAGGCGGCCCTTGTCCAGCACCCGCATCGAGGTGCGGAAGCCATTGCCCTCTTCTCCGCCCAGCAGCGCGCTGGCCGGGACGCGGCAGTTGTCGAACACCACGTCGCTGGTCAGGGCGCCGGCCTGGCCCATCTTCTTGTCGGGCTTGCCGATGGTCAGGCCGGGCGTACCGGCTTCGACCAGGAAGCACGAAATCGAATTGGCGCGGCGTTCCGGCGCGGTGCGCGCCATGACCGAGAACAGCCCGGCGATGGGCGCGTTGGTGATGTAGCGCTTGGTGCCGTTGAGCACGTAGCTGTCGCCGTCGCGCACGGCGGACAGGCGCAGCGCCATGGCGTCGGAGCCGGCATCGGGCTCGGTCAGCGCGAACGAGCCTATCAATTCGCCGCTGGCCAGCTTGGGCAGGTAGTTGGCGCGCTGCTCGTCGGTGCCGGCCAGCACGATGGCTTGCGAACCGATGCCGATGTTGGTGCCGGCCAGCGAGCGGAACGCGGGCGAGGTCTGCCCCAGCTCGAAGACCACGCGCACTTCTTCTTCCATGGTCAGGCCCAGGCCGCCGTGGTCGGGCGAGATGGACAGGCCGAACAGGCCCAGCTCGCGCATCTCGTTGACGATGTCCGGCGGCACCTGGCCGCTTTCGGCCAGTTCGTCTTCGGCGGGGATCAGGCGTTCGTGCACGAAGCGGCGCACGGCGTCCAGCAGCAGATTCAGGGTTTCGGTATCGAGGGCCATGATGGGAGTCTCAAAAAAATGCGGGGTAAGCCGGGGACAGCCGCGCCTCAGGCGCGCATGCCTCCGACCAATAGATCGAAGTAGCCGGCGGCGATGGTTTCGGCGCTGTCGCCCTGGCCCGGCTTGTACCAGCGCACCATCCAATTCAGCATGGACAGCACGCCGCGGCCGGCCGCGGCCACGTCCAGCGCGCGGAATTCGCCGGCGGCAACGCCCTGCGCAATCAGTTCGCGCAGGCGCTTTTCGTACCCGTCGCGCAGCCGGGCGGCGTCTTCGCGCTCGGTCAGGGCCATGCCGGAATAGCCGATCAGCATGGTGACGAATTCGGGATGGTGCTGCTCGAAGTAACGCGCGTGGCCCACCATGAAGGCGCGCAACCGGGCGGTGGCGCCTTCGGCCCGGCCAACTTCCTGGGCCACGGCCTGGGTCAGGCCGGTCAGCACGGCCAGGATGATGGCGTCGTAGATGTCCTGCTTGGTGGTGTAGTAGTGGTAGATGGCGGCCTTGGACACGCCGAGCGCAGCAGCCAGGTCCGACACCGAGCTGCCGTCGTAGCCGCTTTGAGCGAAGAGCTTGGCGGCTTCTTCCAGGATGCGTTCGCGCGGGGCCGCCACGGTGGGTGGGCGGCCGGCGCGGGCGCGTTTCTGGGCGGGAGGGGCGGAGGTCGCCATGGCTGCCTTTGGAAGGGCCGCACCGGCGCTGCCGGAGGCTCTTGCGAACCTCCATTGACAGCGCTTCGGCGCATGCCGTTTAATAAGGATTAATTAATTACCGGACGGTCGGTAGGTAATTATAGGCACACCCGCCAACGATGCTCAAGCCCTCTTTTGACCTTTTTTCCGCGACGACGCCATGCCCCACTCTCTCGTGACTGATTTGTACGGCCAGATGTCCCTGCCGGTCATCTGCGCCCCCATGTTCATCGTGTCCAATCCCAAGCTGGTGGTGGCGCAATGCACCAGCGGCATCGTGGGTTCGTTCCCCGCGCTGAATGCGCGCCCGCAAAGCCTGCTGAGCGACTGGCTGGACGAAGTCCAGGCTGGCCTGGCCTCGCACCGCGAAGCCAATCCCGGCGCGACCGTGGCGCCGTTCGCGGTCAACCAGATCATCCATCAGTCCAACGACCGCCTGGAGCAAGACCTGGCCGTGTGCGCCAGCCACCGCGTGCCGCTCATCATCACCAGCCTGCGCGCGCCCGGCGACCTGGTCAAAGGCGTGCATGACTGGGGCGGCAAGGTATTCCACGACGTGACCACGATCCGCCACGCCGAAAAGGCGCTGGAAGCCGGCGTGGACGGCCTGATCCTGGTGTGTGCCGGCGCCGGCGGCCACGCGGGCACGCTCAGCCCCTTCGCGCTGGTGTCCGAAGTGCGCCGCTTCTATGACGGCCCGCTGATCCTGTCGGGCGCGATCACCTCGGGCGCGCATGTCCTGGCCGCGCAGGCCATGGGCGCGGACTTCGCCTACATGGGCACGCGCTTCATCGCCAGCGAGGAAGCCAACGCCAGCGAAGGCTACAAATCCGCCATCGTCGACGCCAGCGCCTCGGACATCCTCTACACCCCGTTCTTCACCGGCATTCCGGGCAACTACCTGAAGGCCAGCATCGCCGCCGCCGGGCTGGACCCGGCCAACCTGCCGCAGCCCGACAGCGGCGCGTCCAACTTCGGCTCAGGCCGGGTCAAACCCTGGAAGGACATCTGGGGCGCGGGCCAGGGCGTGGGCGGCATCGCCAGCGTGCTGCCGACGCGCCAGATCGTGGACACGCTGCGCAGCGAGTACGCGGACGCCAAGAGCCGCCTGGCCAACGGATTCGGCGCATGAGCGCCGGGCTGCAGGTCAGCCGCGACGGCGCGGTGCTGACGTTGACCATCAACCGTCCGGATCGCCGCAACGCGCTGGATACCGCCACCTATGCGGCGCTGACCGAACAGATTGCGCTGGCCTCCGCCGACACGGCGGTGGCGGCGGTGATCCTGACGGGCGCGGGCGAGCATTTCACGGCCGGCAACGACTTGCGCGACTTCCAGGCGGAGCGCGGCGCGGGCGACAGCGCCGGCCTGACTTTCCTGCGCGCGCTGACCACGGCAGACGTGCCGGTCGTCGCCGCGGTCGAGGGCTACGCCGTCGGCATCGGCGTGACCCTGCTGCAGCATTGCGATTTTGTCCATGTGGGCGAAGGCGCCACCTTGCGCATGCCGTTCGTGGCGCTGGGCCTGTGCCCGGAAGGCGCGTCCAGCCTGCTGATGCCGCGCCTGGCCGGCACCCGCCGCGCCGCCGAATGGCTGTTGCAGGGCAAGGCGTTCACGGCGCAGGACGCCTGCGACGCCGGGCTGGCGACTTCAGTCACGCCCAAGGGCCAGGCGCTGGCCGCCGCGCAAGCCACCGCCGCCGACCTGGCGCGCCAGCCGCCCGCCGCGCTGCGCCTGACCAAGGCCATGCTGCGTCGGCCGGACCGTCAGGCGATCCAGGACACGATGGATTACGAGGCCCAGCAGTTCCGCATCCGCCTGCAATCCGAAGAGGCGCAGGCGGCCTTCGCGAAGTTCTTCAAGAAGTAGGGAAGCCGGATGGCGCGCCATCCGCAGCCTCAGAACGGCGAATCCGGCCGGAAGTTCGGCGCGCGGCGTTCGCGCAGGGACTGGATCCCTTCACGCACGTCCGGGCCGCCAAAGCCCATGAATTCCAGCGCCAGCGAGGTATCGAAGCTCGGCCCGGCCATGCGCAGCCAGTTGTTCAGCGAATACTTGGTCCAGCGGATGGCGGTCTGGGAGCCCGCGGCCAGCTTGTTGGCAACTTCGAAGGCGCGGCCGATCAGTTCGGCCTCGTCCACGCACAACGACACCAGGCCGATGCGCTCGGCTTCTTCGCCGGTCACGGTTTCGCACAGCATCAGGTAGTACTTGGCGCGCGCCATGCCGCAAAGCAGCGGCCAGACGATGGCGGCATGGTCGCCGGCCGTCACGCCCAGGCGGGTATGGCCGTCGATGATGCGCGCGTCGCGCGCCGCGATGGAGATGTCGGCCAGCAAGCCCGCCACCAGGCCCGCGCCCACGGCCGCGCCGTGCATGGCGGACACGATGGGCTTGTTGCAATTGATGATGTTGTAGACCAGGTCGCGGGCTTCGCGCCAAACGCGGGTGCGCACGTCGAAGTCGTCCGCCATCTGCTGTACCAGGTCCAGGTCGCCCCCACCCGAAAAGCCCTTGCCTTCGCCACGGATCACCACCACCCGGGTGTCGGGGTCGGTGTCGATGTCGCGCCAGATGTCGGCCAGCTCGCGGTGCATGCGGTCGTCGGCGGTGGACAGCTTGCCCGGCTTGCCGCCCTTGGCGCCCATGATCACCTCCAGCACCCCGCCGGGGTGCCGGCGCAGCTTCAGGGACTCATAGGCGGAATAGTGTTCCAGCGTGATGTCGCTCATGTTTGTCTCCACGTCGTCTTGTCTTGGGGCCGGGCCGGATGCCGGCCGGTTTGGGCGCACTATAGTAGATACGCGCCATCGCGCCATGCCGATTTCCCCAGGAGCCTCAGCCCATGAACACTAGCGCCCCGTCCACCGGCGGCACCATCGACCGCGCCGCCCTGCCTGCCCTGTTCGCGCCGCGCGGCCAGGACACCCACAAGGGCAGTTTCGGCACGGTGGGCGTGGTGGGCGGCGGCCCCGGCATGACGGGCGCGGCGCTGCTGGCCGCGCGCGCCGCCTTGAAGACAGGCGCCGGCAAGGTGCTGATCGGCTTCGCCCAGGACGCCGCCCCCCTGGCCTGCGACCCGTTGCAGCCCGAGCTGATGCTGCGCGATGCCCGCTCGCTGCTGGAAGAGGACTGGGGCGTCACCGCCTGGGTGGCTGGCTGCGGCATCGGCACGGGAGCCTTGGCGGCCAACGCGCTGTCCGAATTGTTTGTACTGCGGCGCGGGGCGCCGCTGGTGCTGGACGCGGACGGACTGAATCTGCTGGCGCGCGGCGACATCCAGCCCAATTGGGGCGACGGTCCCGTGGTGCTGACGCCGCACCCGGCCGAGGCCGGCCGCCTGCTGGGCATCAGCGCGGCCGAGGTGCAGGCCGACCGCCCGGGCGCCGCCTGGACACTGGCGCAGCGCTACCGGGCCTGGATCGTGTTGAAGGGCGCCGGCACTGTAGTCTGCTCGCGGGACGGCGAGCTGCGGGTCAATACCAGCGGCAATCCGGGGCTCGCCACCGCCGGAACCGGGGACGTATTGGCGGGCATGCTGGGCTCGCTGATCGCCCAGAAATTGCCTCTGGCACAAGCCGTAGCCGGAGCCGTGTGGCTGCACGGCGCGGCGGCCGACGCCCTGGTGGCCCAGGGTGTCGGCCCCATCGGACTGACCGCTGGAGAGCTGGCGGACGCCGCCCGCGCCCTGCGCAATCGCGGCTAAGTCCCTGGAGAATAAACATTTTTACAACATATAGGGGTTTACCCTAAAAATAGCATTGCATAGAGCCTAGGGTTATCCCTATAATGGTTTACACCAAGACGAAACGGACTGGAGCAAACCATGAGCGAACTGACCCTGAACCACACTGCCCGCCTGACCGATGCGCTGGAGCGCGATCTGCTCCGCGGCGCCCTCGAGAACCAACCGAATTCCCATCCGCTGACCGGCCTGAAGAAAGCCGGCCAAGCCGTAGTGGCAGCTGTTGCCGCCGTGTTCTCCTTCATCGACGAAGTGAACGAGTCGATGAACAAGGCCCGCGCCGCCAGCTCGCGCTTCTCCGGTTCGCAGTGGTAAGCCCTGCCGCGCTGGCCTGAGTCGCGATCGATCTCCCGCGATTCAGTCTGGCGCGACCCCGCCGCAACGCCCGCCGGTTTCCCGGCGCCCCTTGCGGCGGTTCTTCGGCGCCCAGCCCCTCACCCGGGCGCCATCGCGCCGCGCAGGCCTCCAGACGAGGCAGCGCGGCGCCCTCTTTCCCCCCTCCCTCTCCGCGTTTTCCCTAGCGCTGCGCTTGCCATTGCACATTGACAGTGCGCGAAGCCCCTACCGATAATCGGCCCCTTGCCGTCGTGCCCGGCGCCAAAACCCCCTGAGCCCCTTCCAGGCGACGCCGCCCGCGCGGCTGGCGCAGGCCGGTTTACACGCAGGCGCGATCCGGTTCGTTCCCCATCCGGAGTTGTCACCATGAAGTTGCGCACTACCCTGGCCCTTGCGGCCGCCGCCATCCCCTTGGCCGCTGCCCAAGCCCAGACGCTGAAGATCGGCCTGTCGGCCGAACCCACCTCGGCGGACCCCCACTATCACAAGATGACGCAGAACGACGCGTTCTCCGCGCACGTCTACAGTTCCCTGGTGGGCCGCAGCGCCGACATGAAGCTGGTGCCCGCCCTGGCCACCTCCTGGAAGACGCTGGACGACCAGACCTGGGAATTCAAGCTGCGCGACGACGTCAAGTTCTCCAACGGCAAACCGTTCACGTCCGAAGACGTGCTGTTCACCATCTGCCGCACGCTGAACAACGAAACCAACGTGTCGCAGTCCTACATGGACATGACCAAGCGCATCACCGACGTGCAGACGCCGGACGCGCACACCGTCATCATCAAGACCGGCGAGCCCTTCCCCCTGATGCCCGCCGAACTGGCGCGTTCGCTGCCCATCGTCTGGAATGGCATCGTCGAGCACGGCAAGCTCACGTTCGACCCCAAGAAGGGTTGCGGCGTGACTGGCGCCTGGCCCACCGTGGCTGACTTCAAC
This sequence comes from Achromobacter sp. SD115, assembly GCF_017355315.1. NCBI lineage: Bacteria > Pseudomonadati > Pseudomonadota > Betaproteobacteria > Burkholderiales > Alcaligenaceae > Achromobacter > Achromobacter sp. SD115. The sequence continues at coordinate 28,964 of NZ_JADIJM010000011.1, read as the reverse complement.
AACGGCAAGGATGCCATCGGCACCGGCCCGTACACCCTGAAGTCCTACGTCAAGGGCACCGGCATCGAGCTGGTCCGCAACGAGAACTACTGGGGTCCCAAGCCCTACTGGAAGGAAGTGAAGTTCGTGCCGGTGCCGTCCGCCGGCCCGCGCCTGACCGGCCTGCTGTCCGGCGACTTCGACATGATCGAAAACCCGGCCGCCCGCGACCTGCCGCGCCTGAAGGACAACCCCAAGTTCGGTTTCGTCGCCACCCCGTCGACCCGCCTGGTGTTCTTCCAGCCGGACGTGGGCCGCAACCCCAGCCCCTTCGTCAAGAGCGCCGACGGCAAGAACCCGCTGCAGGACCTGCGCGTGCGCAAGGCGATTTCGATGGCCATCGACCGCAAGACCATCACCGCCCGCATCATGGACGGCATGGCCACCCCGGCCTTCCAGTACATGCCCGACGGCATGTTCGGCGCCCTGCCCAAGGCCCCGGAAATCAAGTACGACCCGGAAGGCGCCAAGAAGCTGCTGGCCGAAGCCGGCTACCCGAATGGCTTTGAACTGACGCTGTCGTCGACCAACGACCGCTACGTCAACGACGGCCAGGTAGCGCAAGCCGTGGCCCAGTACCTGGCCCGCGTCGGCATCAAGACCAATGTGGACGCCATGACGGCCTCCATCTACTTCCCCAAGCGCGCCAAGCGCGAGTTCAGCTTCTCGATGGGCGGCTGGCCGGCGGAAACGGGTGAAGCCTCGGCGCTGTTCCAGCTGTGGGTGGCTTCCCTGGATTCCCCCAACAGCCTGGGCACCAGCAACTACGGCGGCTTCAGCAACGCCGACTTCGATAAGGTCTACAAGCAGGCCATCGTGACCGTCGACGCGCCCAAGCGCGAGAAGCTGCTGCAGGAATCCACCCAGATCGCGCTCGACAACGTGCCGCTGATCCCGCTGCACTTCGAAAGCAGCATCTGGGCCTTCCGCAAGGGCATCACCTACGAAGGCCGCCGCGACCAGTACACGCTGGCCACCTCGGTCACGCCCGAAAAGCAATAATCAGGTTCGCCTGAACGGACAAACGGCTGCCTTGGGGCAGCCGTTTTTTTTGCCGGACCACTCCAGGGCAGGAGCCCCTTCGAAGGTCGCCAGCACTTATGGCGTGCGCGGCGTGAGGATGCTCGCGTTGCTGCCAGGCTATGCAGCCGGCCTGCCTTGCAGCGCATCGTCCAGTTCCCGCGCCAGCAGCTCGACGAAGGCTTCTGCCGCGGGCGGCAGCACCCGCCCGGGCATGACCTGGATCTGCAGGGTGCGCGATTGCAGCTCGGCATTGGAAATCGGCACGGCGACCAGTTCGTCGCGCCGCAGGCTCCAGGCCACCGAGATGTAGCCGCTGAGCATGATGGCGTCCGACCCGAAGACAAAGCCATGCAGCGGCGAGGAATCATTGCAGGTCAGCGCCGGCTCCAGCTGCACCGATTCCAGCGCGCAGCCCATCTCGAAGAGCTGCCGCGTGGTGGTGCCCGGCCCGGTCAAGGCCAGCGGATAGTGGCTGAGATCCTGCAGGCTGACGCTGGCGCGGCCCGCCAGTGGATGGTCGGCTGCCATCACCGCATGCACCGGCGCGCGGCGCGAATAGCGCGGGCTGACCCCGCCGATGCGCTCGGCGATGAAGACCATGCCCAGCTCCACGCTGCCTTCGGCCACGCGGCGGCTGACTTCGGCCGGCGACCCCACATAGAGGTCGAAGCGGATGTTGGGCCAATCGCGCCGGAAGCGCGCCATTACCGAAGGCAGGAAGATCCGCGCCACGCCTTCGACGGACGCCACCCGGATCTCGTTGCGCGCGGTGCCCTTGATGGCCGCGATCTCCTGCAGCACGGAATCGGCTTCCAGCATGGTGCGGCGGGCATGCGCCAGCAGCAACTGGCCCGCTTCGCTCAGGACCATGCCGCGCGCGGCGCGCTCGAACAGCGGCGCCCCCGCCTCCTCCTCCAGCTTGGCGATCTGCCGGCTGATGGCCGACACCGCCACGTGCAGGCGCTCGGACGCGCCGCTCAGGCTGCCTGCCTGGGCAACTTCCAAAAAATACTTCAGCGCGATGCCGTGCATGCCAGCCTCTGACGATTCTCAAGGAGTGGGAATGGTGAACAAGCTTTGCCTTTTCTGCAAAGCTCGAGATAAATATTCTAATTGTAGAGAAAGCAGCCAAGCTCCTAGAATTCGCCCAATACTCGAAGGCGGCGTGCGTCTGACGCGCCCCATATATAAGGGAAAACCCGTGCTAGCAGCCCATTTCAGCGCCCTCCGCGCCGCGGCGCCCGCTCATACCGGCTGCTAGTCGCCACCCCAGCGCCATCGCCTATACAATCCCGTCGCTTCATCGGAGTCCCCATGCCTACGCCCGCCCCCGCGTCCATCCCGCGCCCATTTCTCCTTGCCTGTCCGAACTTGTCGGCGGAGCGGACGGGTAATACGGACACCCCCGGGGTCTGGCATTTCGATTCGGGCGTGCCGGGCAAGCATGTCATGCTGAGCGCGCTGATCCATGGCAATGAACTTTGCGGCGCCTGGGCTTTGAAGGACGCGCTGGCCGCAGGCCTGCGGCCGCGCCGGGGCGCGCTGACGCTGGCCTTCTGCAATCTGGCCGCGTTCGACCGCTTCGACCCCGCCAATTACGCGCCCGCACGCTTCGTCGACGAAGACATGAACCGCGTCTGGAGCGACGACAAGCTCGCCGTGCCCATCAGCCAGGAACGGCGCCGCGCCGCCGAGCTGCGGCCCTGGGTCGAGCAGGCCGACTGGCTGCTGGACTTCCATTCGATGAGCAATTCCGACGTGCCGCTGCAGCTGACCGGCATGGAACAGCGCAATATCGACCTGGCGCTGGCGCTGGGCAACCCCGCCACCATCATCGCCGACGCCGGCCACGCCGCGGGCGTGCGCATGCGCGACTACGGCCGTTTTGGCGAAGCCGGCAACAACGGCACCCGTTCCCTGCTGATCGAATGTGGCTTCCATGGCGCCCCCGAGGCGCGCGGCGTCGCCGTCGACCAGATGGCGCGCTTCCTGCTGGAAGCGGACGTCGTGGACCGCGACGACCTGCCGGCGGACTGGTTCGCCCCTGCGGCGTCCGCGCAGCGCGCGCTGCGCGTGACGCATGCGGTCGCCGCCAAGAGCGCCGACTTCCGTTTCGCCCAGCCCTGGAAGGGCCTGGAAACGCTGGCCGCGGCCGGCACCCTGATCGGCTGGTCGGAAGGCGAGCCCGTCGTCACGCCCTATGACGATTGCGTGCTGATCATGCCGTCCACCGCCAATCTGCGGCCCGGCGTGACCGTCGTCCGGCTGGCGCAGCCCATCGCCTGAAGACCCGCGGCGGCCCGCCAGGGACGCCGCCCACACCACAAGACCAATACAACAAAGGGACAAAATCCATGTCTGCCCAGACGCTCTATCGCAGCATGCTCACGGCCTTCGTCATGGCAGCCTGTAGCACCGCGGCCATCGCGCAGGATGCCGCCGGCACCCTGAGGATCGGCCTGTCGTCCGAGCCGACGTCCATGGATCCGCACTACCACCAGGCCACGCCGAACGACGCGATGACCTCGCACATGTTCGAGACGCTGGTGGGGCAGGACGCCAAGATGAACCTGATCCCGCGTCTGGCCACGGCCTGGAAGCCGGTGGACGACACGACCTGGGAATTCACGCTGCGCGAGGGCGTCAAGTTCTCCAACGGCCAGCCCTTCACGCCGCAAGACGTGCTGTTCACGTTCTGCCGCGTGGTCAACAACGAGCAGTCCATCAGCAGCTCGTACCCGGCCATCGTCCAGAAATTCGCCGACGTGCAGGTGCGCGACGGCAACACCCTGGTGATCAAGACCCGCCAGCCCTATCCGCTGCTGCCCAACGACCTGACCCGCATGGGCATGCTGTGGAACGGCATCGCCGAACACGGCCCGATCAGCTTCGACCTGAAGAACAAGTGCGGCGTCACGGGCGCCTGGCCCACGGTGGCCGACTTCAATACCGGCCGCTCGGTGATCGGCACTGGCGCTTACACCCTGAAGAGCTACGTCAAGGGCACCGCCATCGAGCTGACCCGCAACGACGCCTACTGGGGCGCCAAGCCGGCCTGGAAGGACGTGAAGCTGGTGCCGGTGCCGGCCGCCGGCCCGCGCCTGACCGGCCTCCTGGCCGGCGACTTCGACCTGATCGAGAACCCCGCCGCGCGCGACGTGAAGCGCATTTCGGAAACGCCGGGCTTCGGCCACGTCATCACGCCCTCGGTGCGCGTGGTGTACTTCCAGCCCGACGTGGCGCGCAGCCCCAGCCCCGGCGTCAAGGCGGCGGACGGCAAGAACCCGCTGCAGGACGCGCGCGTGCGCCGCGCCATGTCGCTGGCCATCGACCGCAAGACCATCGCCGCCCGCATCATGGACGGCGCAGCCACTCCGGCCAACCAGTTCCTGCCCGACGGCATGTTCGGCACCCTGCCCAACCCGCCCGAACTCAAGTACGACCCGGCTGCCGCCAAGAAGCTGCTGGCCGAGGCCGGCTACCCGGATGGCTTCGAGCTGGTGGTCTCGTCCACCAACGACCGCTATATCAACGACGCGCAAATCTCGCAGGCAGTGGCGCAATACCTGTCGCGCGTTGGCATCAAGACCACGGTCGACACCATGACGCGCTCGGTGTACTTCCCCAAGCGCGCCAAGCGTGAATTCAGCTTCGCCATGGGCGGCTGGTCCTCGGAAACCGGCGAGGCCTCGTCCTTCCTGCAATACTGGGTCAGCGCGTTCGACAAGGAACACGGCCTGGGCACCAGCAACTACGGCGGCTATGACAACCCCGAGTTCGACCGCGTGTTCAAGCGCGCCCTCGTCACCGTGGACCCGGCCGCGCGCGAAAAACTGCTGCAGGAGTCGCTGACGCTCGCGCTGGCCGACCTGCCCAGCATTCCCCTGCATTTCGAAAGCAGCATCTGGGCGTTCCGCAAGGGACTGACCTACGAAGGCCGCGCCGACCAGTACACCCTGGCCATGTCGGCCAAGCCCGCCAAGTAAGCCCCTACGCGGCGCCCGCAACCCCTGAGCCCACCAAGGAAATCATCTCGTGGCCTTGTTCATCCTACGCAGACTGATACAGAGTCTGTTCGTGCTGCTGGCCGTATCGGTCGTGGTCTTCTTCGCGGTCTATGCCGTGGGCGATCCGATCGAACTGCTGGTCAGCCCCGAAGCCAGCCAGGCCGCGCGCGAGGCGATGATCGCCCGCCTGGGCCTGGACCTGCCGGTATGGCAGCAATACACAGGATTCCTGTGGCGCGCGCTGCACGGCGACCTGGGCACCTCCTTCGTGCATGGCATCCCCGCCATCGAACTGATCGTGCAGCGCATCCCCGCGACGTTCGAACTGGTGGTCGTGGCCATCATGCTGACCTGTGTGTTCGGCATTCCGCTGGGGCTGATCGCGGGCCTGTACCGCGACCAGCCGCTGGGCCGCGGCATCATGGCGTCCTCGGTGCTGGGCTTTTCGCTGCCGAACTTCTGGCAGGGCATGATGCTGATCCTGCTGTTCGCGGTGTGGCTGGGCTGGCTGCCCGCCACCGGCCGCGGCGATACGGTCACGGTGTTGGGCGTGCCCCTGTCGATCCTCACGGCTGACGGCTGGTCGCACCTGATCATGCCGGCCATCAACCTGGCGCTGGCCAACATCGCCCTGGTGCTGCGCCTGACCGCCTCCGGCGTAGTCGAAGCCCGCAGCCAGGACTACGTGAAGTTCGCGCGCGCCAAGGGCGTCAAGCCCGGCCGCATCGTGCGCCGCCACATCCTGCGCAACATCCTGATCCCCGTGGTCACCGTGATCGGCATGGAATTCGGCACCCTCATCGCCTACTCCACCATCACCGAAACCGTGTTCGCGTGGCCCGGCATGGGCAAGCTGCTGATCGATAGCGTCTACCAGCTGGACCGCCCGGTGGTGGTGGCCTACGTGATGCTGGTCACCCTGATCTTCGTGATCATCAACCTGGTTGTGGACATCCTGTACGCCACGCTCGACCCGCGCGTGCAGCTCGTGACTCCCGCTCAATAATCCGCCATGGCTCAAACTCCCAATTCCGGCCGCACCCGCACCGTCCAGCCCCTGGCTGAGACGCCGCAGCGCGCCTCCATCCTGAAGAAACTGCACGCGCGCCCGACGCTGCGCGGCTCCGTGATCGCACTGGCCATCCTGATCGTGCTGGTGGTCTTCGCGCCCTACTTCGCGCCGCAGAATCCCTATGACCTCGCCAATCTTTCGCTGATGGACGGCCGCCTGGCGCCGCGCCAGGCGTTGATGGACGGCAGCATCGCCTGGCTGGGCACCGACGACCAGGGCCGCGACATGCTCAGCGCCATCCTGTATGGCCTGCGCATCAGCCTGATGGTGGGCCTGTCCGCCGTGGTGCTGGCCACCGCCGTGGGCGGCGCCATCGGCCTGGTGGCCGCTTATGTCGGCGGCGTGGTCGACACGGTGCTGATGCGCATCGTCGACTTTATCCTGGGCTTTCCGACCATCCTGGTGGCGCTGGTGCTGCTGGTGGTGCTGGGGCGCGGGGTCGACAAGGTGATCCTGGCCCTGGTGCTGGTGCAATGGGGCCACTATGCGCGCATCATGCGCAGCCGTGCCCTGCAGGAACGCCGCAAGGAATACGTGGAAGCCGCCGCCAACTTGGGCTACCCGGCCTGGCGCATCATGTTGTTCCATCTGCTGCCCAACTGCCTGGGTCCCGTCATGGTGTTCGCCACCATCCAGATCGCGACCGCAATCGCCCTGGAAGCCACGCTGTCGTTCCTGGGCGTGGGCGTGCCCATCACCGAACCCTCGCTGGGCCTGCTGATTTCCAACGGCTTCCAGTACCTGCTGTCAGGCGACTACTGGATCAGCCTGTTCCCGGGCATCGCGCTGCTGGTGCTGATCCTCTCTATTAATATCGTAGGCGACCGCCTGCGCGAAAGCCTGGACCCGCGACGAGCATGAGCGAAATACTCTTAGACGTGCGCGGCCTGCGCACCGCATTCCATACCGAAGCCGGCGCCTGGCTGGCGGTCGACGGCGTCGACCTGACCGTGCGCCGCGGCGAAATCGTCGGCCTGGTCGGCGAATCGGGCTCCGGCAAATCCGTCACCGGCTTCTCGCTGCTGGGCCTGATCGATCCACCCGGCGAAGTGGTGGACGGCGAAGTGAAGTTCAAGGGCACGGACCTGCGCAAGCTGAGCGAAGAGCAGATGCGCCAGTTGCGCGGCAACCGCATCGCCATGATCTTCCAGGATCCCCTGATGACGCTCAATCCGGTGCTGCGCATCGGCGAGCAGATGATGGAAGCCATCCTGACCCACGAAGACGTGCCGCGCGCCGAGGCCGAAGAACGTTGCCGCGAGGCGCTGGCCATGGTCGGCATTCCTTCGCCCGAAAAGCGCCTGAAGAGCTATCCGCACGAATTCTCGGGCGGCATGCGCCAGCGCGTAGCGATCGCGATCGCCATGCTGAACAAGCCCGACCTGATCATCTGCGACGAGCCGACCACGGCACTGGACGTCACCATCCAGGGCCAGATCCTCTACCGCATGCAGGAGATCTGCCGCGAGCACAACACGGCGCTCATCTGGATCACCCACGACCTCGGCGTGGTGGCCGAACTGGCCGACCGCGTGGCCGTGATGTACGCCGGCCGCATCGTCGAAAGCGGCCCGGTCGAGCAGGTGCTGGACGCGCCCCGTCACCCCTACACCAAGGGCTTGCTGGATTCCATGCCCGGCGCCACCCAACCGGGCGCGCGCCTGCACCAGATCAACGGCATGGCGCCCAGCCTGGCCGGCCGCCCCTCGGGCTGTCCGTTCCGCCCGCGCTGTACCAGCGCGGTCACGCGCTGCACCGAACAAGCCCCCACCGTCACCACCGAAGGCGCGCGCAACTACCGCTGCTACGTGCCGATTACCCGCGAGGCCCAGCCGGTATGAGCCAAGCCGATACTCCCGTCATCGAGCTCAAGAACGTCCACAAGCGCTTCGAGCAGCGGCCCGACCTGGCCCAGCGCATCCTGGCCCTGACCGGCCGTCCCATCGACCGCCGCACCGTGTACGCGGTCAACGGCGTGGACCTGTCCATCAAGCGCGGCGAAGTCGTCGGCCTGGTCGGCGAGTCCGGCTGCGGCAAGTCCACGCTGGGCCGCGTCGTCGCCGGCCTGCACGGCCAGACCGAAGGCCAGCTGCTGTACCAGGGCCAGGAAGCCCGCCGCCTGCGCGGCGCCGACAAGCTGGCCTATACGCTGGGCGTGCAGATGATCTTCCAGGATCCGCAAGCCTCGCTGAATCCGCGCCAGCGCCTGCGCCAGATCCTGGGCGAATCGCTCAAGGTCCACAAGCTGGCGCCGGCCGCGCAGATTCCCGCGCGCATCGACCAGGCGCTGCAGGAAGTCGGCCTGGACCCTGAATACCGCGACCGCTTTCCGCACCAGATCTCGGGCGGCCAGCGCCAGCGCATCGGCATCGCCCGCGCGCTGATGGTGGCGCCGAAATTCCTGGTCTGCGACGAACCCGTGGCCGCGCTGGACGTATCCATCCAGGCGCAGGTGATCAACCTGTTCATGGACCTGCGCGAACAGCACGGCTTCACCTACCTGTTCATCAGCCACGATCTGGGCGTGGTCAAGCACATCTCGGACCGCGTGGCGATCATGTACCTGGGCAAGATCGTGGAAATCTCCACGTCGGCCGAGATCTTCGCGCGCGCCAACCATCCCTACACCCAGGCCCTGATGGCCGAAGTGCCGGACGTGGGCCGCCGCGGCCGCAAGTTCACGCCGATCAAGGGCGAGATCCCTTCGCCGCTGAATCCGCCGCCGGGCTGTACCTTCAATCCCCGTTGCCCCCACGCCATGCCGCGCTGCCGCGAGCAGGCGCCGGTCCTGAAAGAAATCTCCGCGGGCCACTGGTCGGCCTGCCACCTGAATGAGGCGAACGCCTGATGAAACCCTCCGAGATGTCCAACGTCGACCGCATCGCCATCGAGCTCGGCCATGCCGGCCGCAATGCCATCCTGTATGTGGACGAGGACCGCAATTCCGACCGTCCCTTCAAGCTGCAGACCTACCGCCCCTACGGCTACACGCCGGACCGCCCGGTGGTCATCGTGCAGCACGGCGTGCTGCGCAACGGCGACGAGTACCGCGATTTCTGGGTGGAAGCCGCCGACAAGCACAAGCTGCTGATCGTGGCGCTGACCTTCTCCAACGAGATCTGGCCCGGCGTGGAAAGCTACAACAACGGCCGCGTGTTCTCGGCCGGCGGCAATCCGCGCCACATCGACGGCTGGACCTACGCGCTGGTGGGCAACGTCATCAAGGACCTGATCGCTGGTGAAATCACTGACGGCCAGAATATCTACCTGTTCGGCCACTCCGCCGGCGGCCAGTTCGTGCACCGCCTGATGAGCAGCCAGTCGCACGCGCCCTTCAAGGCCGTGGCCGCGGGCAACCCGGGCTGGTACACGCTGCCCACCTTCGACCATCCCTTCCCCGAAGGCATGGACGGCGTCGGCTTGACGGAAGACCATCTGGTGAAGCTGCTGGCCTACCCGATGACCATCCTGGCCGGCGACCAGGACATCGCCACCGACGACCCCAACCTGCCGTCCGAGCCCGCCGCCATGCGCCAAGGCCCGCACCGCTTTGCGCGCGCCCAGAACTACTTCGAGTTCGGCCGCAAGGAAGCCGAGCGCCGCGGCGTGCCGTTCGGCTGGACGCTGCAGGTCGTGCCCGGCATCGGCCATGACGGCCGCGCCATGTCGGCCGTGTGCGCCAGCCTCTGGTTCGACGGCAAGATGCCCGACGACGCCGAGCTGGCCCGCCTGGCCGGCCAGCAGGTCGCCTGAACGCTCCCATTTTCTTCGTTGCAGATATCCGTTACCGCCATGTCCAACACCCAGAGCACTGAACAGATCGTCGCCGGCATCAAGAGCTGGCTGCAATGCGAGTCGCCTTCGAACTTTCCCGAAGGCATTGCCGCCATGGCGCGCATCATCGCCGACTACGCCGCCGCCGCCGGCCTGACGGTCGAACTGTCGTCGCTGGGCCCGACCACGGGTCCGCTGCTGTACGCGACCAACCGCGCCCCCGGCGACACGCGCCCCGGCATCCTGATCCTGGCGCACATGGACACGGTGCATCCGGTGGGCACGCTGCTCGAAAACCCCGTGCGCATCGAAGGCGACCGTCTCTACGGCCCGGGCGGCTATGACATGAAGGCCGGCATCTACCTGGCGCTGACCGCGCTGTCCGGCCTGGCGCGCCCCGGCGCGACCCAGCTGCCGGTGGACTTCCTGGTGGTGCCCGACGAAGAAACCGGCAGCCACGCCTCGCGCGCGCACATCGAACGCTTCGCCGCCAACGCCAAATACGCGCTGGTCTGCGAACCGGCCCGCCCCAATGGCGGCAAGTGCGTCACGGCCCGCAAGGGCACCGGCATGCTGAACCTGAACGTCAAGGGCCGCCCGGCCCACGCCGGCATGCAGCATGAGAAGGGCCGCAGCGCCATCCGCGAAATGGCTCACCAAGTGCTGGCGCTGGAAGCCATGACCGACTACGAGCGCGGCATCACCGTCAGCGTCGGCACCATCGCCGGCGGCACCGTGACCAACACCGTGCCGGCGCTGTGCCGCTGCGTGGTCGACTTCCGCGTGCCCGACATGGGCGCCGCCGAAGACGTGCTGCGCCGCATGCGCGAGCTGTGCGCCGTGGGTCCGGACGTCGAACTGGACATCGACGTGGAACTGAACCGCCCGCCGATGGTGAAGACCGAAGCCGCCGCCGACCTTCTGGCGCTGGTGCAGGGCTACGCCGAACGCGCCGGCTTCCTGCTGGAAGACGCGCCCATGACGGGCGGCGGCAGCGACGCCAACTTCACGTCCGCCATGGGCATCCCCACGCTGGACGGCCTGGGCGCCGACGGCGACGGCGCGCACACCTTGAACGAGCACATCCTGGTCTCTACGCTGGAACAGCGCATGAAATTCTGGGAACTGCTGTTGAAAGAACTGGCGTAAGCAGCCCTTGCCGCCACCGATAGCCGTCCGCCGGCAGTTGCTGGCGCGGGCGTTCGCCGCGCATGCCGTGTTTGCGGCGGGCGCGGCGCACGCAACTGCCGGGCAGGCCGAACCGGCCGGCGACCTGCTTGCTAACCGGCCGACCAGCCCCGCACCGGCCCAGCCGGGCTGGCTGGTCGCCGTCGACAATTGGCAGACGCTGGAAGGCGGCGCCAATGTAGCCCGCATCAAACAACGCACCACCGGCGTGTATGGCGGCGGCGAATTCAATGCGGGCGCCGGCTGGCGCCTGGGCGGGGCGCTGGGCGCCACCCGCAGCCGCGTGCGCATCGACGCTGCCGATGCGCGGCTGGACGTCTACAGCTATACCGCCGGAGCCTACGGCAAGAAGTCGTTCAGCGCCGGCCCCGGCAAGCTGAACCTGCTGGCGGCCGCTTCCTATTCCTGGCACGACATCGACACCCGCCGGCATTTCGAGATGCCCGGGATTCCCCGCCAGACACTGACCGCCGACTTCAGCGCCTACACCGCACAGGTCTTCTCGGAGCTCGGCTACGAGCTGGCGCTATCGCCAGGCGCCACTCTTGAGCCATTCGCAGGCGTGGCCGTGCGCAACGTGCGCACCCGCAGCTTCAGCGAGTCGGGCGGTTCCACCGCGCTCTCGGCCGACGCGGGACGCATCCGGCAAACCACGACCACACTGGGCCTGCGCGGCCAGACCGGCTTCGCGCTCGGCCCCACCATGGGCCGGCTGCATGCGACGCTGGGCTGGCGCCGGGCCTTCGGCGACGTGCAGCCGGAAACGACCCTGGTCCTGGACGGCGGCAGCGTGCTGACCGTGGCCGGCGCGCCCATCGCCCGGTCCGCGGCGCTGGCGGGCCTGGGCCTGGAAGTCGCCGTGTCGCGCTCGGCCGTCATCGGCCTGGCCTACGGTGGCCAGTATGGTGGCGGCAACCGCGAACACACGGGCTCGCTCAGCTTGCGCTGGGCCTTCGGCAGTCTCTGAAAACTGCGGCCCGGCACCCCCGCCATCCGTCCCTTTCGTCTTAGAATTACGCACTCAGACTGCGCATTTTCTCTTTCATCATGGCCGATTCCCCCACGCCCCTCAGCGCCATCGCCTATGGCGTCGCCACGCTGGCCGCCGACGGCGCCATCCTGGACACCTGGTATCCGCGCCCCTCGCTGGCCGACAACTCGCCGGCCACCGGCACCCGCCACCTGTCGCCCGAGGAAGCCCGCGCCGCGCTGGGCGAACACGTGCCCACCGCCCTGATCCGCGACACCCGCCGCAAGGTGGACATCGTCGCGGTACGCACCGCGATCGCGTCGCTGGACGAACCGCCGGTCGACGCGCACGACGCCTACCTGCGCCTGCACCTGCTCAGCCACCGGCTGATCCGTCCGCACGACGCCAATCTCGATGGCCTGTTCAATGTGCTGGCCAACGTCGCCTGGACCTCGGCCGGGCCCTGCGCGGTAGACCAGGTGGACACGCTGCGCTGGCACTTGCGCGCCTCGGGACAGATCCTGGAGATCCGCGGCGTGGACAAGATCCCCCGCATGACCGATTACGTGATGCCCGCCGGCGTGCGCATCGCCGACACCGCGCGCGTGCGGCTGGGCGCGCATCTGTCGCCCGGCACCACGGTGCTGCATGAAGGTTTCTGCAATTTCAACGCCGGCACGCTGGGCGCGTCCATGGTCGAAGGCCGCATCAGCGCGGGCGTCATCGTCGATGACGGCAGCGATATCGGTGGCGGCGCGTCCATCATGGGCACCATGTCAGGCGGCGGCAAACAGGTGGTGTCCATCGGCAAGCGCTGCCTGCTGGGTGCCAACTCGGGCATAGGCATTTCGCTGGGCGACGACTGCGTGGTGGAGGCCGGCTGCTACATCACCGCAGGTACGCGCGTGTTGACGCCGGAAGGCGCGGTGGTGAAGGCCACCTCGCTGGCGGGCCAGCACGGCCTGCTGTTCCGCCGCAACTCGCAGACCGGCGCCGTGGAGTGCCTGGTGCGCACCGCCGCCTGGGGCACCCTGAACCCCGATCTGCATACGGGGCATTGACCGGGCGCCGCGCAAGCGGCCTTGCTCAGGCGTATTCCGCCGTCCGGCCCAACTGGTCGTAGACCAGGTTCACAAACAGGTCCGAACTCAGCACGTCCGTGGCCAGGCACGAAAACACGGTCTTGCCGTTTTCGTCCTGCAGGCTGATCGTTTCGGTCCATTGGTTCAGGTCGATGCGCTTGAGCGATTCGTACGGCCATGTAGCGCCGCCGATATGCAGGCCCTCGGCCGACAAAGCCAGCTCCTGCGTCTGCAGGTCCGGGAAATTGCCGCTCTGGACGTAGCGGAACGCGACTCGCGCGCCGTCCGCGATCTTCTCTTCCAGCACGGGCAGGCGCTGCGCCACGTAGCGCGCGCGGAACGCGTCCATCAGCTTATTGAATTCGCCGACCTCGGCGGGCACCAGGGTCCAAGGCTGCGTCGAACCGGTGCGGTAGGCAAAATGATTGATCGGGCCAGGGCCGGCGTCCGGCCCGGAGGCGAACAGGAACAGGTCCTGGATGTCCGCGAAGGCGGTGTAGATGCGCACGTCGCCTTGCCGGCAGACAACGCCGTGCTCGTGCAGTTCAAAACAATCCGGGGTGCTCCCCGTGTGGTTAAACACCGCCAGCGCGACAGAGGCTTGCGGGGTTTTGCTATCGGTCATGCAACTTCCTTATTGGAATTAGGGTGCTTTCGCGGCCCAGGACGTCGCAAAGTCATGCGATCCGTATTCTCCCTTATATAGGAGATACGTGCTTGATGACCCCGTTTTCCAGGCACTCCGGCCCGCCCGGCCGTTGTCACGCCCCCGGCGGCACCGGCGCGAACCGATAGTGCGCCACCGTGCCGCCGCCCGCGATGATGGCGGTGGATTCGGGCACTTCCTCCCAGGCGCCGGGCATTTCTGTCAAAGGTTCCGACAGCAGCAGGAAGGCGTCATCGTCCAGCGCCGCGATCTGCGGGTTGTCGGGATACAGCTGACGCAAATGGCGCACGCAGGTGTTGTGGAACAGCGTGCGCGAGTCCGCCTCGCTGGAATAGCGCACCGCGATCAGGCGCTGGCCGTCCAGCGCGCAGACCGTCATGTTGATGGGCTGCGCCACGCCATGCCGCCTGCCCGTCTCTTCCACCGCGCCCACCATGCGGGCCAGCGCCGTCAGCGGGTCTTCGTCCAGGCCGAAGCTGAGCGCCAGCAGGAACATCACCTCGGAATCCGTCGACCCTTCCAGCGAGCCGAAATACGCGGGTGCGATCATCAGCATCAGGTCGCGCCGGAGCAGCGGATAGTCGCGGATGACGCCGTTGTGCACGAACAGCCATTGGCCGTGGCGGAACGGATGGCAGTTGGTTTCCTGCGCGGGCGTGTCGGTGGCGGCGCGGATATGCGCCACGAACAGCGGCGCGTGGATCGCGCGCGCCGCTTCGCGCAGATTGCGGTCGTTCCAGGCCGGATGGACGCTGCGGTAGCGGAAGGGCGGCTCCAGCGGTTGGCCTTCGCGCTGGCGGCTGTACCAGCCCAGGCCGAAGCCATCGCCATTGGTGGTGGTGGCGCCCAGCCGCGAGTGCAGGCTCTGGTCGATCAGGGAGTGCTTGGCCTTGAACAGCACGCTCTCCATCTGTATGGGACTACCGGTATAAGCCAGCCAGCGACACATGGCGCGCTCCTTCGATCCGCGGGGTTGCCGCCCCGGACCGCGGGGCGGGCGCAGTCCAGTGTAGGAGCAGGCCTCGGCTTTCCACAAGCTGCCGCCCCGCCCTATTTCTTCAGCAGCGCCTTGAGCATGGCCATGCGTTCCTTGGGGTTCATCGCGGCGGTGGCCTCGTCTTCCTGCACGCGCACGTCGCCCAGGCCCATTTCCTCGATGAAGCGCGAAGGCTCGCGCACCAGGTCCTCGCGCGCCCGGCGCCGGCGCTTGCACCAGCTCAGGTTCAGGCTGCGCTGCGCGCGCGTGATGCCCACGTACATCAGGCGGCGTTCCTCCTGGATGCGCGAGGCCAGGTTCTCGGCCGCGCGCGCCGGATCGCCGACCTCGTCGTCCTTGCCCAGGTGAGGCAGCAGGCCTTCTTCCACGCCCGCCAGATACACGTGCGGATACTCCAGGCCCTTGGACGCGTGCAGCGTGGACATCTTCACCGCGTCCGGTTCTTCTTCCTCGCCACGCTCCAGCATGGTGACCAGCGCCACGTGCTGCACCAGGTCGAAGAGCGTCATGTTGTCCTCTTCGGCCTTGCGCTTGAGCCAGCCGGTCAGCTCCAGCACGTTCTGCCAGCGCGTCTGCGCGGGCCGTTCCTCGAACAGCTCGTACAGATAACGCTCGTACTGGATGGCCTCCAGCAGATCGTCCAGCAGCACGCCCGCGGGTTCGGCGGGCGCGGCGTCCTTGCCCGAGGCCGCGCCGCGCCCGGCGCGCCACTGCATGCGGCGGATGAACTCGGTGAAGGTGCGCAGCGGCTCCAGCTGACGCGGCGCCAACTGGCTTTCCAGACCGGTCTCGGCCACGGCCGCCAGCAGCGACAGCTCGCGGCTGGCGGCGTACTGGCCCAGCGTCTGCAAGGTGGCCTGGCCGATGCCGCGCTTGGGCGTGGTGGCCGCGCGGATGAAGGCCGGGTCGTCTTCGTCATTGGCCAGGATGCGCAGATAGGCCAGCACATCGCGCACTTCGGTCTTGTCGAAAAAGCTCTGGCCGCCCGAGATCGTGTACGGAATCTTCAGGTTGCGCAGCGCCTGCTCCAGGATGCGCGACTGATGGTTGCTGCGGTACAGGATGGCGAAGTCCTTCCATTGCGCCTGGCGCTCGAAGCGCGAGGCCGACACCTTCATGGCGATGGATTCCGCCTCCTGTTCCTCGCCGTCCATGGCCGACACCAGGATGGGCTCGCCCACGCCCAGCTCGGACCAGAGCTTCTTGTCGAACAGCTTGGGGTTCTTTTCAATCACCTGGTTCGCCGCCGCCAGGATGCGCTGCACCGAACGGTAGTTCTGCTCCAGCTTGATGAGCTTGATGTTGGGGTAGTCGGTGGTGAGCTTGGCCAGGTTCTCGATGGTGGCGCCGCGCCAGGCGTAGATCGCCTGGTCGTCGTCGCCCACCGCCGTGAACATGGCGCGCGAGCCCGTCAGCAACTGCACCAGGCGGTACTGGCAGACGTTGGTGTCCTGGTATTCGTCCACCAGCAGGTAGCGCACGCGGTTCTGCCAGCGCGTGCGTACTTCTTCATTGTTGGCCAGCAGCAGCGCCGGGATGCGGATCAGGTCGTCGAAGTCCACCGCCTGGTAGGCGGCCAGCGTGGCGGCGTAGCTGCGGTAGACGTTGGCCGCTTCCACGTCGGCCGGCGTGATGGCCTCGCGCGCGGCGTCGTCCGGCTCCATCAGCCCGTTCTTCCACAGCGAGATGATGCCCTGCACGTGGCGCAACCGGCCCTTGTCGGTGGTGTTCAGCAATTCCTGGATGATGGCCATGGCATCGTCGGCGTCCAGAATCGAAAACGTGGGCTTCAGGCCCGCGTTGCGCGCTTCCTCGCGCAGCATCTTCACGCCCAGCGAATGGAAGGTGCTGATGATCAGGCCCTTGGACAGCTTGCGGTCCACCAAGGTCTTGACGCGCTCGTCCATCTCGCGCGCGGCCTTGTTGGTGAAGGTCAGCGCCACCACGTTGCGGCCCATGTAGCCGCACTCGCGCAGCAGGTACGCGATCTTCTGCGTGATCACGCGGGTCTTGCCGCTGCCGGCGCCGGCCAGCACCAGGCAGGGGCCGTCCAGGTACAGCACCGCTTCGCGTTGAGCGGGGTTCATGCCTTGGGCTATAGGTTCGCTGGCGGACATTTGAGTCAGGTGATCATGCTTCGCGGCGGCCGCATTGAAGATGCGGCCGGCAAGCACGGGGCTTGCGGCCGCCCGTCAGCGGGCCGGTAACACGCGAGAAAAAGGGGACGGCGCGGCCGCCGCAGCGGGCCTGCCGCGCCGGCGCGATAGAGGAGAAAGATCATAGAACAATCGGATCGGCGGCGCATCGGCCCTTGCCGCAAGCGATCAGATTTCCAGCGGATCGACTTCCAGTTGCCAGCGCACGCGCGCCTCGTTGGCGAGGTACGGCAGGTGGTGCGACCAGGACGCCAGGAAAGCCTGCAAAGCCGGGCGGCTGCTGCTTTCCGCCAGTAGCTGCGCGCGCTCGATATTGGCCACGCGCACCACCCGCAACGGCACCGGGTCGTACAGCATGATCGCGTCCAGGCCCGGGAAGTCGGCCGCCCACTCCCCTTCCGGCAAGCTTCGCGCCCGCTCCAGGAACTCCTGGGCTACCTTCAGTTCGCGCGCCTCGGCGGTCAAGAGCGCCTGGTAGACGAAAGGCGGCAGGCCGGTACTTTCGCGCTCGTGCAGGGCATGGCGGGCGAAGCCCGCGTAGTCGTGCCGCAGCAGCGCCTGGTAGACCGGCTGCTCGGGGTAGCCGGTCTGTATCAGCACTTCGCCGTTGCCCTGGTGGCGGCCGGCCCGGCCCGCCACCTGCATCAGTTGCGCAAACAGGCGCTCCGGCGCGCGGAAGTCGTGCGCGAACAGCATCGAGTCCGCATTCAGCACGCCCACCAGTCCGAGGCGCGCGAAATCGTGGCCCTTGGCCACCATCTGCGTGCCCACCAGGATGTCCACCTCGCCT
This sequence comes from Achromobacter sp. SD115, assembly GCF_017355315.1. NCBI lineage: Bacteria > Pseudomonadati > Pseudomonadota > Betaproteobacteria > Burkholderiales > Alcaligenaceae > Achromobacter > Achromobacter sp. SD115. The sequence continues at coordinate 11,199 of NZ_JADIJM010000011.1, read as the reverse complement.
GCGTGCACCGAGGCGAACAGCGCCTCGGCGCTGCCCTTCTTGCGCGTGCTGTCGGCGTCAATGCGCAGGATGCGGGCTTCGGGAAACAATTCCGCCAGGTGTTCTTCGACGCGCTGCGTGCCGCGCCCCATGGGCGCCAGGTCCTGGTCGCCGCATTCGGGACAAGCGCGCGGCACCGGGGCCTGATAGCCGCAGTGATGGCATTGCAGGCGGTGGCCGCGGCCATCGGTGCGATGCAGCACGGTGAACGCGGTGCAACGCGGGCAATTGCTGACCCAGGCGCAGGACTGGCAATGCAGCACCGGCGAATAGCCGCGCCGGTTCAGGAAGATGAGCGACTGCTCCTTGCGCTCCAGCCGCTGCGCAAGGGCGTCCAGCAGCTGCGGCGACATGCCATGCTTCAGTTGCAAGCGGCGCGTGTCGACCAGCCGCATGGACGGCAGGCTGCTGGCGCGCGCCCGGCCCGGCAGGGTCAGGCGCAGATAGCGGCCGCGCTCCGCGTGCTGCCAGGTCTCCAGCGACGGCGTGGCCGATCCCAGCACCACCGGGATGCCCAGGTCATGGGCGCGCCACACCGCCAGATCGCGCGCCGAATAGCGCAGGCCGTCCTGCTGCTTGTAGGACGCGTCGTGCTCCTCGTCCACCACGATCAGGCCCAACTGGCCCAGCGGCGCGAACACCGACATGCGCGTGCCCAGCAGCATGCGCGCCTCGCCGCGCTGGGCGCGGGCCCAGGCCTGCAGGCGTTCGCCGTCGGACAGGCCGCTATGCATGACCGCCAGGCCGTCCGGTCCGACCAGCGCCTCCAGACGCGCGCGCAGCGCGCTTTCCAGCTGCGGCGTCAGATTGATTTCGGGCACCATCAGCAGCACCTGGCGTCCTGCCGCCAGAACCTTCTCGGCCGCCCGCAGGTAGACCTCGGTCTTGCCGCTGCCCGTCACGCCGTGCAGCAGCACGGGCTTGAAGCCGTTCAGCGCGCCTATGGTGTCCACCGCCTCGCGTTGGGCGTCATTGAGTTCCGGCGGCTGATCGGCCTGGGCCGGCGCGCGCGCAGCCTTACGCTTGCGCCCGTCCAGCCGCGCCACCGGTCCGCCGGCCGAGCGCTTGCCCTGATAAGCCGTGGGCTTGCGCAGCGGCGGCGGCAAGGTCGGCAGCATCACCTCGCCCAGTGGCCGCTGATAGTAGTCCGCGGCAAACCGGGCCAGGCGCAGCCAGTCCTCATCGAACGGCGGCAAGTCGTCCAGCACCTCTTCGATCGGCCGGATCTGCTTGGGGTCGAAGGACGGCTCGGCCGGGTTGTCCACGACCACGCCGATCAGTTTGCGGCGGCCGAACGGCACGATGACCCGCAGGCCGACCGTCACCGGCGCTTCGCTGCGGTAATCGAACGGGCCGGGCAAAGGCACGTCCAGCGCCACGCGCACCCAGCAGACCGCGGGGGTCGTGTTCGGCAGCACTTCAGACATGGGGGCTAGGACGGAGCATGTAAAAGGATGATCCCGGATGATGGCGGCGCGCTCCGTTCCCTGCCTGTGGATAACTTTGGGGAAAAGGCTGGAGCAACATCGGAAATTGGAATTTGACAAGATTGCGCAAACTTGCGAAATCTTCTTGAAAACCATCAATTTGCCATTTAAAGCAATGACTTACGATAGCTTCCGAGATTGTAAACTAGCATCTAAAGGGTTTTCCCCGAGAGCAATCTTGCTGTGCACAAGTGCCCCCGGGGGCCCTCCTGCTCCGGCCCTTTAGACCGAAGCGTCCACTCACTTACCCTCGCAGCGAACGGCTGTGCTGGTGGACTTCATCAACCAATTCGGCTACGGCTTCTGGCGGAGTAAAGCGCGAAATGCCGTGCCCCAGATTGAACACGTGGCCGCCCTTGCCCACCGGTCCGAAGGCATCCAGCACGCGCCGCGCCTCGGCGCGGATGGCGGGCCCGCCGCCAAACAAGGCCATGGGGTCCAGATTGCCCTGGAACGCCACCGAGTCCCCGGTACGTCGCCGCGCGGCGGCCAGATCCACCGTCCAGTCCAGGCCCACGGCGTCGGCGCCGCAAGCGGCGATCTGCTCCAGCCATTGGCCGCCGCCCTTGGTGAAGACGATGGCCGGCACGCGGCGGCCTTCGCGTTCGCGAGTCAAACCGGCCACGACCTTGCGGGTGTAGGCCAGCGAGAACTGCTGGAACAGGCCGTCGGCCAGCACGCCGCCCCAGCTGTCGAACAGCATCACGGCTTGCGCGCCCGCGTCGATCTGCGCGTTCAGGTACTGCAAGGTGGCTTCGGCGTTGATCTCAAGTATGCGGTGCAGCAGGTCGGGACGCGCGTACAGCATGGTCTTGATCAGGCGGTAGTCATCGCTGCCCTGGCCTTCCACCATGTAGCAGGCGATGGTCCAGGGGCTGCCGGCAAAGCCGATCAGCGGCACCTTGCCGTCCAGATCGCGGCGGATCGTGCGCACGGCGTCGAAGACATAGCGCAGCTTGTCCATGTCCGGCACTTCCAGGCGCGCCACGTCTTCCTCGGTACGCACCGGACGCGCGAAGCGCGGCCCCTCGCCTTCGGCGAAATCCAGGCCCAGGCCCATGGCGTGCGGCACCGTCAGGATGTCCGAGAACAGGATGGCAGCATCCAGGTCGAAACGCTCCAGCGGCTGCAGCGTGACTTCCGAGGCGTACTCCGGATTCTGCGCGAGGCCCATGAAGGAACCCGCACGGGCCCGCGTCTGGCGGTACTCGGGCAAGTAGCGGCCGGCCTGGCGCATCAGCCAGATCGGGGTGTAGGGCACGGGCTCGCGCAACAGCGAGCGCAAGAACACATCGTTCTTCAGTACGGAAGCAGACACGACTATCCTCGATGATCGGAAGCCGTGATTTTACTTCCCCTGGCTGACAAATCCCGGCCAGCCGCTGGCCCGTGCTTGCCGGCGCGCAAGCACGACGCTTTCCGCCCGGGACAACGCGGCGCCGACCCTGGATGCCGCAACCGGCGGAGCTGCGGCCCCACCGGCCGCAAGGCCGCTTCAGGCGCCCTGCTCCTGCGCGGCCTGCCGGTACGGCGCCGCCTCGATGCCGTGCTTGCGCATCAGCGCCCAGAAGGCCCGCCGGTGCTTGCAGCAGGCGCGCGCCGCCTGCGCCACGTTGCCGCCATGGCGCGACAGCGCAAGCCGGATGTAGTCGCGCTCGAAGCCGTCCACCACCCGCGCCTTCGCGATCCGGAAGGATTCGTGCGCGGGCCGTGGGTGTTGATGGCGCGGGCCGGACAGGGCGTGCTCGACCAGATCGGACGACACCCGGGCGCGCAAGGCCGAGGGACGCTGCAATCCGCCCGCGCCTGCCTGAGGCCGCGCCTCGCGGTACATCGTCGCCGGCTCACGGATCTCTACCCGCGCCGTGCCGCGCCCCTGCGCGGCACGGGCCAGGTGACCGAGCCGCACCCGCAGGCTCTCCCGGCAGGCGGGCTGCGTCTCGAAATCCAACGCGCCCAGGCTCAGCAGATCTTCGATGGCGGGCGCCTTCACATTCGAGATCAGCAATAGCAACGGGGTCGTCAACAAGGTGCCCGCCTGCTGCAAGGCCATGCGCGTCCAGGCTAGCGAAGACGGCGCGACCGGCAGGATGCAGCAGTCATAGCGCCTTAGCGCTACCGCCAAGCGTGCCAGCGACTGCACGTCCGCTTCCGGGATCTGGGCTTCAGGCTCGGCGCCGGCCGCCGCATCCGCCGCCGTATCGCGGGACGCGGCGCCGGCGGCGGCATACCGCAGCGGAGTCAGCGATACCAGGTGCAGCCGCACGCGCATCTGCCTGGCCGGGTGCTGCGCAACCAGATCGCGCATCGCCCCTTCGTGGCCCGGCGCCAGCAGAACCCCGCAATCCAGGACTTCTCGCACGCTTTCCCCCTACGCTTCACTAGGCAAAACTGAAGGCTACTGTTGCAGCCGCCAGCCAGCTATTCGTAGTGATCGCATTGCGGCTCGCACAAAGGCGAATGCCGCAGCCTTGGCCCGGACATGAAAAAAGCGGCCCAGAGGCCGCTTTCTTCAAATCCGGGGCAAACCCCGGGGTACTGCGTCGCCGCTTAGTGCGAACGGCCGCCTTGGCGCAGCTTGCGCGCCGCGATGGCTTGCGCAGCCAGCATGGCGAGTTCGGCTTCGACCACGGCGATGTCCGCCTTGTCCTTGGCGTTCGCCAGGGCCTGTTCGGCCTTCTGGCGCGCTTCCAGGGCGCGGGCTTCGTCCAGGTCGGCGGCACGGATAGCCGTGTCGGCCAGAACCGTCACGCTGCCCGGCTGCACTTCCAGAATGCCCCCGGCGACGAAGATGTTTTCCTCGCCTTGGTCGGCACGAACGATCTTGACCGTCCCGGGGCGTATGCGCGAAATCAGCGGGGTGTGGCCGGGCAGAATGCCCAGTTCACCCGCTTCGCCAGGCAGCACCACGAACTTCGCCTCACCGGAGAAGATCGCTTCCTCTGCGCTGACGACATCCACATGCAGGGTAGCCATATCGGTTCCTTATTGCAGTTTCTTGGCCTTCTCGAAGGCCTCGTCGATCGAGCCGACCATGTAGAAGGCCTGTTCCGGCAGCGCATCGCACTCGCCGTTCACGATCATCTTGAAACCACGGATGGTTTCGGCCAGCGGAACGTACTTGCCGGGCGAACCGGTAAACACTTCAGCAACGTGGAACGGCTGCGACAGGAAGCGCTGGATCTTGCGAGCGCGGGCCACGGCCTGCTTGTCTTCCGGCGACAGTTCGTCCATGCCCAGAATCGCGATGATGTCGCGCAGTTCCTTGTAGCGCTGCAGCGTTTGCTGCACGCCACGGGCAACGGCGTAGTGCTCTTCGCCCACGACTTGCGGGTCGAGCTGGCGGCTGGACGAATCCAGCGGGTCCACGGCCGGGTAGATACCCAGGGCGGCGATGTCACGCGACAGCACGACGGTCGAGTCCAAATGCTGGAAGGTCGTGGCAGGCGACGGGTCGGTCAAGTCGTCCGCAGGGACGTACACGGCCTGGATCGAGGTGATCGAGCCGGTCTTGGTCGACGTGATGCGCTCTTGCAGCTTGCCCATTTCTTCGGCCAGCGTGGGCTGGTAACCCACCGCCGACGGCATGCGGCCCAGCAGTGCGGACACTTCCGTACCGGCCAGGGTGTAGCGGTAGATGTTGTCCACGAAGAACAGGATGTCGCGGCCTTCGTCGCGGAACTTCTCGGCCATGGTCAGGCCGGTCAGCGCCACGCGCAGACGGTTGCCGGGGGGTTCGTTCATCTGACCGAACACCATCGCAACCTTGTCCAGAACGTTCGACTCTTCCATTTCATGGTAGAAGTCGTTGCCTTCGCGGGTACGCTCACCCACGCCGGCGAACACCGACAAGCCGCTGTGCTGCTTGGCGATGTTGTTGATCAGTTCCATCATGTTGACGGTCTTGCCCACGCCGGCGCCGCCGAACAGGCCGACCTTGCCGCCCTTGGCGAACGGGCAAACCAGGTCAATAACCTTGATGCCGGTTTCCAGCAGTTCCACCGACGGCGACAGTTCGTCGAAACGGGGAGCCGGCTGGTGAATGCCGCGCTTTTCTTCGTGCTGAATGGGGCCGGCTTCGTCGATGGGACGACCCAGCACGTCCATGATGCGGCCCAGCGTGCCGGTGCCGACGGGCACCGAGATCGGGGCGCCCGTGCCCGTGACCTTCATGCCGCGGCGCAGGCCGTCGCTGGAGCCCAGCGCAATGGTACGCACCACGCCGTCGCCCAGCTGTTGCTGCACTTCCAGCGTCAGACCCTTTTCGGCGAACGAGGAACCCTCGTCGGCCAGAGTAAGCGCTTCGTAAATCTTGGGCATGTGATCGCGGGGGAACTGAATATCCACCACGGCGCCGATGCACTGAACGATGGTTCCGTTGCTCATGTCGATTCCTTGCTTGATAGCTTGTGACGGGATGCTGCCTGCCTCAAACGGCGGCAGCGCCCCCTACGATTTCCGAAATTTCTTTGGTGATCGCGGCCTGACGGGTCTTGTTGTAGACCAGTTGCAGATCGCCGATGACCTTCTTGGCGTTGTCCGACGCCGCCTTCATGGCGACCATCCGGGCCGACTGCTCCGAAGCCATGTTCTCGGCCACGGCTTGGTACAGCAGGCCTTCAACGTAACGCTGCAGCAGGTCGTCGATCACGCTACGGGCGTCGGGTTCGTAGATGTAATCCCAGCTGTAGTCCGACTTCACTTCCGAGGTCTTGGCCAGCTTCTCGGCACCCATCTGGTACGGATCATCCAAACCGCTGGCCAGGGGCAGCAGACGCAGGAACAGCGGCTCCTGCTTCATCGTGTTGACGAAGCGGGTCGAAGCCACGTACAGCGCGTCGATGCGGCCTTCCAGGTAGGCGTCCAGCTGCACCTTGATCGCGCCCAGCAGGCGGTCGAGTTGCGGCTTGTCGCCCAGTTGCACTTCCTGGGAAACCAGTTTGGCGCCGATGCGCGTCAGCACGCCCACGCCCTTGTTGCCGAAAGCGGTCGCTTGCACGGCGATGCCGTTCTTCTCGAACTCTTTCAGCTTGCCCAACGTCACGCGGGTGATGTTGGTGTTCAAGCCGCCGCACAAACCCTTGTCGGTCGTCACCATGACCACGCCGACCGCTTTGATTTCGCGTTCGACCAGGTACGGGTGGCTGTATTCGGGGTTGGCCTGCATCAGGTGCGCAGCAATCTCGCGCACCTTGGTGGCGTACGGACGGCCTGCACGCATCCGCTCCTGCGCCTTGCGCATTTTGGATGCGGCGACCATTTCCATCGCCTTGGTGATCTTGCGCGTGTTTTGCACGCTCTTGATCTTGGTTCGGATTTCCTTAATTCCGGGCATTGCGCTTTCCTGTGAAGACTGGCCGATGGGTTCCGCTGGCGCCTCATCCATCCGGGAAGGATGGGTGAGGCGTCGCGGACGCCTAACCCATCACTTTCTTAAAAAGCACCGTGCTTCTTGAATTCCTGGATGGCGGCGGCCAGTTCGGCCTCGTCATCCTTGGACAGTTCCTTGGTGTCTTCGATGCGCTGGATCAGGGCCGCATGCTTGGCCTTCAGTTGATCCTTCAGCGACTTCTCGAACGACAGCACTTGGGCCACGTCCACTTCATCCAGGTAGCCGTTGTTGACCGTGTACAGCGTGACGGCCAGTTCCCACACTTGCAGCGGCTGGTATTGCGGCTGCTTGAGCAGTTCCACCACGCGCTTGCCGCGTTCCAGCTGGCGACGGGTCGCGTCGTCCAGGTCGGAAGCGAACTGCGCGAAGGCGGCCAGTTCACGGTACTGCGCCAAGTCGGTACGGATACCGCCGGACAGCTTCTTGACGACCTTGGTCTGAGCAGCGCCACCCACACGCGACACCGAGATACCGGCGTTGATGGCGGGGCGGACACCGGCGTTGAACAGGTCGGTTTCCAGGAAGATCTGGCCGTCGGTGATCGAGATCACGTTGGTCGGAACGAAGGCCGACACGTCGCCTGCCTGGGTTTCGATGATCGGCAGCGCGGTCAGCGAGCCGGTCTGGCCCTTGACGGCGCCGTTGGTGAACTTCTCGACGTACTCTTCGTTGACGCGGGCAGCGCGTTCCAGCAGGCGCGAGTGCAGGTAGAACACGTCGCCCGGGTAGGCTTCGCGGCCCGGCGGACGGCGCAGCAGCAGCGAGACCTGGCGATAGGCCCAGGCTTGCTTGGTCAGGTCGTCATAGACGATCAGGGCGTCTTCGCCGCGATCGCGGAAGTATTCGCCCATCGTGCAGCCGGCGTAGGCGGCCAAGTACTGCATGGCGGCCGAGTCGGAGGCCGAAGCGGCCACGACGATGGTGTATTCCATCGCGCCGTGCTCTTCCAGCTTGCGGACCACGTTGTTGATCGTGGAAGCCTTCTGGCCGATAGCGACGTACACGCAGGTGACGCCCTTGCCCTTCTGGCTGATGATGGTGTCGACAGCGACGGCGGTCTTGCCGGTCTGACGGTCGCCAATGATCAGTTCGCGCTGGCCGCGGCCGATCGGCACCATCGAGTCGATAGCCTTGATGCCGGTTTGCAGCGGCTGCGACACCGAGCGGCGGGCGATAACGCCAGGCGCCACTTTTTCGATGATGTCGGTGGCCTTGGCGTTGACCGGGCCCTTGCCGTCGATCGGCTCGCCCAGCGTGTTGACCACGCGGCCTTTCAGTTCGGGACCGACCGGAACTTCCAGAATGCGGCCGGTCGTCTTGACCTGGTCGCCTTCGGAAACGCCGGTGTAGTCGCCGAGAATAACGGCGCCGACGGAATCACGCTCGAGGTTGAGCGCCAGACCGAAAACGTTGTTGGGGAATTCGAGCATTTCGCCCTGCATCACGTCGGACAAGCCGTGGATGCGGGTAATACCGTCGGTCACGGACACGACGGTGCCCTGAGTACGGACATCAGCCGAAGCGCCCAGGCCCTCGATGCGGCTCTTGAGCAGTTCGCTGATCTCGGAGGGATTGAGTTGCATATTGACTCCTGGAATCCTGTTAGTTGCCTTAAGCGGCGAGCTGATCGCGCATGCGGGCCAATTGGGCTTGTACGGAAGTATCGAGCACCTGGTCACCGACGGCCACGCGCACGCCGCCGATCAGCGACGGATCAACGGTGACGCTGGGCTTGAGCTTGAGGCCAAATTTTTGTTCGAGGGCGGTAACCAGTTCTTTGACCTGGGCATCGCTCAGTTCGAACGCGCTGGTGATTTCCGCCTGCGCCGTGCCGTCGTGACGATTCCGCAGCACCGCGAATTGCGCGGCGATGTCGGGCAGCAGCAGCAACCGGTCGTTTTCGACCAGCAGCTCGATGAAATTGCGGGCGGCTTGAGGCAGTTCGGCCTTTACCAGGCCGGAGAACAGCTCGACGCGCTGCTTGTCGCCCAGACGCGGGTCGGCCATGGCCTCGCGCACGTCGGGGTTGGAGGCGACCTGAGCCAGTTCGCTGACCAGGTCGGACCAGGCCGGCAAGCCGGCGCGGTCGTCGCGCGCCGCGCTGAAGAGCGCTTCAGCGTAGGGCCGGGCAACAGTGGAAAGTTCAGCCATGACGGTCCCGGATTAAAGCTGCGCGCGGAGCTGGTTGAGCAGCTCGGCGTGTGCGCGGGCGTCAACCTCGCGCTTAAGGATCTGTTCAGCACCCTTGACGGCCAGCGCAGCGACATCGTCGCGCAGCAGGTCGCGGGCGCGCTGGACTTCCTGCGCGGCATCCTGGGCAGCCTGCGCCACGATGCGGGCGCGCTCGGCTTCCGCTTCACGGCGGGCCTGCTCGATCAGGGAGGCGGCTTGCTTCTCGGCCTCGATGATGCGGGCGTGGTTTTCGGACTTGGCAGAAGCCTCGATCAGACTGACGCGCGCCTGGGCTTGAGCCAGATCGGCTTTGCCCTTCTCGGCGGCGGCCAGGCCGTCGGCGATTTTCTGGCGGCGCTCGTCCATCGCCTTCGTCAGGGGGGGCCACACGAATTTCATCGTGAACCAGCCCAGAACGAAGAACACGAGCATCTGGAAAATGATCGTCGCGTTCAGATTCACGGTCGTTCCTTTAACACCTTGCGGCTCCGACCGCACCCGGAAAGGGGCGTCACGGAGCACTCGATACTTTGCTAGGCGGCGACGGAGCTTGCACCCGCATCGCCGCCAGCGTCATGACCCGCCTTTTCGCCGGCGGGCGGTGCCTTAGCCGACGAACGGGTTGGCGAAGGCGAACAGCATGGCGATACCCACGCCGATCAGGAATGCCGCGTCGATCAGGCCAGCCAGCAGGAACATCTTCGTTTGCAGAGCGTTCATCAGTTCAGGCTGACGAGCCGAGGCTTCCAGATACTTGCCGCCCATCAGTGCGATGCCGATGCAAGCGCCGATAGCGCCCAGACCGATGATAAGACCGCATGCGAGGGCAACGAAAGCGACGTTGGTCATGACAACTCCTTGGTTAGAAATCTGAAGTCAAAAATTGAAAAATAAGGGGTACTGCTCAATGCAAGATAATCTTGCTATCCCGTGCTGGCCGGGTGGCCAGCACGGGAAATTCGGGGGATCAGTGGCCTTCGTGAGCCTGGCCGAGGTACACCAGCGTCAGCATCATGAAGATGAAGGCCTGCAGCAGGACGATCAGGATGTGGAAGATCGCCCAGATGGAACCGGCCAGGATGTGACCGATGCCCAAGCCGATGCTGGCGCCGTTGAAGCCGGTCCAGGCGCCGCCCAGCAGGGCGATCAGCATGAAAATCAGTTCGCCGGCGAACATGTTGCCGAACAACCGCATGCCCAGCGAGACGGACTTGGCGGCGTATTCGATCAGGTTCAGCAGCAGGTTGAACGGAGCCAGCACGATGGCGCCGATGCCGTGCGCGTGGAACGGCGCGGTGAACAGTTCCTTGACGAAGCCGCCCGGGTGCTTGATCTTGATGCCGTAGTAGAACATCAGCAGCAGCACGCCCAGCGACATGCCCATCGGCACGTTCAGGTCGGCGGTCGGCAGAATGCGGTGGTAGTAGAGCGGGTCGCCGTGCTCGGCACCCAGGCCGGTCAGGCGCCAGATGGAGGGCAGCAGATCGACGGGCAGCAGGTCCAGCGCGTTCATCAGGATGATCCAGAGGAACACGGTGAGCGCCAGCGGGGCGATGAAGAGACGGCTCTTGGCGTTGTGGACGATGCCCTTGGCCTGGTCGTCGACCATGTCGACGATCATTTCCACGAAGGCCTGGAAACGGCCCGGCACGCCATTGGTGGCGCGGCGCGCAGCGCGCCAGAGGAAGAAAATGACGATCAGACCCATCAGGCCGGACCAGAACAACGAGTCGTAATTGATGATGTCGAACTGAGCGATAGCGCTCTGTTTCTCACCGGTATTGTTCAGATGCACCAGGTGGTGCTGAATATACGCGGACTGAGGCGACACGTCGCTGGCAGCAGCCATTTGAATCCTACCCTATTTGCTGTGCCCGGCCCTTGCGAACCGGACGATTCCACGATTTCGTTTGCCGCAAACCTGCTCGGCGCTATGACAACTTGCGGAACATCAAGAGCAGGAGATAGCCCTTCAATGTGAGTATCAGACCGAGCAACGCGGCAGGCCATACGAGGCTGTCCTGCGCCACACGCGAAAGCAGCCACAACAGCAGCGCCGTTGCGAACAACTTGATCAACTCACCAGAGAGAAAGGTAAAGGGACTGGAC
>NZ_JADIJM010000010.1:0-218129 GCF_017355315.1 Achromobacter sp. SD115 | reverse complement strand
CGGCTCTAGGGCGTTTAAAAAATCCCAGTATTTAGAACCTACAACCCAAATTGCACCAACTTGGTGCGGGAAATATGTAAATGAATGCTCCTTCTTAGGGCATTCCCCTAGTGTGACAATCCCGCTTCTGGTGCAGAATCTCATCCCATGCAGGTGAGGAGACAAAGCCCTGCATGGGCAAATACCGGCGGCACCGGTACATAAAAAAAGTAAAGCAGTACCCAAAAAAAGCAAAACGCACAGCGGCTGGCACCAGGTAGTGCCAGCCGTTGTCGCATAAAAAGCCGGCATTTCAAGTACCAGGGCTTTTCAGGCGCCGCGTTTCGCGATAATCAGACAGGGTCAGCTCATCCCAGCTATGTCGGAATCGCGCCTTTCATCCTCGAAACCAGCCTCGACTCCCTATTGGCGCCGCAACTTGCGGTTGATCCTGGTGCTGCTCGTCGTCTGGGCCGCGCTGACCTTCATTCCCGCCTATTTCGCCCGCAGCCTGAACTTCGACTTCATCGGCTGGCCCTTCGCATTCTGGATGGCGGCCTATGGCGCGCCGCTGGCCTACCTGATCATCATCGGTATCTACGCCCGGGTCATGAATCGCGCCGATGAGCGCTTCGAAGAGCCCGGAGGACACCGCTGATGCCGTTTTTCAGCGGAGATACGCCCCAGCAATTCAGAGTCCGGTTGCGCCGCATCTACGTGCTGTACACGGCGGGCTTCGCGCTGATGATCCTGTTGATGGCGCTGGCCGAGATCCTCGGAATGCCGCGCAACTGGATCGGCTACGTGTTCCTGCTGGTCACGGTCAGCCTGTACGCCGGCATCGGCATCGTCTGCCGGACCTCGGACCAGGTCGAGTACTACGTGGCCGGCCGGCGGGTGCCGGCGATCTACAACGGCATGGCCACGGCCGCCGACTGGATGTCGGTGGCGTCCTTCATCGGCGTGGCGGGCACGCTCTACCTGACGGGCTATGGCGGGCTGGCCTACATCATGGGCTGGACCGGCGGCTACGTGCTGGTGGCGATGCTGCTGGCGCCCTACTTGCGCCGCTTCGGCCAATACACCATTCCCGACTTCATGGGCGCGCGCTATGGCGGCAACATGCCGCGCCTGGCGGGCGTGGCCTGCGCCATTCTCTGTTCCTTCACCTATCTGGTGGCGCAGATCTACGGCGTGGGCATCATCACCACCCGCATGACCGGAATTTCGTTCGAGCTCGGCATCTTCGTGGCGCTGGGCGGCATGCTGGTCTGTTCGTTCCTGGGGGGCATGCGCGCGGTCACCTGGACGCAGGTGGGGCAGTACATCATCCTGGTGATCGCCTATCTGGTGCCGGTGGTGTGGCTGTCGATCAAGCACACCAATATGCCCGTGCCGCAGTTGTCGGCTGGCGTGGTGCTGCAGCAGGTCACCGAAAAAGAGGTGTACCTGCAGAATGATCCCTCCGAAATCGAGGCGCGCCGGCTTTGGCAAGAGCGCGCCAACGAGATGGGCCGCCGGGTGGCGGCATTGCCCGAATCCTGGACGCTGGAAAAGGACAAGCTGCGCAGCCGGCTGGCCCAGCTCAACGCCACCGATGCGCCCATGGTCGAGATCCGCTCGGCGGAGCGCGAGCTGTCCAGCTACCCCGGCAGCGTGGAAGAGGCGCGCATTGCATGGTCGCAGTCCAAAGCCACTTTCGAAGCGCGGGCGGCGCCGGCCACGCCGCATGCGGAACCCTTTCCCTCCAAGGACCCGGAAGAGCAGCGCAACATGCGCATCAACTTCCTGGCGCTGGTGCTCTGTCTGATGCTGGGCACCGCGGGCATGCCGCATATCCTGATGCGCTCATACACCACGCCTTCGGTCATCGAGGCGCGCAAGTCGGTGTGCTGGTCGCTGCTGTTCATCCTGCTGCTGTACTTCATGGCGCCGGCGCTGGCGCTGCTGGTGAAGTACGAGGTCTATACCCAGGTGGTGGGATCCAGCTTCCTCAGCCTGCCCAATTGGGTGCATGCCTGGAGCGCCGTCGACAGCAATCTGCTGGACGTGACCGACGTCAACCGCGACGGCATCGTGCAGCTCAGCGAGATCAGCATGGGCGCCGACGTGGTGGTGCTGGCCATGCCGGAAATCGGCGGCTTGCCTTACGTGATATCGGCCCTGGTGGCGGCGGGCGGCCTGGCCGCGGCGCTATCCACCGCCGACGGCTTGTTGCTGACGCTGTCCAACTCCCTGTCGCACGACATGTGGTACCGGATGGTGTCGCCGCGTATGTCGGCAGCGCGCCGCGTGATGGTGTCCAAGATCTTGCTGCTGCTGGTGGCGTTTGGCGCCGCCTGGGTGGCCGCGCGCAAGCCGGCGGACATACTCTTCATGGTGTCGGCCGCGTTTTCCTTTGCGGCTTCGTCCTTCTTCCCGGCCCTGGTCATGGGCGTGTTCTGGCGCCGCGCCAACAAATGGGGCGCGACGCTGGGCATGGCGGCGGGACTGGCGGTGACGTTCGCCTACATGACCCACACGCATCCGTGGCTGCGCGAATGGGTGCTGGGCATTTCGCGCACGCAGCCGGTGGACCTGTGGTGGGGCATTCAGCCGATCGCGGCGGGCGTGTTCGGCGCGCCGGTGGCTTTCCTGACGATCATCGTGGTATCGCTGCTGACGCCGCCGCCCGACCGCGCCACGCTGGCGCTGGTGGACTATCTGCGCCATCCGGGCGCGTCCAAGCCGCAGGGGGAGCGCGCCTAAGGCGTGCCGCAGGCGTCGGCCTTACGGTTTTCCGGGTCGATGCAGGACGCCCACTGCGCCGCAGGCATGGCTTGCAGCAAGGTATAGGTCTGGCCGGGCGCCCATAGCCATTGCACGCCGCCCGGCGTCCGGCCGGCGGCGTCCCAGATCCGCTTGCGTTGCGCGGCGCTCATGGGGAACTGTCCGTTGCCGTCGCTGGTGCCTTTTGCCAGGACCTGGGCGGGGTCGCGCTTGGCGGCATAGATGCTGGCCGTGCCCTCGGCAGTCTTCCTGGGCTGCACGACGGTCCAGTCGTAGTGGTACGAGTCCAGCGCGGGCGCTTGCCAGGCCGGGCCGGGCAGTACCAGCACGGCGTACGGGTTCGGGCTGGCGCGGTAGGGCAGCCCCAGCACGGGGGCCTCGTCCGCCCATGTCTGCCGTTGGCGCAAATAGCGCAGCGCCTCGCGGCCTTGGGCATCGTGCGTCACGACTTCGAACGCGTCGTCGGATTTTTCTTGATACGAAATGGTGCGCAGGAGCCGGCCCGCTTCGTCATGCACGTAGCGGGTCACGGGCCGGGACGCTGCGGCGCAATCGTTGGCGCCCAGCTCGGCCAGCCAGCCGTGGGCGTCGTAGCGCAGGCAGAACCGCGCTGGCGGGTTGCGGCGGCCGTCCCAAGCGCGCGAGCGTTCTTCGTAGCCCGTCAAGCGGCCGCTGGCGTCATAGTAGAAGCGCGTTTCCGCGTGCGGCGCGGGGAGCGCGGCCATGCCCGATTCCCGGGCTTCCTGCACGGCGCTGGCGCTGTAGCGGGCAATGCCGCATAAATGCCGACGGCCGTCCGCGCCGGTTTCCCAGCGCAGCATGGTGACGCCGATGCGGGCGTTGGGCGCGGCCGCGTAGACCGACCAGTCCACGCGTTCGGCCCAGATGACGGCGGTGGCGCGGGCGCCCGTGTCGATGGCGACGCTTGGCAGCCATGAGCGGATACGAGAACCGTCCAGCGCCAGCAAAGTATTCGTGTCGTCCAGGGAAATGTCCATCACCCTGGTTTGGCGCTCTGCGGACGCGGCCAGCGGTTCGCAGAGCGCGTTCGCCAGCCCGGGCGCCATGGACAGCGCCGTCAGCGCAAGCAGGCGCAGCGTGCAATCAGAGCGTGGCATTGTGCAGGTAGGCGATCAGCCCCCAGAGTTCGCTGCTGACGCCGCCCAGGCGCAGGGCGCCATTGCGTGTGTCCATCAGCAGGAAGGGGTAGGCGTTGCGCTCCAGCTTGCCGGGAGGAGGCAGCCGGTAAGGCGTGAAGTGTTCGCCCGATAGCAGGTAAGTATTGGTCATGTCGCCGACATCCACATGCAGGTACCAGACGGTCAGGTCCGTGACGTTGAGAGCCGGGTCCGCTTCGGGGTATATGCCGCCCTGGCCGGCGGGGATGGCGCTGTCCAGCACGGCCATGAGCACGGCGCGCGGGCCGGGTCTTGGAAAGTAGCCGCCTTCGCCGCCGCGCTGCGTGAAGGCCTGGCGGATGAACCCCGCGCCGCGCGTGCCAGGCGTCACCGTGCGGGCGAACAGCGCGTCCAGCTCGGTCTCCGAGAGCGGGCGGGGCGTTGCGGACAGCCGGTCCAGGTCTTGCTTGAAAGCGGTGAGCCAGGTGCGGTAGCGCACGAGTTCGGCGGCGCGGTTGAAGTCCTGGGCCCAGGCGTTGCCTGCCGCCAGAAGGCCCAGGCCGCCCAGGCACAGAGCCGCCGCCAGCCAGCGGCGGATGCGGAAGTACGCCGTCGGCTGGGCGCGGGGCTTCAATGCGAGACGGATTTCGAGAAGACGTTCATCACCACCACGCCGGCGATGATGAGTCCGATGCCGATCAGCGCGGGCGTGTCCAGGTGTTGCTTGAACAGCACCGCGCCCACGATGGAAATCAGCACGATGCCCACGCCGGACCAGATCGCGTAGGC
Organism: Achromobacter sp. SD115; assembly: GCF_017355315.1. Taxonomy (NCBI): domain Bacteria; kingdom Pseudomonadati; phylum Pseudomonadota; class Betaproteobacteria; order Burkholderiales; family Alcaligenaceae; genus Achromobacter; species Achromobacter sp. SD115. The sequence goes on along the minus strand of NZ_JADIJM010000010.1, from coordinate 213,474 downwards.
GATGCCCACGGGAATTTCGCGCAGCGTCAGCGACAGGAAATAGAACGAGATCAGGTAGCCGACCACCGTGATGATGGACGGCGTCAGGCGCGTGAAGCCTTCGGATCCCTTGAGCGCGCTGGTCGCGAAGATCTCGGCGATGATGGCCACACCCAGGTAGAGCCACTTCATTTGCGCGATCCTTCGGATTGCCGCAGCAGCACCAGCAGGGCGCCAGCGCCGCCTTCGCGTTCGGGCGCTTCGGAAAATGCCAGCACTTCGCTTTTCTGCACCAGCCAGGTGCGCGCCTTGTCCTTCAAGACCGGTTCCAGCCCCTGCGAGCCGTAGCCCTTGCCGTGCACCACGCGCACGCAGCGGATGCCGTGTTCCTGGCATTCGTCCAGGAACGACAGCAGGGCGTGGCGGGCCTGTTCCACCCGCAGGCCGTGCAGGTCCAGCTCGGCGCCGGCGCGCCATTGGCCGCGGCGCAGGTTGCGGGCGGTATCGGGCGCGGCGTCGCTGCGCACGAAGGCGGTTCCGGCTTCGGACAGCAGGTGTGTGATTTCACCGCCATCGGAGACCCCGGCATCGGCGCGCGCGGGCGTTTCGCCCAAGGCATTGGCGCGGCGCAGCGCGGGCGCGGGTTCCGCCACGGGCTTGTGTTCCACCCGGGCGGCCTGCTTGATCGGCGTGACCGACTTCATGGTGCGCTTGAACGCCGCCATGTCGTCCACGGGGGCGGTTTCGGGCTTTTTCAGCACCGCCACCCGCTGGGCGAGGGCGGCGCGCTCGCGTTCGGCCTGCAGGTCTTTCTTCAGGCGTTTCAGGTCGGCCAGGCCGACCTTACTGCCCCGCATTCTCCAGCCACCGTTGTGCGTCCAGCGCGGCCATGCAGCCCGTGCCGGCGCTGGTGATGGCCTGGCGGTAGACGTGGTCCTGCACGTCGCCGGCGGCGAACACGCCCGGGACCGAGGTCATGGTGGCCATGCCGGACAGGCCGCTCTTGGTGACGATGTAGCCGTCCTTCATTTCCAGCTGGCCCTGGAAGATCTCGGTGTTGGGCTGGTGGCCGATGGCGATGAAGGCGCCGGTGACCGTCATGTCCTCGGTGGCGCCGGTGTCCACGTGGCGCACGCGCACGCCGGTCACGCCGCTGTCGTCGCCCAGTACTTCTTCCAGGGTATGGAACAGCTTCAGTTCCATGTTGCCGTTCTCGACCTTGCTCATGAGCTTGTCGACCAGGATGGGCTCGGCGCGGAATTTGTCGCGGCGGTGGATCAGGGTGACCTTGCGGCAGATGTTCGACAGGTACAGCGCTTCTTCCACGGCGGTATTGCCGCCGCCGACCACGACCACGTCCTGGTTGCGGTAGAAGAAGCCGTCGCAGGTGGCGCAGCCGGACACGCCGCGGCCCATGAAGGCCTCTTCCGAGGGCAGGCCGAGATACTTGGCCGAGGCGCCGGTGGCGATGATCAGGGCGTCGCAGGTGTAGATCTTGCCGGTGTCGCCCGTGAGGGTGAACGGGCGCTTGGACACATCGACCTTGGCAATGTGGTCGAAGATCATTTCGGTGTTGAAGCGTTCGGCGTGCTTCTGGAAGCGCTGCATCAGGTCCGGACCCTGCACGCCATCGGCGTCGGCCGGCCAATTGTCGACGTCCGTGGTGGTCATGAGCTGGCCGCCTTGGGCCAGACCTGTAACAAGAACAGGGCTCAGATTGGCGCGTGCCGCATAGACGGCCGCCGTGTAACCGGCAGGGCCGGAACCGAGTATCAAAACTTTAGCGTGCGTAGGCGTGGACATGGGCGGGTATCTTTAGGTTAACGCCCAATTATAATGAGCCGCATGCCGCGTATCTCGACTGCTTCTCCGCGCGCCTCGCGCAACACCCGTAACGGGCCTTCCCCCCTGCAGACGCGCTTGTCCGCGCTGCTGCGTGAAGCCCGTTGGATCCTCTTCGCCGCCCTGGCGGCCTGGCTGACGCTGGTGCTGGCCACCTGGAACGCCGCCGACCCGGGCTGGTCGCATTCCGTCCCCGCCGGCGCCATCCACAACCGGGGCGGGACCCTGGGCGCCTATCTGGCGGACATCCTGCTCTATCTGTTCGGTTTTTCCGCCTGGTGGTGGGTGATTTTGCTGCTGCACCGGGTGCGGGCGGGCTACCGCCGCCTGGCCAGCCACCTTCGCGTTACCAATAGTAAGCAACCGGAAGTGTTGCCCCGCGTCCACTGGGAAGAAGGCATCGGCTTCTTCCTGCTGCTGGTTGGTTCGCTGGGCATGGAAGCCCTGCGCCTGGCCAGCCGCGGCACGCACCTGCCCGGCGCCTCGGAAAACACCAGCGGCGCCGGCGGCGTGATCGGCCAGACGTTGGCAGACCTGATCGGCCGCAGCATCGGCTTCACTGGCAGCACCTTGGCCTTCCTGGTCATGCTGGCCATCGGCCTGAGCCTGTTCTTCTCGTTCTCGTGGCTGTCCATCGCCGAACGCGTGGGCTCCTGGCTGGAAGGCCTGGTACGCCGCGTGCGCGATTCCTATGCCGCGCGCGAAGACCGCAAGGTCGGTGAAGTCGCCAAGGCCGTGCGCACCGAACAGGTCGTGGCCAAGCAGGAAAAACTGGTCCATGAGCAGCCGGTCCGGATCGAACCGGCGATTACCGTGGTGCCCAAGTCCGAACGGGTCGAAAAGGAAAAACAGCAATCGCTGTTCTTCGCGCCCTCGGGCGGCGCCGAAGGCGACCTGCCGGCGATCAGCCTGCTGGATCCGCCCCTGGCCAACCAGGAAACGGTGTCGGCCGAAACCATTGAATTCACCTCGCGCCTGATCGAAAAGAAGCTGGCCGACTTCGGCGTGTCGGTCACCGTGGTGGCGGCGCAGGCTGGCCCGGTCATCACGCGCTACGAAATCGAGCCCGCCACGGGCGTGAAGGGCAGCCAGATCGTCAACCTGGCCAAGGACCTGGCGCGCGCGCTCAGCCTGGTCAGCATCCGGGTGGTGGAAACCATTCCGGGCAAGAACCTGATGGGCCTGGAACTGCCCAACCCGCGCCGCCAGATGGTGCGCCTGTCCGAGATCCTGGGTTCGCAGACCTATCACGCCAGCCATTCGGTCGTGACGATGGCGCTGGGCAAGGACATCGCCGGCAACCCGGTGGTGGCCGACCTGGCCAAGATGCCCCACCTGCTGGTGGCGGGTACGACCGGTTCGGGCAAGTCGGTGGGGATCAACGCCATGATCCTGTCGCTGCTGTACAAGGCGGACGCGTCCCACACCCGGCTGATCCTGATCGACCCGAAGATGCTCGAAATGAGCGTCTACGAAGGCATTCCGCACTTGCTGGCGCCGGTGGTCACCGACATGCGCCATGCTTCCAACGCGCTGAACTGGTGCGTGGGCGAAATGGAAAAGCGCTACCGCCTGATGAGCAAGATGGGCGTGCGCAACCTGGCGGGCTACAACACCAAGATCCGCGACGCGATCAAGCGCGAGGAACCCATCCCCAATCCGTTCTCGCTGACGCCGGACGCACCCGAGCCGCTGTCGCCGCTGCCCACCATCGTGGTGGTCATCGACGAACTCGCCGACCTGATGATGGTGGTGGGCAAGAAGATCGAAGAACTGATCGCCCGCCTGGCGCAGAAGGCGCGCGCCGCCGGCATCCACCTGATCCTGGCCACGCAGCGTCCCAGTGTGGACGTGATCACCGGCCTGATCAAGGCCAACATCCCGACGCGCATCGCGTTCCAGGTGTCGTCCAAGATCGACTCGCGCACCATTCTGGACCAGATGGGCGCGGAAACCCTGCTGGGCCAGGGCGACATGCTCTACATGCCGCCAGGCACCGGCCTGCCGGTGCGCGTGCACGGCGCGTTCTGCAGCGATGACGAAGTGCACCGCGTGGTGGAAAGCCTCAAGGCGCAGGGCGAACCCAACTACATCGAAGGCCTGCTGGAAGGCGGCTTGGACGGTGACGGCGGCGAAGGCGCCAGCAGCGTCACCGGCATCGGCGGCGACGCCGAATCGGATCCGATGTACGACCAGGCGTGCGAAGTGGTGCTCAAGCACCGCCGCGCCTCCATCTCGCTGGTGCAACGCCACCTGCGCATTGGTTACAACCGTGCTGCCCGGTTACTGGAGCAGATGGAGCAATCGGGTATGGTGTCGGCGATGCAGTCCAATGGCAACCGCGAGATCCTCGTTCCCGCGGCCGCCGCCGCCCGAGAGGAAGCTTGATGAAGATGTTCCGCCGACTGGCCGCCGTCGCGGCCCTGAGCCTGGCGCCCGCCCTGGCGTTCGCCGCCAGCGCGCAGGAGCAGTTGCGCGCCTTCGTGGCCACGGTGACCTCCGCCACCGGTTCGTTCTCGCAGTACACGGTGAACAACCAGGGCCGCACGCAGCCTGCCCAGACCGGCGTGTTTTCGTTCCAGCGCCCCGGCAAATTCAAGTGGGCGGTGCAGAAGCCCTATGAACAGCTGGTGGTGTCGGATGGCCGCCAGGTGTTCCAGTTCGATCCGGACCTGGCCCAGGTGACCGAACGCAAGGTCGACGCCGCCATCGGCACCTCGCCTGCGGCCATCCTGTTCGGCTCGGGCTCGCTGGAGCAGTCGTTCGACGTCTCGGCCCTGCCGTCCAAGGACGGGATCGACTGGTTGCGCGCCAAGCCGCGCACCGCCGATGCGGGTTTCTCGCGCGTGGACATCGGCATGAAGGACAATTTGCCGGTGCGCGTGGAGCTGCTGGACTCGTTTGGACAAACCACCCGCGTGGATCTGTCCGGCATTGCCGCCAATCCACAGCTGCCGGCCAAGGAATTCCAATTCGTCGCGCCCAAGGGCGTGGACGTGGTGAAGATGTGATGAAAAATGCCCGGCGTCGCCGGGCATTTTTTTTAAGCGCAAGGACCTCTCAAGGACGCTTATACGCGATGCAATCGACCTCGACCTTGGCGTCGACGACCAACGAAGACTGCACACAGGCCCGCGCCGGCGGGTTCTCCCCAAAATACTCCTTGAACACCTTGTTGAACGACGCGAAGTCGCGCGCGTCGTCCAGCCATACGCCGCAGCGCACCACGTGTTCGGGGCCGTAGCCGGCTTCCTTCAGGATGGCCAGGACCTGCTGGATGGCCTTGTGCGATTGGGTCACGATGCCGCCTTCGACGACTTCGCCATTGTCCATCGGCACTTGGCCGGACACGTGAAGCCAGCCGTCGGCCGCGACCGCGCGGGCAAAGGGCATGTGCGAGCCGCCCTGGCCGGTGCCGCCGGCGACGCCGTAGCGGGTGATGCCGTTGTTGTCGGCGGTGGGAGCTGTGCTCATGGTTCTCTCCTTGGAATGAGGGTCGGTCTGGCGCAGGGCGCCTATTGGAAGTTCTTACGCAGGTCGCCGCTGCGCGGCAGCCAGCGGCCGGCGCGGTCGCCCGTGGCCTCGCCCTGGCGGTAGGACAGGGCGCCATTGACCCAGACCGCCTCGATGCCCGCGGCGGTCTGCACCGGGGCGGCGAAGGTGGCGCGGTCGATCACCGTGGCCGGATCGAACAGCACCAGGTCCGCATGATAGCCCTCGCGCACCAGCCCACGATCGGCCAGGCCGAAGCGGGCGGCGGACAGGCCGGTCATCTTGTGCACGGCCTCGGTCAGCGGGAACAGGCCCACGTCGCGGCTGTAGTGTCCCAGCACGCGCGGGAACGCGCCCCACAGCCGGGGATGCGGCATGGGGTCGTTGGGCAGGCCGTCGGAGCCCACCATGGTGAGCCGGTGCGACAGCACGCGGCGCACGTCGTCTTCGTGCATGTTGTGGTACACAGCGCCGGCCGGCTGCAGGCGCGCGGCCGCCTCCACCAAGGGCAGGCCCCAGTCGGCGGCAATGTCGGCGAGCTTGCGGCGGGCCTGCTCCGGATGCGGCACCGACCAGGTGATGTCGATGTCGAACTCGTCAGTGACCTGCTTCAAGTCCAGCGTGGACGAGCTGGCGGAATAGGGATAGCAGTCGCAGCCCACGTGTTGCAGGCGGCCCGCGGTTTCCAGCGTGGCCAGGACTTCCTTCGTGCGGCCCCAGTTGCCGGCGCCGGCGCACTTCAGGTGCGAGACCACCACGGGCACGCGGGCGTGCTGGGCGATGTCGAAGGCTTCCTGCATGGCCTCCAGGATGGCGGCGAATTCCGAGCGCAGATGAGTGGTGTAGAGCGCGCCGAATTCGTCCAGGGCCTCGGCCAGCAGCTTGACCTCATCGGTGTCCGCGTCGAAGGCGGAGGCATAGGCCAGCCCCGTGCTCAGGCCGATGGCGCCATGCGCCAGCGCGTCGCGCAGCTGCTCGCGCATGGCCAGCACTTCCTCGCGCGTGGCGGCGCGGTCGAGCCGGTCCATGTGATTGCTGCGCAGGGCGGTGTGGCCGACCAGCGCCGCCACGTTCACGGCAGGCTGCGCGGCCTCGATGGCGCGGGTGTAGTCGGCAAAGGTGGGATAGCTGAAATCCGCGCGGGACCCCAGCAGGTTCATCGGATCCGGCGGTTCGCCGCGCAAGGCCACGGGCGAGGCGCTGATGCCGCAATTGCCCACCACCACGGTGGTCACGCCCTGGGACAGCTTGGGCAGCATGTCCGGCGTGCGGATGACGTTGGTGTCGTCATGGGTATGCACGTCGATGAAGCCGGGAGCCAGCGCCAGGCGGGTGCCGTCGAAAATATGGCGGGCGGCCGCGCCGGGCAGGTCGCCGATGGCGGCGATGCGGCCGTCGGCCAGCGCCACGCTGGCGCGGTAGGCGGGTTCGCCGGTGCCGTCCAGGACCAGCACATTGCCTATGAGGGTGTCGTACATCTTGTGTTCCAGTTCAATCGCCCAGCGGCAGGCGGTTCGGGCCGCCGCGGTGTTCGTCCAGCGCCAGCTTGATGCGGCGCAGGCGCTCCCGGTTTTCTTCCTGGTTCAGCATGGCCAGTTCGGTCGAGAGCAGGTCTATGGCCAGCATCATCGCGTAGCGCGACGCCGAGGGCTTGTAGATGAAGTCGGTTTCGTCGGTGCGGATGGGCAGGACCACGTCGGCCAGCCCGGCCAGCGCCGAGGTCGCGTCGGTGATGGCGACGATGCGCGCCTGGTACTGCTTGACGATGCGGGCCGCGCCCACGATTTCAGGCGTCAGGCCCGAGGCCGACAGGATCAGTACCGCATCGCGCTCGTCCAGGGTGGCCGCGACCATGCGCAGCAGCACCGCGTCGCTGTACACGGCGATGGGGTAGCCCAGCCGCACCAGGCGCGACTGCACTTCCTGCGCCAGCACGGCCGACGCGCCGCCCATGCCGAACACGTAGATCATGCGGGCGCCGTCGACGATGCCCGCCGCGGCTTCGAACAGCTGCTCGGTGAAGTTGGGCAGGTGCGCGCGCAACGTGCTTTCGATGTCGGCGTAGATGCGGGCGTAGAAGGTGCTTTCCTCGGGCGGCGCGCTGGGGTCGAGAAAGCGGCTGCCCACGGTGCTGGCCTGGGCCAGCTTCAGCTTCAGGTCGCGCGTGTCGTCGCAGCCGACCGTGCGGGCGAAGCGCGAGATGGTGGCGATGCTGACGCCGGCCTTGGCGGCCAGTTGGTCGACGGTGGCGCTGGCGCCCCAGATGATGTCGTCCAGGATGGCGTCGGCGACTTTGCGTTCGGTCACGCTCAGCGAGTCCCGTCGACTGCGTATCTGGAAGACGATGTCGCGGATGATGTTCATGTGGGCTTCCTGGGTCTGGTCTGGACAGGGCGGCGATCAGGCGGCCAGTTCGGCATCGCCGATGCGCGAACAAGCCACATAGTGGCCCGGACCGACGTTGGCGGCCTGCGCCTCGGTGGTCGCGCAGCTTTCGATGGCGTACGGGCAGCGGGTGCGGAACACGCAGCCGGAAGGCGGATTGACCGGGCTGGGGATGTCGCCCTTGAGCAGGATACGCGAGCGCGGCGCGCGCGGGTCCGGCACCGGCGCGGCGGACAGCAGCGCGCGGGTATAGGGATGGCGGGGGCGGGCATAGACCTCGCTGGTGGGGCCGCGTTCCATGACGCGGCCCAGGTACATCACCACGACCTCGTCGCACAGATAGTCCACCACCGCCAGGTCGTGGGCCACGAACAGCATGGTCAGCCCCAGGTCACGCTGCAGGTCCTGCAGCAGGTTCAGCACCTGTGCCTGCACCGAGACGTCCAAGGCCGAGACCGGCTCGTCGGCCACGATGAAATCGGGTTCGACCGCCAGGGCGCGGGCGATGCCGATGCGCTGGCGCTGGCCGCCCGAGAACTCGTGCGGATAGCGGCGGCTGTGGTCGGCGTTCAGCCCCACGCGTTCCAGCAGCTCGCCGATGCGGGCCATGCGGCGGTTCTGCGCCAGGCGGTGCGTGTCCAGCGCCTCGCCCAGGATCTCGGCCACCGTCATGCGCGGGTTGAGGCTGGCGTAAGGGTCCTGGAACACGATCTGCATGCGGCGGCGCCAGGGCAGCATCTGCTTTTCGGACAGCTTGGTGATGTCCTGGCCGTCGAACAGGATGCGTCCAGCGGTGGGCGCGAACAGGCGCAGCAGGGCGCGGCCCGTGGTGGTCTTGCCGGAGCCGGACTCTCCGACCAGACCGACGATGGTGTTGCGCGGCACGTCGAAGCTGACGCCGTCCACGGCCTTCACCACAGGGGCGTTGCGCGCCTGCGAGGTGGGGAAGTGGACTTTCAGGTCCTGGATCCGCACCAGCGGCTCTTCGGCGCGGATGGGAATGGGGCTAGTCGTCATATCGGATTCACCTTGATGCAGCGCGCGCGGTGTTCGGTCTGCACTGGCAGGAGTTCGGGCACGGCGGCGCGGCAGTCGTCGGCGGCCAGGGGACAGCGCGGCGCGAAGGTACAGCCGGGCGGCAGCGACAGCACGCTGGGCACGTTGCCGGGAATGGCGCGCAGGCGTTCGCCGGAGGCCAGCAGGGCGGCGGTGGGAATGCAGGACAGCAAACCGCGGGTGTAGGGATGGGTGGGCTTTTCGAACAGGTCGTAGACGCCGGCGTCCTCGACCACGCGGCCCGCGTACATGACCGCCACGCGATGCGCGATCTCGGCCACCACGCCCAGGTTGTGGGTGATGAATAGGATGCTCATGTTCATCTCGGCCTGCAGCCGGCGCAGCAGGTCCAGGATCTGCGCCTGCACGGTCACATCCAGCGCGGTGGTGGGCTCGTCGGCGATCAGCACGGCGGGGTTGCAGGCCAGGGCCAAAGCGATCATCACGCGCTGGCGCATGCCGCCCGACATCTGGTGCGGGTACTCGTTGACGCGGCGGTCGGCCGCCGGGATTTCCACGCGCTCCAGCATTTCGCGGGCGCGCCGGAGCGCGGCGTCATAGGAGCCGCCTTCGTGCTGCAGCACGGCCTCGGCGATCTGGTCGCCCACTGTGTACAGCGGGTTCAGGCTGGTCATGGGCTCCTGGAAGATCATGGCGATTTCGGCCCCGCGGATCTTGCGCAGGGTGGCCGGCGTGGCCTGAGCCAGATCGTGCTGCGCGCCCTGGCGGTCGCGGTACAGGATCCTGCCGGCCTCGATGCGGCCGGCCGGTTTGGGCAGCAGGCCCATGATGGACAGGCTGGTCACGGACTTGCCGGAACCGGACTCGCCGACGATGGCCAGCGTTTCGCCGCGGGCCAGGTCGAAGGTCACACCATCCACCGATTTGGCGATGCCGTCGCGGCTGTGGAACCAGGTCTTCAGCCCTTCCACGGAAAGCACGACGTCTCGGGTGCTTGCGGTCATGATTACAGCTCCTTGCGCAGGCGCGGATCGAGGACGTCGCGCAGGCCGTCGCCGACCAGTTGCAGCGACAGCACGGACAACACGATGGCGATGCCGGGGAAAATCATGATCCAGTCGGCCGAACCCATGTACTGCTGGCCGGCGTTGATCATGGTGCCCCAGGTCGGGATGTCGGGCGACACGCCCACGCCCAGGAACGACAGGCCGGCTTCGGCCAGGATCGCGTAGGCGAAGATGAACGTGCCCTGCACCAGGATGGGCGACACCAGGTTGCGCAGCACGTGCACGGTGACGATGCGCCAGGTGGGCACGCCCAGCGCGCGGGCCGCTTCAACAAAGGGCAGTTCGCGGATCACCAGGGTCGAGGCGCGCACGATGCGGGCCAGGCGCGGCGTGTAGACGATGCCCAGCGCGATCACCACGTTGACCAGCGAGGGACCCAGCGCGGCCACCAGCGAGATCGCCAGCAGGATGTCGGGGAAGGCCATCATGGCGTCGATCAGGCGCGACACGAACTTGTCCGCGGTGCGGAAGAAGCCGGCGATTAGGCCCAATGCGATGCCCAGGATGCTGGACACGATGACGACGGAGAAGCCCACCATCAGCGACAGGCGTCCGCCGTAGATGACGCGGCTGAACACGTCGCGGCCGAAGTCGTCGGTGCCGAACCAGTGCGCGGCGCCCGGCGCCTTGAGCCGGTTCATGATGGACAGCTTGAACGGATCGTAGGGGCTGAGCCAGGGCGCCAGCAGCGCGGCGGCCACCAGCACGACGATCACGATCAGGCTGATCAGCACGGTCTTGCGCGACACCAGCAGGCGCAGGACCTGCCAGCGGTCGGCACCAGCGGCGGAGTTTGCGGAAGTTGCGATAGCCATATCAGTAGCGCACCCGGGGGTCGACCAGCAGATAGAGCAGATCGATGATGAGATTGATCAGGACATAGATGGCCGCGATGATCAGCAGCGCGCCCTGGATGACGGGGTAGTCGCGGCGCAGCACCGCCGACACCACCAGGCTGCCCACACCGGGCAGTCCGAACACGGTTTCGGTCACGACCGCGCCGCTGATCAGCAGCGCCGTGGTCAGGCCCAGCACCGTCAGGATGGGGATCAGCGCATTGCGCACGGCGTGCTTCAGGATCACCTTGCTTTCCGGCAGGCCCTTGGCGCGCGCGGTACGCACATAGTCGTCGCGCAGCACGTCCAGCATGCTGGCGCGGATAAAGCGCGTGATCAGCGCCGAGTTCACCAGGCCCAGCACCACGGCGGGCAGGATCAGGTGCGACAGCCGGGTCATGAGCGAGGCGTCCGGTCCGCCGTAGCCGGCCACTGGCAGCCATCCCAGCTTGACCGAGAACACCTGCATCAGCAGCAGCCCCAGCCAGAAGCTGGGCACGCTGGAGGTGAACATCGAGAACGACAGCACCGACTGGTCCAGCGTGGTGCCGCGCTTGACCGCGGACAGGATCCCCACGGGGAGCGCGATGGCGCTGGCGATCAAGAGCGACATGAGCGTCAGCAGGATGGTGGGCTCGGCGCGGTCGGCCAGCGCCGACAGCACCGGCTTGTTCATGAAGATGGATTGGCCCAGGTCGCCTTGGGCCAGCTTGCCCAGCCACGACAGGTATTGCACGACCATGGGCTGGTCCAGCCCCAGCTGGGTGCGCAGCGCGGCGATGTCCTGCTGGCTGGCCTGCGGACCCAGCATCACGGCGGCCGGATCGCCAGGCGTGACGCGGATGATCACGAACACGATGGTCGCGACGATGAACATCACGGCCACCAGTCCGACCAGCCGGTTTAAGAGATAACGCAACACGATGGATGTCCTAAAAAAGCGTCGTATCGTGGGGAGAGGGCGGCGCGCTCGTTGAGACGGCGCGCTCCGCGCGGCATGCGCTGATGCGTCGCGCGCGGCAGGAGGTCTTGTTTGCGCCCTTGCCCTGCCGCGCCACGCCGTTTACTTCGACTTCCAGGCGTTCCAGAAGTAGGGCCACGGCACGGCCTTGGTGCCTTGCAGCGACGGCGAGCGTGCCGCTTGGGCGTTGAAGTCGCCGACCTTGATGAAGGGCACTTCGTCGTACACGGCCTGCTGCACGTCAGCCCAGCGCTTGACGCGCTCTTCCTGGCTGCCGGCCTGGTTGAAGGCGTCCAGCGTCTGGTTGCGGCGCGGCGTGTCCCACCAGCCCGGCGCGTCCTTGGACGGGAAGTCGATCAGGGCCGGCTCGGGCAGGAAGGGGCTGTGGGTAATGAAGACGTCCCACAGCGCCGGATCCTGGCGGCGTTGCGTCAGCGTGGCCCAGTCCACCACCTGCATGTCGACGGTGAAGCCGGCGGCCTTCAGGTATTCGGCGGCCACCAGGGCCATCTTGTAGTGGAACTCGTACTGCTGGCTGGTCAGGATGCGGATCTTGCGGTCCTGCACGTTGGCGCCGTCCACCAGTTTCTTGGCGCCGGCGGCGTCGCCCTTGTTGTAGACCTTGCCGCCCAGCGAAGTGGCCCAGGGATAGCCCTCGGGATAGAGGTCGCCGTTGAGCTTGTAGAAGTTCTTGTCGCCGAACGCGGCGTACAGCATGTCTTCTTCGTTGAGCGCCAGCTGCACGGCCTGGCGGACCGCCAGGTTCGACATGATGCCCTGCTTGGTGTTGAGCACCAGGCGCGGCCAGCCGAAGGGCTTGAGCATGACGGGGTCGGAGCGGCCGTTCTTGAGCTTGGGCAGCGATTCCACCGGCAGCGAGTCGACATAGTCGAACTGGCCGGCCACCGCGCTTTCGACGCGGGTGTTGGCATTGCTGACCGGCACGAAGCGGATCTCGTCCAGGTACTGCTTGCGCGCGCCGCCAAAGCCGTCGGGCTCGCCTTCACGCTGCTTGTAGCCTTCGAAGCGGACCAGCTGGATGTACTGGTCGGGCACGCGCGCCTTCAACTGGTAGGGGCCGGTGCCGATGAATTCAGTCAGGGCCGGCGCGATCTTGCCCTTGGGCATGATGACGGCGGCGCTGTTGTTCATGGCCAGCAATGCCGTCAGCGGCGCATAGGGCTGCTTGAGCGTGATGCGGATGGTGTTGGCGTCCGGCGCTTCCATGCCGGTGATGATCTTGGCGGCCATCTTGCCGCGCGTGGCGGTCTCGGTCCAACGCTTGAGCGAGGCCAGCACGTCGGACGAATCCATCTTGGAGCCGTCATGGAAGGTGATGCCCTGGCGCAGCGGGATCGTATAGATCAGCCCGTCAGCGGAGACTTCCGGCAGCTTGTCGGCCAGCAGCGGGGTCAGGTTCCACTTGCCGTCGAAGGTGTACAGCGTTTCGAAGAAGTGCTGGGTCAGGATGCCCACCAGGTCGGCCGTGCTGGTCATCGGATCCAGCGTGGGCGGCTCGCCTATGGTGGCGACCGAGATCGTGCCTCCCTTGATCGGCGTGGCACAGAGGGCGGGGGACGACAATGCGGTCAAGCCAATTGCGCCGGCCAGCAGCAGGCTATTGAGCCCACCGCCTCGCCGGGAGGTACGGAAGTTCATGATTCTCTCTCCAGAGGGTCAAAAACGGGTTTTGCTTGTAGTTAGATGAGTGCGCCGGGGTCCCGCGATGCTTCCTGCCCCCGCTCCGGCGCGGCGGGCAGGGACGTTCAGAAGAAGGTTCCGGCCACGTCGGTGACGCGGTATTGCTCGTCCACCAGCAGTACCTGGCGCCACTTGTCGAAGGTCAGGCAGGGGTGGGAGATGTCGAAGGCGATCATGTCGCCGACCTGGATGTCGTCGCCTGCGCCGATCTGCATGAAGGCGTGCTGGTCCATCATCGCGCTCAGCTTCCAGTGCGCGGGGGCCTGGCCGGGCGCGGTGTCGCGGCCAGGGCGGAACAGCGCGGCGGGCGTGGGCAGGCCGGCGTCGAAGGCAGCGTCGCGCTTGCCCATGGCGACGATGGCGCGGCCCGGTTCGGGCAGCGACTGCACATAGGCCCAGACCTGCAAGGCCGGCTGCAGGCCGGGTTCCATTTTCTGGGCAACCGGGTTGTGGGCATTGATGCGTTCGGCGGCCGAGCGGTAGATGCCGACGTCGTGCGACAGGTAGCAGCCGGGGCGCAGCACGATTTCCAGCGGCGCGCCGATGTCCAGCTGCGAGAATTCCTCGGCCACCACGTCGAACCAGGCCGAACCGGCGCCGGAGATCAGGGCCGGGCCGTTCTTGCGCAGGCGGCCGGCGGTGGCCAGGCTGCGCAGGGAGTCGGTGGCGCGGCGCAGGAAGGCGCGGATCGCGTTTTCTTCCTGCAGCACGCCTTCGTAGACTTCAATACCGGCCAGGGCCAGGCCGGGCCATTTGCCTATCTCTTCGACCAGCGCCTGCAATTGGGCATCGTCGCGCACGCCGGTGCGGCCGCCCTGCGGGCCCAGTTCGATCAGCACCGGCAAGGTCAGCCCCTGTTCGCCGAAGTAGGCGCCTAGCTGGGCCGCGTTGGCGGGGGAGTCCACGATGCAGAAAAAGGTGAAGGCCGGGTCGCGCAGCAGGCGGGCGATGATGGCCATGTTGGCGCGGCCCACCAGCTGATTGGCCATCAGCACCCGGCGGATGCCGTGCTGGTAGGCGGCCTGGACCTGCGGCGCGGTGGCCAGCGTGATGCCCCAGGCGCCGCCCTCGATCTGGCGCTTGAACAGCGCCGGGCTCATGGTGGTCTTGCCATGCGGCGCCAGCTTGACCTTGTACGCTTCCATGAAGCGCTGCATCCATTGCAGGTTGTGGCGCACCCGGGCTTCGTACAGCACCGCCACGGGCAGGCTGACGTCCTCATTGAGCAGATTCCAGTTCAGCGCGGCCACGCCCGCGGTGGTACAGGATTCCGGAAAGGCGCCCAGGCCTTTGCCGTTCACGTCCAGGGGGGCTGCGGGGGAGGAGGAATTCGTCATGGGGCGCCTGCTATGGAAAATATTTACGTCAAACCTGGTTTTTTTCATTATCGTGAAAAGAATTTACAAGCGGGAGCTAGGAGTTTCCCGTAGTCGGCGTTGTCCGGCGGTTGGCGCGACAATAGGAAAAACCTCCGATACAAGGAAAGCGTCATGCTGAAAGTTGCTTTGGGCCAGTTCGCCGTCAGCCGCGTCTGGGAAGAAAACGCCCAGGTCTGCATCGACCTGATGGAACGCGCCCGCGCCGGCGGCGCCGGCCTGCTGGTCCTGCCTGAAGGCATCCTGGCTCGCGACATCACCGATCCGCAGATCGTCCTGAAGGCGGCCCAGCCGCTGGACGGCCCCTTCATGAGCCGTCTGCTGGAAGCCAGCCGCGGCTCGCAGCTGGCGACCATGATGTGCGTGCACGTGCCAACGGGGGAAGGGCGCGTCTGGAACACGCTGGTGACGCTGCGCGACGGCCAGATCCTGTCCCAGTACCGCAAGCTGCACCTGTACGACGCCTTCAACATGAAGGAATCCACCAACGTCACGCCCGGCATCGACATCCCGCCGTTGCTGGACATCGGCGGCCTGCGCGTCGGGCTGATGACCTGCTACGACGTGCGTTTCCCCGAACTGGCGCGGCGCCTGGCGCTGGATGGCGCGGACCTGCTGGTGCTGCCGTCCGCCTGGGTCCGCGGCCCGTTGAAGGAAATGCACTGGGAAGTGCTGGTCACGGCCCGGGCGCTGGAAAACACCTGTTATGTGGCGGCCACCGGCGAATGCGGCGAACGCAACATCGGCTGCAGCATGGTGGTGGACCCGCTGGGCGTGGTGACGGCGCGCGCGGGCGAGGCGCCGGCGCTGGTGTTCGCCGACATCGACCCCGAACGCCTGGCCCATGCCCGCAAGGTGCTGCCGGTGCTGGCGAACCGGCGCTTCGGGCTGCCGGGGCTGGCCTAGGGCCGTACTGGGGAGGCGCGGACCGTTGCCATGGTGTAATGCTGACTTGAATTACTTGCTGTCTCCCCTCATCTCCTGCCAATGAGCAACGATCTCTTCGCGGCCGATCCTGCGCATCGGCCCTATGTGCCCCTGGCCGAACGGCTGCGCCCGCGCACGCTGTCCGACGTGGTCGGGCAGTCGCACCTGCTGGGGCCGGACAAGCCGCTGCGCGTCGCGTTCGAGTCGGGCCGCCCGCACTCCATGATCTTCTGGGGGCCGCCGGGCGTGGGCAAGACCACGCTGGCGCGACTGATGGCCGACGGCTTCGACGCGCAGTTCATCGCCATTTCGGCGGTGCTGGGCGGGGTCAAGGACATCCGCGACGCGGTCACGGTGGCCCAGATCGCGCAAGGCCAGGGCCGCCGCACCATCCTGTTCGTCGACGAGGTGCACCGCTTCAACAAGGCGCAGCAGGATGCGTTCCTGCCCTATGTGGAAAGCGGGCTGTTCACCTTCATCGGGGCCACCACCGAAAATCCTTCGTTCGAGGTCAATTCGGCGTTGCTGTCGCGGGCCCGGGTGTACGTGCTGCAATCGCTCACCGCCGAGGAACTGCAGCAACTGGTCGACCGCGCCGTGCAGGCCCTGAACGACGGGCTGGAAGAGGGCGAGCGCATCCATGTCGATGCAGACGCGCGCGAACAGCTGGCGGCCTGGGCCGACGGCGACGCGCGCCGCCTGATCAGCGCGGTCGAAGTGGTGGCCGAATCGGCGCAAGCCGCCGGCCGCGACACGGTGGACGCGGCCTGGCTGGAGATTTCGCTGTCGCAGAACCTGCGCCGCTTCGACAAGGGCGGCGACGCGTTCTACGACCAGATCAGCGCGCTGCACAAGTCGGTGCGCGGCTCCAATCCCGACGCCGCGCTGTACTGGTTCTGCCGCATGATCGATGGCGGCGCCGATCCCAAATACCTGTCGCGCCGCCTGGTGCGCATGGCGGTGGAGGACATCGGCCTGGCGGATCCCCGCGCCACCGACCTGGCCGTGAACGGCGCCGACATTTATGAACGCCTGGGCTCGCCGGAAGGCGAGCTGGCGTTGGCGCAGGCGGTGGTCTACATGGCCTGCGCCGCCAAATCGAACGCCGTCTACAACGCCTACAACCAGGCGCGCAAGTTCGCGGCCGAGCACGGCAGCGCGCCGGTGCCGATCCACCTGCGCAACGCGCCCACCAAATTGATGAAGCAGCTGGGCCACGGCAAGGCCTACCGCTACGCGCACGACGAGCCGCATGGCTACGCCGCCGCCGAGCAATATTTCCCCGATGGACTCAATCCCTCCTTCTATCGGCCGACCGATCGCGGCCTGGAGGCTAAAATCCAGCAAAAGCTGGCATTCCTGCGCGAGCTGGACGCCCAGGAACGCGCCAAGAAACGGTAACGGGCCGCGCCCGTTGCTTCACGCAACCTCACCGATATCACCATGCTAGACCCGATACTGCTGCGCAAAGACCTGCAAACCGTCGTCGACCGCCTCAAAAGCCGTGGCGTGTCCTTCGACACGGAACGGTTCAATGAGCTGGAATCCCGCCGCAAGGCCGTCCAGACCGAAACCGAGTCCCTGCAAGCCCGCCGCAACGCGCTGGCCAAGCAGATCGGCCAGCTCAAGGCCAAGGGCGAGGACGCCAGCGCCGTCATGGCTGAATCCCAGGCCGTGCCCGTGCGCCTGAAGCAGCTCGAAGAAGAGTTGGCCGCCTTGCAGCAGCCGCTCAACGAATTGCTGATGTCGGTGCCCAATCTGCCGCACGCCAGCGTGCCGCTGGGCGAGTCCGCCGACGACAACGTCGAGGTGCGCCGCTGGCTGCCTGGCGCGGCCGGCGCCGATGGCAATCCGCCCGCCTTGGCGTTCGAGGCGCGCGACCACGTCGCCATCGGCGAACCCCTGGGCCTGGATTTCGACATGGCCGCCAAGCTGTCCGGCGCCCGCTTCTCGTTCATGCGCGGCCCCATTGCGCGCCTGCACCGCGCGCTGTCGCAGTTCATGCTGGACCTGCAGACCGGCACGCACGGCTATACCGAGTGCTATACGCCCTACATCGTCAATGCCTCGACGCTGTATGGCACGGGCCAGTTGCCGAAGTTCAAGGACGACATGTTCGCCGTGTCCAAGGGAGGCGGCGACGACGATCCCAAGGTCGACGACCAGGGCAAGCCTTATGTGCGTGAAGACCAGTACCTGATCTCCACCTCGGAAATCACCTTGACCAGCGTGGCGCGCGACACCATCCAGGCCGCCGCCGACCTGCCGCTCAAGCTCACCGCGCATACCCCGTGCTTCCGTTCCGAAGCAGGCAGCGGCGGCCGCGATACCCGTGGCATGATCCGCCAGCACCAGTTCGACAAGGTCGAAATGGTGCAGATCACGCAGCCCGATCAGTCCTACGAAGCGCTGGAGGACATGGTCGGCCACGCCGAGCGCGTGTTGCAGCTGCTGGGCCTGCCGTACCGCGTGGTGCTGCTGTGCACCGGCGACATGGGTTTCGGCTCGGCCAAGACCTATGACCTGGAAGTGTGGCTGCCGGCGCAGAACACCTGGCGCGAGATTTCCTCGGTGTCGAACTGCGAGACCTTCCAGGCCCGCCGCATGCAGGCGCGTTTCCGCAATGCCCAAGGTAAGCCGGAATATGTCCACACGCTCAATGGTTCGGGCCTGGCCGTGGGCCGCGCGCTGGTCGCGGTGCTGGAAAATCACCAGCAAGCCGACGGCAGCGTGCTGATTCCGCAGGCGCTGCAGCCTTATATGGGCGGCCTGACGGTATTGAATCCGGCGGCGCAAGCCTGACGCGACATAGCCTGTCCATCCGTCATTTGGCGGAGTAAAAGACGGAGCCTTTGGGGCTCCGTTTTTTTTTATTATCAATACATATTCCTGTCGCTTCAGGTCATTAACCTGGGGACGAGAGCGCTTGATTATGATGTGAGCAATTGTGTATTCCAATAAAAGGGCCGGATAGTTACGGCACAATACGCCCCGTGTGCTACACGCTTCATTCACTTAAATAACAAGGAGTTGCCCATGACTTCAAGAATGATTGGAGATTTTCGTGTGAGATGCTCCGTGGCTCAGGAAGACGAGCAGGGCTACCGTGTGCAGATATGGACCCGCCGCGTCGGCGGCACCGCGCCGGAAAAATGCTGGACCGTGCCAGGCCAGGCGCCGTTTTCGAGCCTGCACGAAGCCGAGCAGGAAAGCCTGCACCTGTTCCAGGGTATCAACGGCGTGCGTTTCAACGGTGAGCCGGAGTTTGCCCATGCGTCCGCATAATGGCTGGTGGCGGTCGTCGAGCGAGCCCCGCCGTTGGATCGATCTCGTTCAGGAAGCGCCGCGGTGGAGCGATGGCAAAGCCAGCAAAACCCCGCAGCAACCGGCCGTGCTGGCCGGAAAACCCGTGCCGGCCCCTGCGGCCTGAGGCACCTGCGAGCGGCACCGGACATGCCGCGCAGAAAAAAGGCCACTCTTGCGAGTGGCCTTTGTCTTTTCCGGAGTTATCAGGCTCGCGCCTGGCGGCCGTCCCGCGGCTTAATCGTCGCGGTCATGTCCGCGGCCGCGGCCGTGGTGATGATCGTGCCCGCGTCCGCGACCATAGTAATAACCGCGGTCATAGTAGCGGCCGCCGCCGCGGTAATAAACCGGCGCCGGGTAAACCACCGGCGGCGCGACATACACCGGCGCCGGGCGGTAATAGACAGGGGGCGGGGGCGCCACGTACACCGGCTGCGGTGCGACGTAGACCGGCGCGGGGTACACGACGCCCGGTATGCCGATCGAGATGCCGACGTCCACGCGAGCCAGAGCGACGCTGGAGATCAGCAGACCAGCGGCACCAGCACCAGCAATAAGCCATTTTTTCATGTTGCACCTGCCTGCCGCATGACGCAGCAAAGTTGAGTATTGGTTGATGCCATTTTCGGGCTTTTTGATCAGGCAGAAGTAAGCGGGCCGGCGTCAATCGCGACAATCCGCAACCGTCCCCGCAAAGAAGGCATGCGGCTTGCTGCCACGCAACAGCAATCGTCCGCTCGGGAGCCGCAGCAATTGAAATCGATTGAAATCGCCTGGAATCAGGTGAAGCCGGGCGGGCAGGTTACAGGCGGTCACCATCCGGCCCTGCTTCCACGTAACGGCGTTGCGCGGGCGCACCAGTTTTCCGGGCGGGCCGGCACAAGCCGCTCTAGGCGTCCTGCTCGCCGTCGGCGTGCTGGCGGCGGAATTCGACCACCCATACCCAGGGGTTGGCGGCCCATGCATGCGAGCCGTAGCGCTCGCACCAGGTCAATGCAAACGCGGTTTGCAGCGGGACGCCCGGCAGCAGCGCAGAGCTCTGATACAGGGCCTGCGTGCCTTCGGCGCGCGCGTCGGCCTCGGACAGGGTCTGCAGGCGCTGGACCCGCACCCCCACGATGACGGCGGTGGCGAAAGTATTGCCAGCTTCATCGGTCAATTCGACGCTGTCGCCGGATTTTCCATAAGGGCATCTGACCCAACTGGAGGTCTTGCGCAGTTCAGACGGATGATCCAGCGAGGGGCCCATGGCCACCCACCTGCCGGAATCCGCGGCATCGGCATACCAGACCGTGGTCAATTTGGTCGGTTGCGGCTTCAGGATGCGCCGGCTCTGTACTTTGTGGCCGTCCAAAACAGCTTGTTTAAGCGGCTCGCTGAATTGAAGAGACTGCCTTTTCATACGCTCGCGGTTCCTCTCACGATCAAAGCATATGCGCCCTCGCGGTGACTGCCGGGTCGACGCATGCCAACGGTGCGGGCGGTTTGGGCCTGGAATCGGGAAGTATGCCGCCTCGTGTCGATCATGTCAGGCATAGCCTGGATTTTTGTGTCTTTTTGAATACGGCGCGGGGATGTTTGTATACTCGAAACATGACTACGAACCTGCATGATCTCAAGCCGGGTTACTACTGGTACTCCATGGCGAACGACCCGCTGGCCATCATTCATATCCACGAGGATGGCGGCGCCACGCTGATGGGCACGGACTACCGCATCGGCGCCGAAGGCGTGGCCGACATGGTCCGCCAGGGCGAACGTTTTTTCTGGATTGAACCGCCTCAAGCCTGAGTTGACGGCGCGTGCCGCCTGGTCTGCGCAAGGCCGGCCGCCACGCGCGGCGCCTGGAAGCCTGCCATGACTGATTTGTTGTTGAAAAATGTCCGCGCGCCGCAAGGCGCCGCGGTGGACGTGCTGGTGCGCGGCGGACGCATCCAGAGTATCGGGCCCGGCCTCGCCGCCGAGCCGGGCGTGCCTGTCGAGGACGGCGCGGGCGCCTTGCTGCTGCCCGGTCTGGTCGAAGGCCATACGCACCTGGACAAGACCACCTGGGACTCGCCCTGGTACGTGAACGAGGTGGGGCCGGCGCTGACTGACCGCATCGAGAACGAGCGCGCCTGGCGCGCCCGCAGCGGCCATGACGCGGCCAGCCATTCGCGCGCCCTGGCGCTGGCCTTCCTGCGCGAAGGCACGACCCGCATCCGCACTCACGTGGACATCGATACCGACGCCGGGCTGCGCCACCTGGAAGGCGTGCACGCCACGCGCCAGGAACTGGCCGGACGCGTCGAGATCCAGACCGTGGCTTTTCCCCAGTCGGGCCTCCTGATCCGACCCGGCACGGCCGAGCTGCTCGACCAGGCCCTGGCGCAGGGCGCGGACGTGCTGGGCGGACTGGATCCGTCGGCCATAGACCGCGATCCGGCGAGATCGCTCGACGTGTTGTTCGGCATCGCCTGCAAGCACGGCAAGCCCATCGATATCCATCTGCACGAGCCAGGCGAACTGGGCGCGTTCACGCTGGACCTGATCCTGGACCGGGTCCAGGCGCTGGGCATGCAGGGCAAGGTCGTCATCAGCCATGCCTTCTGTCTGGGCGGCGTGGACGCGAAGCGGCTGGACGGCCTGCTGCGGCGGCTGGCCGCGTTGGAGGTGGCCTTGTTGACGACGGCGCCGCCGTCGCGTCCCGTACCCGCCGTGCGCGCCTGCCGAGAGGCGGGGGTGACGATTTTCGGCGGCAACGACGGCATCCGCGACACCTGGACCCCTTACGGCAGCCCCGACATGCTGGCGCGCGCCATGCTGATCGGCCTGCGCAACGATCTGCGGCGCGACGACGAGGTTGAATGGGCGTTCGACTGCGTGGCCGCGGCCGCGGCCCGCGCCTGTGGTTTCGCGGACTATGGCCTGGCGCCGGGCGCACGCGCCGACCTGGTGCTGGTCGGCGCCAGCTGCATCGCGCAGGCCGTGGCGACGCGGGCGCCGCGCCGCTTGGTGGTGTCCGGCGGTGTGGTGGTGGCCCGCGATGGCCGCGATGCGGACCCGCAGGGCTGATCTTTCCTGCTTAGTCCTGGCCGAGCTGAGCCTCGGCCATTTCCACGAACGCCTGCATCAGCGCCGAGCGCACGCCAGAGCGTAGCCATATCGCGCCCACGGTGCGCACCGGGCAGGGCGGCGGCAGCGGCCAGCGCCTGACGCGGGCTGACGGTTCGCCCGAGCTGGCCCAGTCGGGCAGCAGCGCAACGCCCAATCCTTCCGACACCAGCTTGGCGATGGAGTCGATGCCATCGAGCTCGAAGCGCACATGCGGCCGCAAGCTGCGCGTGCGCAGGTAGTCGTCGGCCATTTTGCCGCCGACTACGCTGCGGTCATAGCAGATGTAGGGTTCGCGGGCGATGACTGCCAGCGGATCGCGCACCTCCATGCCGGCCGGCGTGACCAGCACCAGGGGTTCCTGCCGCAGGTCGCGCCAGGCGCAGGTCTTGGGGATGGCGAACAGCGGATGCACCAGCAGCGCGCCGTCCAGTTCACCCGACAGCACCTTGCCGTAGAGCAGGGTGGTGGGCGCGGGTTCTATGTAGATTTCGATGTGGGGATGGCGCGCGGTCCAGGTGCGCAGCACGGGCGGCATGATGCCGGTCAGCGCGGTGGGGGTGGCGCCCAGGCGCAGCGGGCCGGCCGGCAATTCGGTATCGGACGCGGCGGAACGCAGGTCGCGCACGTCGCGCAGGATGGCGCGGGCGCGCTCCAGAATCCGCAGGCCCGCCTGGGTGGGTTTCACGGTGCGCCCGGAGCGCGCGATCAAGGCGCTGCCCATGTCCGCTTCCAACGCGCGCAGGCGTTGCTGCACCGTGGCGGGCGTCAGCCCCTGGTGGCGCGCGGCCTGGGCGATGGAGCCCAGCTCCACCACGTGCACATAGGTTTGCAGAAAGCGCGAATCCACCGGCGTGGCCCTCCTTAAAAGACGTTTTTTCCATATTCTAAAGATGGATGAAGATAATTGTTGTTTTCTTTGGCTGCGGCAAGAATACAGACAGAGCGTTGAGGCCGCGCACGCCGCGCCGGCCCCGCCCGACCATCCCGCTTACCAAGGAGCCAGTTGTGCCCATCATTGAATCCATAGACGTGTGCGCCGCCGCGGTGCCCCTGGACAAGGTCACCTCGTTTTCGAACCGCAGCGTGTCGACGCGCCACTACGGCCTGGTGAAGGTCCGCTCCTCCGACGGGGTGGAAGGCATCGGCTTCTGCTACGTGGGTAGCGCCGGCGGCGCCATTTTCGAGGCCGCGGTGCGGGATCTGCTGGGGCCCGTGCTGTTGGGCAAGGATTCCCATGCCGTCGAGGGCCTGTGGCAGGCCATGTACCAGGAAGCCCTGCTGCAAGGCCGGCAAGGCACCGTGATGCGGGCGCTGAGCGCCCTGGACATCGCGCTGTGGGACCTGAACGCCAAGGCCGTCGGCCTGCCGCTGCACAAGTACCTGGGCGCGGTCGAACTGGAAACCGTGCCGGCCTACGCCAGCGGCGGCTACTACCTGGACGGCAAGACGCCGCAGCACCTGGGCGAGGAAATGGCGAGCTACGTGGCCAAGGGCTTCCGCGCCGTGAAGATGAAGACCGGCCGCCTGTCCCCGGCCGAGGAAGAGGCGCGCCTGAAGGCGGCGCGCGAGGCCATCGGACCCGACGTCGAACTGATGATGGACTGCAATAACGCCTGGCAGGACGTGACCCAGGCCATGCAATACATCCGCCGCTTCGAACAGTACGATCCGTACTTCATTGAAGAACCCTTCGGCCCCGACGACATCGACAGCCATGCCAAGCTGGCGCGCCTGACGCGCCTGCCCATCGCCACCGCCGAGATCGGCTATGGCCGCTGGTATCACAAGGAGTTGCTGGACAAGGGCGCGGCCGGCATCCTGCAGACCGACGCAGCCGTCTGCGGCGGCATCACCGAATGGAAGCGCATCGCCGCTACCGCCGCCAGCTACGGCGTGGTTGTCTGCCCGCACTGGTTCCATGACGTGCACGCGCCGCTGGTCGCCGCGACGCCGAATGCGCGCTATGTCGAATTCTTCTGGGACGACCAGGTGCTGAACTTCCGCAGGCTGGTGGATCGCCAACTGACGCACAAGCAGGGGCGTGTGGTGCTGCACCAGGAGCCCGGCCTGGGCTTCGGCTTCGACGAGCGCATGGTCGAACGCTACGGCAAGTGGAGCCGCGTCGGTAAGTAATGAATGGCGGAACCGCGGCCGGCCGGCCGCGACGAGCCGCGCAGGAGCGCCGCAGCCAGGTCGCGCAAGACGGCCGGAGGCGGTGAATGCTGGCAGTGTTTCGATAACCAGTCGCCGGCCATCGGACCGGCGCGCGAGGAGGCAGCAATGCAACGTAGGCAATTCATGACCGGCGCCGCGGCGCTGGGAGCCGCGCTGGTCCTGCCGGCGGCGGCGCGGGCGCAAGACCTGCCGCAGGGGCCGGTAAAGATCGTGGTGGGCTTTCCGGCTGGCGGCGGCACCGACGTTCTGGCGCGCCTGCTGGGGCAGAAGCTGGGCGTGATGTGGAATATTCCCGTCATCGTCGAAAACCGCGCCGGCGCGGCTGGCATCATCGCCGCCGAGCAGGTGGCGCGCCAGCCCAACGACGGCAACACGCTGTTGATGGCGCACGTCAACAGCCACGGCATCGCGCCGGGCCTGCAGCCCAAGCTGGCCTATTCGGTGGAGCGCGACTTCACGCCCATCGCGCTGGTCGGCAAGACCCCCACCATCCTGATGGGCGGCGCCGCGCAGCCCGCCAAGACGCTGCCCGAACTGGTTGCGCTGTGCAAGGCGCAGCCGGGCAAGATCGTGTTCGGTTCGGCCGGCAGCGGTTCGGCGCAGCACCTGGCGCTGGAAATCTTCAAGGCCCGCGCCGGCATCGATGTGCTGCACGTGCCTTACAAGGGCTCGGCGCCCTTGATGAACGACCTGCTGGGCGGCCACGTGCAGTATTGCTTCGAAGGCATGACCACCGCCACGCCGCTGGTGCAATCCGGCAAGGTGATCGCGCTGGCGCAGACCCTGTTGCAGCGCTCCAAGAGCCACCCCAATGTGCCGACCGTGGCCGAGCAAGGTTATCCCGGCTTCGAGGCCAGCATCTGGTTCGGCATGGTCGGTCCGGGCAAGATGCCCGCCGCCATGGTCCAGCGCATGAACCAGGACATCGACCGCGTCCTGGCGATGGCCGACGTGCAGGAAAAGCTGGCGCAGGTGGGCGCGGAGGACGGCGGCGGCAGCGTCCAGCGCTTTGCCGATTTCATGAAGCAGGAGCAGCAGAAGTACGCCCAGACCATCCGCGACGCGAAGATCGTCGCTGAAGGCTGAAACGCCGTCGGAGGGCGGAAATTGAAGGAGACACTAGTCCCCCAAAAAGTGTAAAAAGATATAACCTCGCCAGCCGGCGATCCCTGGGGACGGCCTCGATGCCGCGCAAGTTAGTAATCGGCATCGCCATCGCTCTCGCCGCCGCTGCGGCGCTGCTGCCCATCGGCTTCGCGCTGCACATGTCCTGGTCCCGCGCCATCGCGGGCGAGCAGCGCTACCTGGATGACCAAGCCCAGCGCATCTTGACGGAAACCCAGGAGCTGCTGGACCAGACCGTGGCCACGTTGCGCGACTTGGACGGTCTGGCGTTCGATCCCTGTTCGCCGCAGCACATCCGCCACATGCGCGCCCTGGCCCTGCGGGACCGGGCCGTGGACGACCTGGCCTATGTTGCCGGCGGAGTCGTCCAATGCACCACCTGGGGGGTGCCCAGCTACGAGGAGCCGCTGGTTCCAGCCCAGGTCGAACTGGCCAACGGCGGTCGTCTGTTACTGGACGCGGTTCCCGTCCTGAGCCCCGGCATCAGGATGGTCGCCGTGCGCCAGGGTGAATACAGCGCCTTGTTCGAACCGGGCCGGTTCACCGAAAAGGCGGCTACGGACGGCGCCCAGCTCGCCGTGGTCCTGCCGGGCGTGGGCATGCTTGGCACTCGCAATGATCCCGATCTCGTGCTGGTGTCGCAGGCGCTCAACGGCGGCAAGCTGGATATCGATGAGGCCTATCTCAGTGCCGTTGCCCGCAATGCGGACCTGGCCGTCGTCCTGCTCGAACCGCAAACCGAAGCGTTGGACATGTTGCCGCGCGAGCGCCTGTTCTGGCTGCCCATCGGCGCGCTGGTCGCCGCTGTCATGATCGCGCTGGTGGTCTGGCTGTCGCGCCGGCGCCTGTCCATCGCGGGCGAACTCGCCGCCGCCATCAGGCGGCGGGAGTTCGTCGTGCACTACCAGCCCATCATCGATCTGCGCACCGGCCGCTGCATCGGCGCGGAGGCGCTGGTCCGATGGACAAGGCGCTGCGGCAAGTCGTTGCGGCCAGACCTGTTCATCTCCATCGCCGAAGACAACGGATTGATGACCCACATCACCGAAGAGGTGTTCCGCCTGGTGATCCGGGACATGGAAGACCTGCTCGGCGAGGACCGCGGGGCGCACATCTCCGTCAACCTGAGCGCCAGCGACCTCAAGGACGGCCGGGCGCTGCGGGTGCTGCAGCGCATGCTCGAAGGGACGGCCATCGACCCCCGGCAGATCTGGCTGGAAGCCACCGAGCGCGGTTTCATGGATGTGGACAAGGCCTGCAGCGTCATCGAGCAGGCCCGCGCGCAAGGCCACGCCGTGGCCATCGACGACTTCGGCACGGGCTACTCCAGCCTGTCCTATCTCCAACGGCTGCCGTTGGACTCCCTGAAGATCGACAAGTCCTTCGTCGACACCATCGGCACCGATTCCGCCACCCACAAGGTGACCGACCACATCATCGACATGGCGAAGTCGCTGAACTTGCTGACCGTGGCCGAAGGCATCGAGCGCCAGGAGCAGGAAGACCACCTGAAAGCGCGCGAGGTGGATTTCGGCCAGGGCTGGCTGTACGGCAAGCCCATGCCGGCACCGGAGTTCATCGCCTACTACAAGAAAAACGTGGCCAGCACGCCGCCGCCCAGCCGGATGCCCGACGCGCGGGCGTGAGGGGAGGCTGCCGCAGCGCTCAGCGCGCCTGCGGCTCCACCCAGCCCGCCGTGGCCGAGATCGAACGGGCCTTTTCACTGAGCAGCCGCGCCGTATCGGATTGCAGATCATCGTCGATGGCGCCCACGGGGCCCATCAGCGTGATGGCCGCCTTCATTTCGCCCAGCATGTCGAAGATGGGCGCCGACAGCGACGTGAAGTGCGGCAGCAGCGCATCGCGGCAGCGGCTGAGGTGGTGCTGGAGCACTTCCTCGCGGATGGCCTGCACGTCTTTCTGGGTGTAGGACCTGCCGGCCGCGCCATATCCGTCTGATCCTGCGGAGGCCATTTCCTGTTCCAGCAGTTCCCGCGTGCTGGCTTCCGGCAAGTGGGCCAGGAAGTTGCGGCCCAGCGCGGACGACAGCAGCGGCAGCACGCTGCCCACCCGCAATTCCAGCAGGGGGCGGCTGCGGGCGCCTTCGACGCGGTAGACGATGGTCGGGCCCTTGTTGCCCCACACGCCCAGGAACACGGTGTGGCCGGTGATCGCAGCCACTTCGGCCATGATGGGCCGGGCGGTGGTGAAGACGTCGAACTGCTCCAGGGCCGCCAGGCCCAGTCGCAAGGCATACGGTCCCAGGCCGTAGTGGCCGGTATCCGCGTGCTGCTGCACCACACCCACCTTCTGGAAGCTGACCAGGTAGTAGTGGACGTTGGGCACCGTCAATTCACAGGCGTCGGCGATTTCCTTCAGGGGCAGCGGGCGGCCGGCCTTGCGGATGACGTCCAGGATCCGGAACCCCACTTCGATCGACTGGATGCCCCTGCGCGCGACGGCGGGCGCCTGTTCCGCGTTCTTTTCTACCTTGCCGGCGGGCCTTGCCATTGCTGCCTCCACTGATTTTCTGGCGGGAGTGTAGCAGCGGGGCGCGCCGCATCTGCCCGGGCCTAACGGCCGCCGCGCCGGGTTTTCCCTAGTTTTTCATGTGCTGGTTTAAGTTTGATAATAGTTAATGACTACAGCATTATCAATCTAAAACGATTGGGGAAAGCAGGCATGGAAGCGAATGTGGCAATGCAGCGGATCGACGCGGGTCCGACGCTCAGCAGGAAGGAGGAGCGCCAGGTCGTGGTGGCCTCGACCCTGGGCACCTTGTTCGAGTGGTACGACTTTTTCATCTACGGGACCCTGGCCGTCTTCATGAGCCAGGTGCTGTTCCCGCAGGACAACCCCACGGTGGCGCTGCTGGCCGCGCTGGGCGCGCTGGCGGTGGGCTTCATCATCCGGCCGCTGGGCGCGGTGATGTTCGGCTACCTGGGCGACAAGCTGGGCCGCAAGTACACCTTCCTGATCACCGTGGTCATGATGGGCGGCGCGACCGTGCTGATCGGCTGCCTGCCCACCTATGAATCGGCCGGCCACCTGTCGTGGATCCTGCTGCTGACCCTGCGCGTGGTGCAGGGCCTGGCGGTGGGCGGCGAGTACGGCGGCGCGGTCATCTATGTGGCCGAGCACTGCGAGCCCAAGCGCCGCGGACTGCTGACGGGCTGGATCCAGATCACCTCGTCGGCGGGCCTGATCCTGTCCCTGATCGTGATCCTGTGCACCCAGGCAGCCATGAGCGCGGAGGATTTCCGGCAATGGGGCTGGCGCCTGCCGTTCATCCTGTCGATCGTGATGCTGGCGATTTCGATCTACGTGCGCGCCAAGCTGCACGAGTCGCCCGTGTTCACGCGCATGAAGCAGCAGAACCGCCTGTCCAAGAATCCGGTCAAGGAAACCTTCGGCCAATGGTCCAGCCTTAGGCTGGTGCTGCTGGCGCTGATCGGCGTGACCGCCGGGCAGGGCGCAACCTATTTCACCGGCCAGTTCTACGTCATGATCTTCCTGCAGCAGGCCGTGCAGCTGGATCAGACCAGCGTCTACACGCTGATCCTGATCGGCTTCATCATCGGCGCGCCGACCTTCGTGTTGTTCGGCTGGCTGTCGGACCGCATCGGCCGCAAGTGGATCATGATGGTCGGCCTGTTCGTTGCCGCCATCGGCTACCACTCCATGTTCGAGGTGCTGCTCAAGGCGGGCAATCCGGCGCTGGCCCAGGCCATGCAGAGCACGCCGGTGCGCGTGCATGCCGACACCAGCGGCGGCGCCTGCGACTTCGGCCTGCAGGCGGCAATGATAGGCAGCCATGCCGACCACAAGAAGGTCTGCGTGCAGGCCAAGAAATTCCTGGTCGGCAAGGGCATCAACTTCGAATACGCCGCGCCGCTGCCCGGCCAGAGCATCGCCATGAGCGTGGGCGGCACGACCGTCAACGGCTTTGACCGCGCCGCATACACCAGCGCGCTGACGGCCGCCGGCTATCCGGAGCGCGCCGATCCCGCGCGCGTCGACCGCACGACCATCATCCTGATCCTGGTGCTGATGACCGCCGTCGTCGCCATGGTCTACGGCCCGGTGGCGTCCTATCTGGTCGAACTGTTCCCGGCCCGCATCCGCTATACGGCGCTATCCTTCCCGTACCACATCGGCGCCGGCATCTTTGGCGGTATCGTGCCCTTTACCGCCACTTACCTGGCCCAGGCCAGCGGCAATATCTTTGGCGGCCTGATGTATCCGGTCGTCGTGACCGCGGTGGTTGGCGTCATCGGCAGCCTGTTCTTGCCGAATACCCGCGCCCGCGCCATCGACGAAGACGACGCGCACTGAGAAAAAAGGAGAGACATGTCCATGCAACAGAGCTTCAAGGCTGCCGTCATCCAGGCGGCATCCATTCCGACCGACAGCGTCGCTTGCGCCGAGAAGGCAGCTTCCCTGATCCGCCAGGCGGCGGAGCAGGGGGCCCGCGTGCTGGTGTTTCCCGAGGCCTTCCTCGGCGGCTATCCCAAGGGGAACTCCTTCGGCGCGCCCATCGGCATGCGCAAGCCCGAAGGCCGCGACGCCTTCGCCAGCTATCACCGCCAGGCCATCCGCCTGGACGGCGAGGAAGTCGCGCTGGTGGCGCAGGCCGCGGCCGACACCGACAGCTTCGTGGTCATGGGCTGCATCGAGGCCGACGGCGGCACGCTGTACTGCACCGTGCTGTACTTCAACGGCCGCGAGGGGCTGGCGGGCAAGCACCGCAAGCTTATGCCCACCGCGGGCGAACGCCTGATCTGGGGCTTTGGCGACGGCTCCACCATGCCCGTCTTCGATACCCCCTACGGCAAGATCGGCGCCGTCATCTGCTGGGAAAACTACATGCCCATGCTGCGCATGTATATGTACAGCCAGGGCGTCGCGCTGTATTGCGCGCCGACCGCCGATGATCGCGATTCCTGGATTCCCAGCATGCGCCACATCGCGCTGGAAGGCCGTTGCTACGTGCTCACGGCTTGCCAGCACCTGCGCCGCGACGCCTATCCCGAGGACTTCGAATGCGCGCTGGGCGATGCGCCCGACACCGTGCTGATGCGTGGCGGCAGCGCCATCATCGACCCGCTGGGCGAAGTGCTGGCCGGCCCGGATTTTTCCGCCGAGACCATTCTGTACGCGGACATCAATCCGAACCAGATCCTGCGCGGCAAGTACGACTTCGACGTCTCCGGCCACTACGCCCGTCCGGACGTGTTTCAGCTGCAGGTCGACACGCGCGAAAAGCGCGCCGTCGCTGCGCTGAACGGCGGCCAGCAACAGGAGGCTTGAGTCATGCATTTTGATTTCAGCGCCTTGCCGACGCAGACGGTCTACAACGTGCTGACCTCGACCGTCACGCCGCGCCCGATCGCGTGGCTCACCACGATTTCCGGCACAGGCGTTGTCAACGCGGCTCCTTTCAGTTTCTTCAATGTCATGGGGCCTCAGCCGCCGACGGTCGCCATCGGCCTGATGCGCCATGCCAGCGGCGAACTGAAGGACTCCGGCGCCAACATCATCGAGAACGGCGAGTTCGTGGTGAACCTGGTACCGGAGTCGCTGGTCGCGCAGATGAACCAGACCTGCGCCGATTATCCGGCGGACGTGGATGAACTGGCGGCGGCCGGCTTGACCGCGCTGCCGGCAACCCATGTGCGTCCCCCGCTGATCAAGGGCTCTCCGGTGTCGCTGGAATGCGTCAGCCAGGCGACCATCGTGACCGGTCCGCGCCAGCTCGTGGTGATCGGCCAGGTGCTGGGCGCGCACGTCGACGATGCCTATGTGCAGGACGCCGAGCGCGGCTACATGGACACGCCGGCCATGGGGCTGATCGCGCGCATGCACGGCGGCGGCTGGTACGCGCGAAGCACGGACCTGTTTCAGTTGGCGCGGCCGACGGCGCCGTTGTGATAGTCAGGCGGGGGCGGCCTGCGCACTTGCCATATGGTGCCAAAGTGACATGGGTCCATAGGTGGGGCTGCGCTTCGGATCCCTCTGCCCGGCCCCGGCTCACGGCCTCTGCTCATGAACGGGGTCCGAAACCAACGCATTAGGCGACTGCCAGCCGAGGACCCCGGAGCCATCCGAAGCGCAGCCCCACCGGGGCGAGCATCGGAATGGCGCAGGGCAGCCTCGGCGGCTAAAGAACTCCGACATCCGCAAGCTCGAAGCGCTGCCGCTCCGCACTTCGGTTGTGCGAGGCAGGGTTCTTGAACCGCCGGCGTCCGGACTGCGGGATTCCGATGCTCGCCCCGGTGGGGCTGCGCTTCGGATCCCTCCGCCCGGCCACCGGCTCACGGCATCTGCCCATGAGCGGGGTCCGAAACCACCGCATTAAGCGACTGCCAGCCGAGGACCCCGGAGCCGTCCGAAGCGCAGCCCTGCCGGGGCGAGCAGCGGAATGGCGCAGGGCAGCCTACACGCAAGCCGGCGTGCGCTGAGCCTGTGCGTTTTTAGTTTTTATGAAGTCCGAAGGAAAAAGAAAAAGGCCAATCCCGAGGGATTGGCCTTTTTTGCAATACTTGGCGGAGAGGGTGGGATTCGAACCCACGGTACGGGGATACCGTACGCCTGATTTCGAGTCAGGTACATTCGACCACTCTGCCACCTCTCCGTGGCTGGGTTTCGTAACGGCGGTTTACCCGGGGGCCGGGTCTTCCACAAAAGATCCCTGGTCGGAAGGATCTTCGTTGTCGAAGCAGCGAAGCCCGCAATTCTACAGGATTTTTTTTGTTTGTGTAAAGGGGGTGATTGAAAGTCCCCTACAGCGGGTTTCAACCGGCTTTCGGAGGCGGCGTTCTTTGCCCAGAATTCCGATATGCCTGACGTTCCTGCCCAGGCATCCATCCGTCTCGGCGTTCATCCCGGAACCGCTAGTCCCATGGATCTGATCCTCATACTCCTGCTTGCGGCCGTGCTGTGCGTGCCCCTGACCCAGTTGCTGGGCCTGGGCGCCATCCCGGGCTACCTGCTGGCCGGCGTGCTGGTGGGGCCGTCCTGCCTCAGGCTCGTCACCAATGTGGACACCATGATCAACGTGTCCCAGTGGGGCGTGGTGATGATGCTGTTCATCATCGGGCTGGAGCTTTCGCCCAAACGCCTGTGGGCCATGCGCAACGAAGTCTTCGTGCTGGGTTCCTTGCAGATGTTGGCTTGCGGCTTGCTGCTGGCGGTGGTGTTCGGCGCGGCGCTGCGGCATCTGGCGGGCATGGAGTGGCAGGCGGCGATCCTGTGTGGCTTGTCGCTGGCCTTGTCGTCCACGGCGGTGGCCTTGCGGCTGCTGGACGAGCGCGTGCTGACGCGCACGCCATTGGGCAGGTCGGCGCTGGGAATACTGCTGTTCCAGGACATGGCCGCGATTCCGATGCTGGTGGCGGCGGGCCTGCTGGGTTCCGATGGCGCGTCGGCGCCTTCCTTCAAGGAGGCGCTGATTGCCGTGCTGGTAGTGGCAGCCGCTTACCGGCTGCGGCTGCTGGGATGGGCGGCCAAGGCGCAGTTGAACGAATTGTTCACCGCCGCCGCGCTGTTGATGGTGGTGGGCGCCGCCCAATTATTTGACTTTGCCGGCCTGTCCGCCGGCCTGGGCGGATTCCTGGTGGGCGTGCTGATGGCCGAATCCCGCTACCGGCACGATCTGGAAAAGGCGATCGACCCGTTCAAGGGCTTGCTGCTGGGCCTGTTCTTCGTGGCCATCGGCATGTCCGTGAATTTGAAGGTGGTGGCCGACCACTGGCCGTTCATCTTCGTGGGCGTGTTCGCGTTGCTGCTGGTCAAGGCCTTGATCTTGTACGGTTTTTCGCGCTTTCTGGGGTTGCCGCGCTATCACCGCCTGCTGTTTGCACTAGCGCTGGCGCAGGGCGGCGAGTTCAGCTTCGCCATCTTCAATGAAGCCTGGGACAACCACCTGATGAACCTGGAACAGCGCGACCTGCTGTCGGTCATCGTGGCGATTTCAATGGGCGTGGTGCCTGTGTTGATCAAGCTGCTGGAACGCATCCCCGAGAACCGCGGCGGCATGGCCGATCTCCCGACGGCGGAACCCGCCAAGGACGAGGCGTCCCAGCCGCCCGTGCCGCGCGATCCTCCTCCCGCTGCTTGACCCTGCGCAGCGTACGGGCATGGCATGATTGCCGTCTTGCCGGGCAGCTACACTTGATCCTCGCTTGGCCCGTCCAATGTGCCCGACCACAGGAGAATGCTCATGCTTAAAGGAAAAGTCGCCCTTGTCACCGGTTCCACCAGCGGCATCGGCCTGGGTATCGCCACCGCCTTTGCCCAGCAAGGCGCCGATATCGTCTTGAACGGCTTTGGCGATGCCGCCGAGATCGAAAAGGTCCGCGCAGGCCTGGCCGACAAGCATGGCGTCAAGGTGATCTACGACGGCGCTGACTTGTCCAAGGGCGCCGCCGTGCGCGAGCTGGTCGAGAACGCCGTGCGCCAGATGGGCCGCATCGATATCCTGGTCAACAACGCCGGCATCCAGCACACCGCCCTGATCGAGGATTTCCCTGCCGAAAAGTGGGACGCGATCCTGGCGCTGAACTTGTCGGCCGTGTTCCACGGCACCGCCGCCGCCTTGCCGCACATGAAGAAGCAGGGCTTTGGCCGCATCATCAACATCGCCTCGGCCCACGGCCTGGTGGCCTCGGCCAACAAGTCGGCCTACGTCGCAGCCAAGCACGGCGTGGTCGGCTTCACCAAGGTCACCGCGCTGGAGACGGCGGGCCAAGGCATCACCGCCAACGCCATCTGCCCGGGCTGGGTCCGCACCCCGCTGGTTGAAAAGCAGATCACCGCGCTGGCGGAAAAGGACGGCGTCGACCAGGAAGCCGCCGCCCGCGAACTGCTGAGCGAAAAGCAGCCGTCGCTGCAATTCGTGACGCCGGAGCAACTGGGGGGCACCGCCGTGTTCCTGGCTTCGGACGCCGCTGCGCAAATCACAGGTACGTCCGTCTCGGTCGATGGCGGCTGGACGGCACGCTAAAAAGGAATACCCGAATGCTGTTTCTGCTTTCTCCCGCCAAGAAGCTGGACTACGACTCGCCGCTGCACATCGAGACGCATACCCAGCCGCTGTTCGTGGACCAGGCCGCCGGCCTGATCAAGGTGCTGAAGACCAAATCGGCCGAGGACATCTCCGAGCTCATGAGCCTGAGCCCGGCGCTGTCCGAGCTGAACGTGCAGCGCTATGCCCACTGGAAGCGCAGCTTCACCCAGGCCAATTCGCGCCAGGCGGTGCTGGCCTTCAACGGCGACGTCTACGAAGGGCTGGAGGCCGCGACCCTGTCGGCCAAGCAGCTGGACTGGGCGCAAGAGCACGTGGCCATCCTGAGCGGCCTGTATGGGGTGCTGCGCCCGCTGGACCTGATGCAGCCGTACCGCCTGGAAATGGGCACGCGCCTGGCCACGCCCAAGGGCAAGAACCTGTACGAGTACTGGGGCCCGGCCATCGCCGGCTACCTGAACGAACGGCAGGCCGGCCAGAAAGCGCCCGTGATCATCAACCTGGCGTCCGAGGAGTACTTCAAGTCGGTTGACCTGAAGACTCTCAAGGCGCGCGTGGTGCAATGCGTGTTCCAGGACTGGAAGAACGGCGCCTGGAAGGTCATCAGCTTCCACGCCAAGCGCGCGCGTGGCTTGATGGCGCGTTATGCGATCCTGCACAAGGTGTCCAAGCCGGAAGGCCTGCAGGGTTTTGACCTGGAAGGCTACAAGTTCGACGCCTCCGCGTCGTCGGACGACAAGCTGGTCTTCCGCCGCAAGGTCTGACCCGGTCCCGGGCCTCGCGCCCGGGACGTCCCGATTTCGCCTGATCAATCCAGGGTAGTCACGCTGCCGCCGCCACTGGCGGCGCGTGCGTGGGATCGGCCAGCGCGTGCAGTTCCTGGCGGATCATGTGCGCGGCCTTCAGCATTTGTTTGACCGGATAGACCAGCGCGGCCTGCTCGCCTTCGGTCTCGAACTGGTTCGGCAGGCCGGTAGGCGCCTGCGCGCGGTTTTCGTCCAGCAGGTCCACCATGCCGGCCAGCGCCCGCTGCACGGCCTCGGGCGTGGCGGGCAGGGCGGCCAGCATGGGTATGGCCGCCGTGATCTGCGAGGCCAGGATGTGGTTCTGGATCAGCAGGTTGTTCAGCTCGGGCACGCTCACTTGGTGCGAGGTGGGCTCGCTCATCATGCGATAGAAGGCCTCGGCGAAATTGCTGAACGAGATGTGCACGTTCTTGCGCGCCAGTCGCCATGCCAGGTCGGCGTCGGTTACCGCCGGGGTTTCGCCGGCGGCGGCGCCCACGGGCGCGCCGTGGGCCTGCATGGCTTCGACGTAGCGCATGCCCGCAATCAGGTACTCGCGGTTGGCGCGCGTGGCCGCGGCCGCCAGCGGCTTCAGGTAGCGGGCCTCCCACCAGGGCAGGATGTAGCTGCAGATCAGCGCCAGCGCGCAGCCGATCAGCGTGTCGATGGCGCGTTCGCCGATCACCGACATGGACACCGTGCCTGGTGACACGAAGTGGAACACCAGCACCACGAACAGCGTATTGAAGGTGGCGCTGGCCATGTAGTTCAACTGCACCAGGCTGTTGCCCATGATGCAGGCCCCCAGCAGCGCCGCGAACAGAAGTTCCGGGCGGTCGGTCAGGTTGAACAGCAACAGGGCCAGGATGCAGCCGATCAGCGTGCCCGTCAGGCGCCAGCTATTGCGCTGGCGCGTCAGCGCGAAGCCCGGCTTCATGATGATGACGATAGTCAGCATGATCCAGTAGTTGTGCGCGGAAAATGCCGGCGACAGCCACTGGCTGGCCAGGGTCATGGCGATGGCTGCGGCCGCAGTGACGCGCAGCGCATAGCGGAAGTGCGGCGAATCCAGGCGCAGGTTGCTGGTCAAGAGCCCCACGCGGAATTCCTGGCGCGAAATGAAGCGCGTCAGCGACTTGTTGATGCGCAGCACGTCGGTGGGCTTGGCCTCGGGCGAGGCGGCGGTGTGGTCGGCCAGGCGGTCGACGATGCGCGCCGAATTGCGCAGCCTGCGCAGCACCTGGACGATCAGCGCCAGCATCTCGGGCTCGCGCTCGCCCAGGCCCTGCTGTTTGAGCTGTTCGATTTCGTACTCGATGGCGCGCAGCTCGGCCTTGGCGCTGCTGCGGTACTGCACCTTGCGCCCGCGCGACACGTCCAGCGCGATGCGGTTGAGCTCCAGCGACATCTTCACCAGCGCGTCGCGCATGAACATCAGGCAGTCGCTGCCGGCCAGCGCGCGGCGCAGCGCCGCGTAGTCGGTATGCGTGGCCACCAGCGTGTCCAGCAGTTGCAGCATGTCGACGAACATGTTCCAGATCATCACGCGCTGGCGGTCGCCCAGGCCCTTGCCGCGGGGCAGGGCGCGCAGCACCATGTCGCGCGCCGCCTGGTGCTTTTCCGTCATGACCGACTGGCGTTGGATCAGTTCGCGGTAGGCGTCGTCCAGGTCGGCGGTTTCATCGTAGAAGGCGGCGCGGGCAGCCACGTAGTCGGCGGTGGCGAACAGCGCCACCGACATGGCCTGCTGCTCCTCGCGCAGCCAGAACAGGCGCGAGAACCCCAGGCTGAACGCGACGTAGAACAGCGCCCCGCCCAGCGTGGCCGCGGCGTGCGCCAGGACCTCGTGGGGCGCCAGCGGTGAATGCATGGTCAAGGTCATCAGCAGCAGGCCGGCAAAGCCGATCAGGCCGCCGCGCTTGCCGAATACCGTGAACATCGAATAGACGAAGCACTGCGCAATGACCGCCAGCCAGATCAGCACGGGATACGAGGAAGCGAACCCGGTGATGATGACGGTCAGGGTGCCCAGCGCGGCGCCGCCCAGCATCTCGTTGGTGCGATGGCGCTGCGGCCCGCCCGGCTGGTCGATGATGGCCAGGCACTGCGCGCCGAAGGTCGCGACCAGCCCGGTGGTGTAGTTGCCGAAGACGCCGCCCAGCACCAGCACCGGCAACAGCATCCCCACCCCCTGGCGCACCCCTCCGAAGAAGTAGTGGCTGTAGAGGAAGCGGCGGATGCTGGCTATGCGCAAATCCATGGGTGGGGGCTCGGTTCTGGACGACAAAACAAGTATAGAGATGCTGCTCTATTTTTTGGGGCCAGATAGTTACCGAACCTTCCCTGCAACGGTCCGCGAAAGGCCGATTTGCCACCTTTGACGCAACGCGGTAAATTGCTCCACTTGCGCCGGTCTGCCTATCCGAAACCGGCGCGTTGAGGCGGATTGCCAGGGTCACCTCCCAGCCATCCCGCAGCAGTTACACCTGCCGTTGGCCGCGCCACAAGCGTGTGTTGCCAAGGCTTCCATTTCGACCTCCAGCGTCCCCCAGGGGCGTTTGCACTGCGTTCTGTCGAGCGTGTGCCGGGTCGGCAAGGTGTCCGGGTGGCGTGGCTCCGTGAGCCGCAAAGCGCCGGATCATGTTGTCGGAACCGGTATGGGTTCAGTTGCCGCCGTATCCGGGCGAGCAGCAGTCAGGGTTGCAGGGCCGGTACTGAAAGGAATGACAACATGGAACTGAATGGCGCCGATATCGTCGTGCGCTGCCTGGCCGATGAAGGCGTGGAACACGTTTTCGGCTACCCCGGCGGCGCGGTGCTTTACATCTACGACGCGATTTTCAAGCAAGACAAATTCCAGCATATCCTGGTTCGTCACGAGCAGGCCGCCGTGCACGCCGCCGATGCCTATTCGCGCTCGTCGCAAAAGGTCGGTGTCTGCCTCGTGACCAGCGGACCGGGCGTGACCAATGCCGTCACCGGCATCGCCACCGCCTACATGGACTCCATCCCCATGGTCATCATCAGCGGGCAGGTGCCCACTGCGGCCATTGGCGAGGACGCCTTCCAGGAATGCGACACCGTCGGCATCACGCGTCCCTGCGTCAAGCACAACTTCCTCGTGCGCGACGTCAAGGACCTGGCCGAAACCATGCGCCGCGCGTTCTACATCGCGCGCACCGGCCGTCCCGGCCCGGTGCTGGTGGATATCCCCAAGGACATCACCATCGCGCAGTGCAAATACACGCCGCCCAAGGGCGAAATCTCGATGCGTTCCTACGCGCCCGTCAACAAGGGCCACCAGGGGCAGATCAAGAAAGCCGTGCAGATGTTGCTGGCCGCCGAGCGGCCCATGATCTACACGGGCGGCGGGGTCATCCTGTCGAACGCCGCGCCCGAGCTGAACAAGCTCGTGTCGCAACTGGGCGCGCCCTGCACCAGCACCCTGATGGGCCTGGGCGGCTACCCGGCCAGCAGCGGCCAATTCGTCGGCATGCCCGGCATGCACGGCACCTACGAAGCCAATATGGCGATGCAGCATTGTGACGTGCTGCTGGCCATCGGCGCCCGTTTCGATGACCGCGTGATCGGCAACCCCAAGCACTTCGCCCAGAACGCCCGCAAGATCATCCATATCGATATCGATCCCTCGTCGATCTCCAAGCGCGTGCGCGTGGACGTCCCGATCGTCGGTAACGTCAAGGACGTCCTGGCCGACCTCAGCGCGCAGTACGACATCGCTGCGGCCGAGCACAAGCCCGCCCCGATCACCAAGTGGTGGGAGCAGGTCGAGTCCTGGCGCGGCAAGGAATGCCTGAAGTTCACCAACTCGGACGAGGTCATCAAGCCGCAATACGTGGTGGAAAAGCTCTGGGAAGTGACCGGCGGCGACGCCTTCGTCACCTCCGACGTGGGCCAGCACCAGATGTGGGCCGCGCAGTACTACAAGTTCGACAAGCCGCGCC
This sequence comes from Achromobacter sp. SD115, assembly GCF_017355315.1. Classification (NCBI taxonomy): domain Bacteria; kingdom Pseudomonadati; phylum Pseudomonadota; class Betaproteobacteria; order Burkholderiales; family Alcaligenaceae; genus Achromobacter; species Achromobacter sp. SD115. Next base: position 174,417 of record NZ_JADIJM010000010.1, on the reverse strand, counting down.
GCTGGATCAACTCTGGCGGCCTGGGCACCATGGGCGTGGGCCTGCCGTACGCCATGGGCGTGCAGATGGCCAATCCTGGACACGACGTCGCCGTCATCACCGGCGAAGGCTCGATCCAGATGAACATCCAGGAACTGTCGACCTGCCACCAGTATCGCCTGACGCCGAAGATCATCTGCCTGAACAACCGCTTCCTGGGCATGGTCCGGCAGTGGCAGCAGATCGACTACGGTTCGCGCTATTCCGAGTCCTACATGGATTCGCTGCCCGATTTCGTCAAGGTGGCCGAGGCCTATGGCCACGTGGGTCTGCGCATCGAACGCCCGGCGGACGTCGAGCCGGCGCTGCGCGAAGCGTTCAAGAAGCACAAGGACCGCCTGGTCTTCCTGGACTTCATCACCGACCGCACCGAGAACGTGTGGCCGATGGTCAAGGCCGGCCGCGGGCTGACCGAAATGCTGCTTGGCTCTGAAGACCTGTAAGGAGGCCACCCATGAAGCACGTGATTTCCGTCCTCCTCGAAAACGAACCCGGCGCGCTGTCGCGCGTGGTGGGCCTGTTTTCCGCGCGGGGCTACAACATCGAGACCCTGACGGTGGCGCCCACCGAGGACTCCACGCTGTCGCGCATGACCATCGTGACTACCGGTTCGGACGAGGTGATCGAGCAGATCACCAAGCATCTGAACCGCCTGGTGGACGTGGTCAAGGTCGTCGACCTGACCGAAGGCGCGCACATCGAGCGCGAGCTGATGCTCGTGAAGGTGCGCGCGGTCGGCAAGGAACGCGAGGAAATGAAGCGCATGGCGGACATCTTCCGCGGCCGCATCATCGACGTCACCGACAAGTCCTACACCATCGAACTGACGGGGGTGCAGGAAAAAGTACAGGCCTTCCTGGAGGCCCTGGACCGCAGTGCAATCCTTGAAACCGTGCGCACCGGCGTGTCCGGCATCGGACGCGGTGAACGGATTTTGAAGATTTGACCGGCCTTCCAGGCCAAGCCGCACCCTACATCTGAATTAAACAAATATCCAAAATACTGGAATCTGGAGCACAACCATGAAAGTTTTCTACGACAAAGACTGCGATCTCTCCCTCGTCAAGGGCAAGACTGTTGCCATCATCGGCTACGGCTCGCAAGGCCACGCGCACGCGCAGAACCTGCATGAGTCCGGCGTGAAGGTCGTGGTCGGCCTGCGCAAGGGCGGCGCCTCGTGGAACAAGGCCGCCAACGCCGGCCTGGAAGTCAAGGAAGTCGCCGACGCGGTCAAGTCCGCCGACATCGTCATGATGCTGCTGCCCGACGAGAACATCGCCTCGGTCTACAACAAGGAAGTGCACGCCAACATCAAGCCCGGCGCCGCCCTGGCGTTCGCCCACGGCTTCAACGTGCACTACGGCCAGGTCGTGCCGCGCGAAGACATCGACGTCATCATGATCGCCCCGAAGGCCCCGGGCCACACGGTGCGCAACACGTACAAGCAAGGTGGCGGCGTGCCCCACCTGGTGGCCGTGTACCAGGACAAGTCGGGCGCCGCGCGTGACGTGGCCCTGTCGTACGCCAGCGCCAACGGCGGCGGCCGTGCCGGCATCATCGAAACCAACTTCCGCGAAGAAACCGAAACCGACCTGTTCGGCGAACAGGCCGTGCTGTGCGGCGGTACCGTCGAACTGATCAAGGCCGGTTTCGACACGCTGGTGGAAGCCGGCTACGCGCCCGAAATGGCGTACTTCGAGTGCTTGCACGAACTGAAGCTGATCGTCGACCTGATCTATGAAGGCGGCATCGCCAACATGAACTACTCGATCTCGAACAACGCCGAGTTCGGCGAGTACGAAACGGGTCCGAAGATCGTCACCGACGAAACCCGCAAGGCCATGCGCCAGTGCCTGACGGACATCCAGACCGGCGAATACGCCAAGAAGTTCATCCTGGAAAACACCGCCGGCGCTCCGACGCTGACCTCGCGCCGCCGCATCAACGCGGAATCGCAGATCGAGCAAGTGGGCGGCAAGCTGCGCGCCATGATGCCCTGGATCGCCGCCAACAAGCTGGTGGACAAGTCCAAGAACTGATCCATGTCTGCGCGGGGCCTGCCCCCGCGCAATCAGGGTCGAAGCGGCATGCCTGCGAAGGCATGCCGCTTTTTTTCTGGCGTCCCTGACGATCTGGCCAGGCACGCGGCTTGCTCCGCCCCGCAAGCGGGGCCAGATGGGTTAACCTTTCAATGTTCGTTGTAAGTTATTGAGACCATGCCCAATTTTTCCATGCGCGATTCCGAGAACCGCCACCGCAGCATTTACCTGCTGCCCAATGCGTTCACCACCGCGGCACTGTTCGCGGGGTTTTACGCCGTCGTGCAGGCCATGAACGACCGCTTCGAAGTCGCCGCCATCGCCATTTTCGCGGCCATGGTGCTGGACGGCATGGATGGCCGGGTCGCCCGCCTGACCAACACGCAATCCGCCTTCGGCGAGCAGTACGACTCCTTGTCCGACATGACCTCCTTCGGCGTTGCGCCGGCACTGGTCATGTACGAATGGATCCTGAACGACCTGGGCCGCTGGGGCTGGCTCGCCGCCTTCGTCTATGTGGCCGGCGCGGCGCTGCGCCTGGCCCGCTTCAACACCAATATCGCCGTGGTGGACAAGCGCTACTTCCAGGGCCTGCCCAGCCCGGCCGCGGGTGCGCTGGTGGCGGGTTTTGTCTGGCTGGCGGTGGACAACAAGCTGCCCATCCATGACAGCTTGATGGCCTGGGCGGCGTTCACGCTGACCATGTACGCGGGCATTTCCATGGTGTCGAACGCGCCGTTCTTCAGCGGCAAGAGCTTCGCCTTGGGCCGCAGCGTGCCGTTCTGGGGCATCCTGCTGGTGGTGGCGGTATTCGTGTTCGTGTCCAGCGATCCTCCGGTCGTGCTGTTCGGCTTGTTCGTGCTGTATGGGCTGTCGGGCTGGATCATGTGGGCCTGGCGCTGGAACCGCGCGCGCCGTTTGACGCAGGAACGCCGCAGCCAATCCTCCTGATCCGCGGCAGCCTTGCCGCCCAAAACAAAACCCGCCAGATGGCGGGTTTTGTTTTTCAGGGGCGGAGGGTTCAGTGCCACATGAGCCGGTCGTCGTCATACATGGGGTCCGGGCCGGGGTGGAAGTGCGTCAGCTTGCTGCCGTCGCGGCTCATGTACACGTACATGAGCGAGTTCCAGACGCCGTTTTCCTTATAGCGGTACGACCAGACCACCTCGCGCTTTTCGCCCAGGCCGGCTTCCTCGATCTTGGCGGGCGGGCCGAATTCGCAACGCACGCGGTCGGGGCCCCATTCGCCTTCGCTCAGGACCTTGAAGTGCGCGTCCGTCAACAGTGGCACCACCGGGCCCACGCGGCCGTCGGCGCCGACATTGGTGCCCCAGGCATACTGGCCCATGGGCTGCTGCGTCCAGATCACGCGTCGCCCGCCATTGGCTTGCGGGCATTCGAAGTTGGGCCGGCCGAATTGGGCTTGCACATCTGCGTAGGGCGTGCCGGGCGGAATCTGGGCCATGTTCGCGCACGCCGCCAAGGTGGCCAGCGCGGCGGCGGCCAGCGCGATGCGGGCGCTTCGGTAATATTTAGACATGTTTCTCTCCTGACGTCGGATTGCGGCCCGCAGCGGGGGCGGGCACCCGTCACTGGGGTAATTTTATCGAATCGGCTATAATCATCGAGCTTTATCAAGTGTATTGATTTTGCAACATCCTTTGCGCTGGCCGCAGAGCGGGTCCAGGTATCAGGTCCCGGTGTCGAAACACCGCGTCCACAACCAGGTTCCAGGCTTCTGTTTGAGTCATCAATGGCAGCAGTGAGAAAGCGAATTCAGCCAGGTTCGCGCAAAATTTTTTCCAAACCACGTCAGGGCGCCTCGGCCCTGTCGCATGTCCGAAGAGGTCATAAATGTCTGTAGCTGACATCAAGAAATCCGATATCGTCGCGCAATTCCAACGCGCTCAAGGCGATACCGGCTCCCCCGAAGTTCAGGTGGCTCTGCTCACCGCCCGTATCAACGAACTGACCGGTCACTTCAAAGAACACATGAAGGACCATCACTCGCGCCGCGGTCTGCTGCGTATGGTCAGCCGTCGCCGCAAGCTGCTCGACTATCTCAAGGGCCGCAATCCCGATTCGTACCGCGCACTGATCGAAAAACTCGGTCTGCGCAAGTGATCGACGGGGCTGGCTCCCCATGACGCAATAACCGTGGTCGGTGCGACGCATGTCGCGACGGCCACGGTTTTTCATTTGTAAGGAATAATCGTCATGTTCAATAAAGTGACAAAATCGTTCCAGTACGGCCAGCACACGGTCGTCCTGGAAACTGGCGAAATCGCTCGCCAGGCCTCCGGCGCCGTGGTGGTGTCGATCGAGGACACCGTCGTCCTGGCCACCGTCGTGGCTTCCAAGAAGGCCAAGCCGGGTCAAACGTTTTTCCCGCTGACCGTTGACTACATCGAGAAGACCTACGCCGCCGGCCGTATCCCGGGTGGGTTCTTCAAGCGCGAAGGCAAGCCCTCCGAGAAGGAAACGCTGACCTCGCGCCTGATCGACCGTCCCCTGCGTCCGCTGTTCCCCGAAGACTTCTACAACGAAGTCCAGGTGGTCATCCACACGCTGTCGGTCAATCCCGAGATCGATCCCGACATCGCCGCCATGATCGGCGCCTCGGCCGCGCTGGCCATTTCGGGCATCCCGTTCAACGGCCCGATCGGCGCCGCGCGCGTGGGTTACATCGATGGTCAGTACGCCATCAACCCGACCGCCTCGCAACTGAAGTCGTCGAAGCTGGATCTGGTTGTCGCCGGTACCGAAAACGCCGTGCTGATGGTGGAATCGGAAGCTGACCAGCTGTCCGAAGAAATCATGCTGGGCGGCGTGGTCTACGGCCACCAGCAAATGCAGGCCGTCATCAACGCCATCCACGAACTGGTGAAGGACGCCGGCAAGCCCGATTGGGACTGGCAAGCTCCTGCCAAGGACGAGGCCCTGATCGCCGCGGTCACCGCCGCTGCCCAGGAAGGCCTGAACGCCGCTTACCAGATCCGCGAAAAGCAGGCCCGCACCGCCAAGCTGCGCGAAGTGTCGGCTGACGTGTCGGCCAAGCTGGCTGCCGCCGCCGCCGAAAAGGGCGAAGCGCTGCCGGACGCCGTGACCGTCGACAACATCATGTTCTCGCTGGAATCGGCCATCGTCCGCGGCCAGATCCTGAACGGCGAGCCGCGCATCGACGGCCGCGACACCCGCACCGTGCGCCCCATCAGCGTGCGTCTGGGCGTGCTGCCCCGCGCGCACGGCAGCGCGCTGTTCACCCGTGGTGAAACGCAGGCGCTGGTCGTGGCCACGCTGGGCACCAAGCAAGACGAGCAGATCATCGACGCGCTCATGGGCGAGTACCGCGACCGCTTCATGATGCACTACAACATGCCTCCGTTCGCCACCGGCGAAACCGGTCGCATCGGCGTGCCGAAGCGCCGCGAAATCGGCCATGGCCGCCTGGCCAAGCGTTCGCTGATTCCGCTGCTGCCGGCGCCTGAAGACTTCCAGTACACGATCCGTATCGTGTCGGAAATCACCGAGTCCAACGGCTCCTCGTCGATGGCTTCGGTCTGCGGCGGCTCGCTGGCCATGATGGACGCCGGCGTGCCGGTCAAGGATCACGTGGCCGGCGTGGCCATGGGCCTGATCCTGGACGGTGGCAAGTTCGCCGTGCTGACGGACATCCTGGGCGACGAAGATCACCTGGGCGACATGGACTTCAAGGTTGCTGGCACCGAGAACGGCGTCACCGCACTGCAGATGGACATCAAGATCCAGGGCATCACCAAGGAAATCATGCAAGTGGCGCTGGCTCAAGCCCGCGAAGGCCGCCTGCACATCCTGGGCAAGATGAAGGAAGCGCTGGACGGTTCGCGTGGCGAGCTGTCGGCTTTCGCTCCCCGCATGCTGACCATCAAGATCAACCCCGAGAAGATCCGCGACGTGATCGGCAAGGGCGGCGCCACCATCCGCGCGCTCACCGAAGAAACCGGCACGCAGATCGACATCTCCGACGACGGCACGATCGTGATCGCCAGCGTCGACGAAGCGCAGGCGAAGGAAGCCCAGCGCCGCATCGTCGAGCTGACCGCCGACGTCGAAGTGGGTCAGATCTACGAAGGCGCCGTGCTGCGCCTGCTGGATTTCGGCGCCATCGTGCAAGTGCTGCCGGGCCGCGACGGCCTGCTGCACATCTCGGAAATCGCCAACTACCGCATCGCCAACATCAACGATGTGCTGAAGGTCGGCCAGCAAGTCCGCGTCAAGGTCATCGAGGCCGACGACAAGGGCCGCCTGCGCCTGTCCATCAAGGCCATCGGCGGCATCGAGCAGCAGCAAGCCGCTGCGGCTCCCGAAGCTGCCCCGCAATCGGAACCGCAAGCTGAATAAGCCTGCTTGACCGGTAGCATGAGACGGCGCCTTCGGGCGCCGTTTTTCATGGGCCGGCCGCGGCCGCGGTGGCCATGCCCGATTCATCTTCTTGCTTCTTCAGGCCCCGGACATCTCCCAACTGCGGCTACCTTCCTGTAAAGTCTTGCGCGAGAGCGCAGCCCCCCGATTGCGGAGGACGGCATGCGCGACGTGGCAAAAAGGGGGAAACGGATGGGCAAGGCATGACGGCGTGGGCCAGACCCGCCAGTGCCGCGGCGCTGCTTGCGGCGCTGCTGACCGGCTGCATGAGCAGCCCTGGGCCGGGGCAGGGCAGTCCCAAGAGCGAAGACATGTCCGCCGACCAGTTCGGCCAGACGGACTTCAACCGCACCGTCACGCTGGAGGTGCGCGACAACCTGGCCAGCCTGTACGTCCTGCTGGACAAGCTCTACCGGCGCAATCCGCGCGAATGGCGCAAGACTGGCGCGCCTGACCTGGCCAAGGCGGTGTTGCTGGTCAAGCATTCCATCGAGGTCCGCATCCCGCCCAAGGACTTGGCGGGCCTGCGCGACATCCAGATCTTGGCCGTGGCCCTCGACCCCAACTATTCCGGCGACCGGGTCGGCGCCTTCATCTACGGCCTGGCCGACACCATCATCGCGGCGCACAACGGCAAGACCCGCCTGTACGCCACCGACGCGCTGGATGGGCAGCGGGTCTACAATGCCGCACGGAACGTCGAGGCAGCCGCCTGGCTGCTGGCGTCGCGCCGCAATGCCCAGGGCGAACCTTTGCTGCTGGCCAATGAAATGTCCCAGAACGCCACCAACCTCAGCTTTGAACGCGAATTCGGCGCCATCATCGGCCGCCTGGACCTGATCGCCAATCTGCTCGGCGAGAACACGCGGCGTATCGGGATCAACTACGCGCAGGGCCTGCTGCTGTTCAATTTCCTGCCGGTGCGCTAACAGGATTTCCACCGTGATCGATATCGCCTCCATTCAGACCGCCCGCGAGAACCTGCGCGGCCAGGTGCTGAAGACCCCGTTTACCCTGTCCCGCACGCTGTCCGACATCTTCGGCGCCGAGATCTGGCTGAAGTTCGAGAACCTGCAGTTCACGGCTTCGTTCAAGGAGCGCGGCGCGCTCAACCGGATGCTGACGCTGTCGGAAGCAGAACGCGCCAAGGGCGTGATCGCCGTGTCGGCAGGCAACCACGCGCAGGGCGTGGCCTACCATGCCCAGCGCATGGGCGTGCCCGCCGTGATCGTGATGCCGCGCTTCACGCCTACCGTCAAGGTCGCCAACACCCGCCGCTTCGGCGCGGAGGTGGTGCTGGCCGGCGATACCTTCGACGACGCCAAGGCGCGCGGCTACGAGCTGGCGCAGGAGCGCGGCCTGATCATGATCCACCCCTATGACGACGAGGCGGTCATTTCGGGGCAGGGCACGGTAGCGCTGGAAATGCTGGAAGACCAGCCGCAGCTGGATACCCTGGTCATCGCCATCGGCGGAGGCGGCCTGATTTCCGGTATCGCCACCGCGGCCAAGGCGCTCAAGCCCGGCATCGAGATCATCGGCGTGCAGACCGAGCGTTTCCCCTCCATGTACGCGGCAGTCAAGGGCGTGACCATGCCGCAGGGCGCATACACCATCGCCGAAGGCATCGCGGTGAAGTCGCCGGGCGCGCTGACCCAGCCCATCGTGACGCAGTTGGTCGACCGCCTGGAACTGGTCAGCGAAAGCGATATCGAGCACGCCATCGTGGTGCTGCTGGAAATTGAAAAATCGGTGGTCGAAGGGGCGGGCGCCGCAGGCCTCGCCGCGCTGCTGCGCGCGAAGGAGGAAGGCAGCGACCGCTACCAGGGCAAGCGCATCGGCCTGGTTCTGACCGGCGGCAACATCGATCCCTTGATGCTGGGCGAACTGATCGAGCGCGGCATGGTGCGCGCCGGCCGGCTGGCCCGCATCCGGGTCGACCTGCGCGATCTGCCGGGCGCGCTGGCGCATGCCACCAAGCTCATCGCCGACGCCCAGGCCAACATCACCGAAGTGCACCACCAGCGCGCCTTCACCTCATTGCCGGTGCGCAATGTCGAAGTGGATTTTGTGCTGCAGACGCGCGGCCATGAGCACATCCAGGAAGTGATCGAAGTGCTGAACGCGGCGGGCTTCGCCGCCAGCAATCACGACCACTGAGCACGCAGGCGCGATTCAGGCGGCGCCACGCTGCGCGGCGTCGCGCGCCAGCAGGCTCTTCAGGCCGTACAGCCGCTCGCGGTGCAGCGTGGCCGATAGCGGCTCGGGCTCGCGGCCCAGGGCCACGTAGTCCGCGGGCACCTGCGCCGCCGCCGCACGGATGGCGTCGGGAGCGGCCTGCCACCACTGCGTCAGCATGCGGTCGGGGTTGTAGACATCCAGCCCCTGGCGGCGCAGCTCGGAACGGTTGAAATCCTTCAGGTTCCAGGTCAGCACCTGCACCACCGGCGGTTGCTGCAAGCCGCAGCGCGCGCGCCGCGCCAGGCCGGCCGCGATCACGTGGAAATCCTTGGGGTCGCTGTAGCGCAAGGAGGCCTCGTAGACCTGCGTGTCCGCTTCGCGGGCGGTGGGGAAACGGGCATTCATGTCGTCCCACATTTCCATCATCACTTCCGGCGGGATTTCCCAGATGCGCGAGGCGTTGCGGCGCCATTCGTCGCCGATGCGCTCGGTCCAGACTGGCGTGTACACGCCGGCCTCGGCCAGCCTGAGCAGCAGGCGGCGCAGGATGCCGGACATGAGGACGCAGGCGTCGAGGACGATGAAGGGCGGGGAGGAGGAAGCGGTGGTCAAGTGAGGTCTGGAGCCCTGCGGCGGAAGCTGCGCCGAAGCGGGATCGGGGCGACGAGCAGGGCGAAAAAATGAAAAACGAGGCGCAAGAATAACTTTTTTTGCGTACCCCGGCCCTCCCTAACCCAGCTCGGCGCGCACGGCGTTGCAGTGGCTCACCAGATTGCGCCGCGACACCAGGCACTGCTTGAGCGGGGTGTCGATGGCGTAGAAATAGATATTGGCGAGAAAACCGTAGAGGCCGGCGTCCACGCTGCCGGGATTGGCGCCGAACATGAAACCGTTGTCTCCCAGCAGGCTGGATATGACCTCCAGATCGGCGACGCCGCGGGCGTAGGCGTCCTCGGGCGCATAGCGGCCGATGCCCTGGTAGTGGTAGCGCTGGAAATTGTATTGGCGGGCGGCCTCCAGTTGCTCGTGCGTGACGTCCGGATGGGTGTCCAGCAGCGCCTTGCGGAAGACCGGCCAGTAGCGGTCGTCGCGCCAGCGCGAATAGGACATGACCCAGTACAGGTCGTCCAGCGCGCGGCGCACCAGCAGGTCCTGCCGCTGCTGCACCGGCGTGAGGGAGCCGTCGATGGTCAGGTCGTACTGGCGCTTCAGGTACGCGATGATGGCGTCGCTGTCGCCGATGCGCAGATCGCCATCGGCGATGTAGGGCAGTTGGCCGCGCGGAGCGGACTGCACGTCGAGCGTATGCCGGTGGTCGAACGGCAGCCGGCACAGCTTCAGGAAGGCGTAGATCTTCAGGCCGTAGGGGTTGTTGTCTTCCAGCCCGTAGAGCCCGGGGTACGAGTAGAGGGTGATCATGGCGCGCTCCCTGGTTACCGGTCTAGCTTAGAACGGCCGAGGGATTTTTGCGCGCATCAGTTTGGCGAGGCAGGCGGTTCGCCGGCTTGCGACGAAGGGAGGACGCCTTGCCTGTTGCGGGTGGTGCCCGAGACCGGAATCGAACCGGTACGGCCGCGAGGCCGAGGGATTTTCTTACCACTTCGGCTTTCGCCGCCAGCGCGGTTGCGCTGTTCGTGGTCTGGAGCACGCCTTCACCTTAGCCTTCTGGCCTTAGGTGCCCGCCGTCTGCTCTCTACACCTTCCCCGGTCTGCGACCAGGGCTTGGCTCGGCGTTGGCTCGGAACGGGTCCAGGGCATTCGCCGAGTTTGACGGGCTACACCTTTGGAGTTTCCCCCAAAGGGCTCAAATTAGTTCAAGTCCCTTGTGTCTACCAATTTCACCACTCGGGCGTTGCGCGGTCCCGGAAGGGCCGGCAGCGGGCGAGACTATACCATCCCGGCGTCAGGGAGCCGGAATGCGGGCCCCTGGGCGCTGGCGCTCAGGAGACGAAGCGCACGGCAGGGCGCGGGCGTTCATCCACCGTCAGCGCGAAGACGTCGGGGCGCGAATAGTGGCCCACCACGTCGAAGTCGTAGCGGGCGCGCACCAGTTCCGCCATGTCGATCTGGGCGGTCAGCAGGCCGGCCTTGCCGCGCAAGGGACCCGCCAGCACGTCGCCCAGCGGGCCGACGATGACCGAGCCGCCGTTGATCAGAGGCCGGTTAGCGTCCCAGCCCGGCACGTCCTGGCCCAGCTCGGCGGGCGAGGGCTGCACCTGGCAGGCGCTGACCACGAAGCAGCGGCCTTCATGGGCGATGTGGCGCATCGAGCATTGCCAGATGTCGCGCTCGTCCACGGTGGGGGCGCACCAGATTTCCACGCCCTTGGCGTACATGGCGGTGCGCAGCAGCGGCATGTGGTTTTCCCAGCAGATGGCGCCGCCGATGCGGCCGGCCCCGCTGTCGACCACCGGCAGGGTCGAGCCGTCGCCCTGGCCCCAGATCAGGCGTTCGGTGCCAGTGGGCATGAGCTTGCGGTGCTTGGCGGCCAGGCCGGTGGCGGGTTCGAAGAACAGGGCGGTGCAGTACAGCGTGTGGCCGCCGCGTTCGATCACGCCCACGACCAGGCTGGCGCCGGTGCGCTGCGACAAGGCCGCCAGCGCCTCGGTTTCGGGGCCGGGCACGTCGATGGCGTTTTCGTAGTAGCGGGCAAAGGCCTCGCGGCCTTCGGGCAGGCGATAGCCCAGGCGGGTGCCGAAGATCTCGCCCTTGGGATAGCCGCCCAGCAGTGCTTCGGGCATGACCACGAGCGAGGCGCCCGAGGCGGCGATTTCGCTTTCGTAGGCCAGGATGTCTTCAAGGGTGCGGGCGCGGCCTGCGGGCGAGGAGCCGATCTGCAATGCGGCGACGGTTTTCGTGGTCATGGCGGGGCTCGGGTGGAGTAGAAACAGGCTTCAGTGTCAGACCGGCTCTAAAATCAATCAATCCTGGTCAGAGATAAATGATATGAACCAGATTGATATCGAATCGGCGGACCTGAACCTGCTCAAGGTCTTCGAGGCCATCTACGACGAGGGCGGAGCCGGGCGCGCCGCGCTGCGCCTGGGTGTGACGCAGTCGGCCGTCAGCGCGGCGCTGGGGCGCCTGCGCGGGCTCTATGGCGATCCGCTGTTCACGCGCACGGGCCGGGGGCTGACGCCCAGCCTGCGGGCGCGCGAGTTGCGGCCCGTTATCGGCGAGGCGCTGGACAAGTGCCGACAGAGCCTGTCGCTGGCGCGTCCCGGCGCGGCGGGCTTTGCCGGCAGGTCGGTCACGCTGGGCCTGTCGGACGATTTCGAGATCGCCTTGGGGCGGGACGCGATCCGCGCGCTGGCGCAAAGCGCGCCCGGCCTGCGCATCATCTTCCGGCAGACCCACAGCCGGCTGGCGGCCGACATGCTGATGGCGCGCGAGGCCGATCTGGTGATCGCCTCGGGCGGACTGGCCGCGCATGCCTTGCAGCGCGTGACGGTCGGACAGGGCGGCTATGCCTGCCTGCTGGACCCCGCCAGCCTGGCGCCGGGGCAGACGACCCTGTCGCTGGAGGAATTCGTCCGCCGCCAGCACATCCTGGTGTCGTCCGGCGGATTCATCGGCGTGGTGGATGAAGTGCTGCATGGGCTGGGGCTGACGCGCCGGGTGCAGGCCTCGACCACGCATTTCTCGGCGCTGGCCTTCCTGCTGCCGGGCAGCGATGCCCTGTCGACCCTGCCCGCGCATGCGGCGCGCGGTTTGGCGGCGGCGTCCGGCCTGCGCATGCTGCCTTGTCCGGTCGCCATGCCGGGGTACGCCATCGAAATGGGCTGGCGTCCCGACGCCTTGCGCGATGAGGCGGTGGCGGCTGCGAGGCGCGGCTTGCTGGGCTTGTTGAACGGCTATGAATGGGAGCGCGCCGGGTAGGCACGCGGCCTACTTGCGTCCGAACAGCCGGCCCAGCAGGCCGCGCGGCGCGGCGGCGGCCTGTTCCGCGGCCAAGGCATTGTTCAAGGACAACTCCTGGTACTGCGGCTTGCCGTTCTGTTGATAGGCTGCGGCGGCCTGGCGATAGGCCATGGCGGACTCCGCATGGCGCTTCATCTCGCCGTAGGCCTGGCCGCGCGAAAACAGCGCCCAGCTGCGGTACTCCGGATCCATCGCGATCAGGCGGTCGCAGGCCGCCAGCGCTTCGTCGTGGCGCTTGGCCGCGATCAGCGCGTTGATGCGTTCGGCGTGCAGGGCGCCGTCATCGGGCCAGCGCGCCATGGCGCGGTCGGCATCGGCCATGGCCTCGTCCGCGCGGCCCAGATGGGTCAGCGCTTCGATGCGGGAGCGGCGCCACTTCAGCCAGTCAGGATCCAACGAGATCGCCACCTCAGAAAGCGGCAAGGCTTCGTCGTGACGTTCCAGCCGGTTCAGCATGTCAGCCGCATTACCGGGCAGGAAGTCGTTGTCGGGCGCCAGCTCGTAGCCCTGCAGGTAGTAGGCCAACGCTTCGTCCCAGTTGCGCTGGTCGCGTTGCGCGTTGCCGGCCACGAACAGCAGTTGGGCATCGTCGCTGGTCATCGGGTCCAGCCCTTGCAGCGCTTGCTCGGCCAGTTCCGGATCGCCGCTGCGCACGTACTCGCGAGCCTGTTCCCTGCGGCCTTCCCAGCCGCTGTCCGAGAGCGCGTCCAGATGCCGCCATAGCGGCACGGCTTCGTCCGCGCGGCCCAGCCGGTGCAGGGAGCGCGCCTTGCCCTCCAGAGGCCAGTCCCAGTCGGGTTCGCGGCGCAGCAGGCTGGTCCATTCCTCGACCGCGTCCGCGTGGCGTTCCAGCGCTTGCAGGCACGAGGCGCGGTTGTGCTGGATGGCGTTCTGCTCGCCCAGAATCGCGCGGGCGCGGTCGAACATCGCGATGGCGGTGCGCAGGTCGCCCAGGCTGCGATAGGTATTGCCGGCGTCGTACAGGAACATGCCGTTGCCCGGCGCCAGCGAGGTCGCGCGCCGGAAATGGGGCTCGGCCTCGGCGTGGCGTCCGGCATTGGCCAGGTTGGACGCGATGTAGCAATGCGGCGCGCCGGTGGATGGACGCAATTGCGCGGCGCGGGTCCAGCATGCGATGGCCTCGTCCAGGCGGCGGTCGTTGATCAGCAGATAGGCCTGCGCCATCAGCAGCCCGAAGTGCGAGGGCGCGCGCTGCTGGGCGTCGCGCAGGATGCGCCAGGCTTCCTGCCGTTCGCCCGCGTTGTAGAGCGCGGTGCACTGGACGCGGATGGCGTCGCCGCAATGCGGGTCCAGCGCCAGCGCCCGGTCCAGATCGGCTTGGCGCGCGGCATGGGCGTTGCGCTTGTCGTGATAGCGGGCGCGCAGCGCCCACATGAGGGCGGAGGCGGGCTGTTCGCGCAGCCCCTGTTCGCACAGCGCCAGCATTTGCGCGTGCTCGTCGCCGTCGTCGGCGCGATGGATGGATTCGATCAGGCTGGACATGCGCGGGATTCCGTGTCGGGACTAGGGTGCCGAGGCGCCGGCTTCGTGGCGGCAGCTGTAGGGGCGGTCGGCGCGCGGGATGTCGTCGCTGCCGCATTGCCAGCGGCGGATGCCGCCGCCCTTCTTTTCCGAGCGCAGTTCGGGCAGGTAGACCAGGTGCTTGCCGCTCAACGCGGGGGCGTCGGCGGTGCCGGGCTCTCCGGCGATGGTGAAGCGCAGCACGCCGTTGACCGGATTCAGGCTCAGCGCGCTGAAGCCGCTGCTTTTCAACGATTCCGGAGTGACGCCAAGCGCCGCCATGTCCGGGGCGTAGGCCCCGGTGCGCCGGTAATGGTTCTCGGCCAGCATGCGCACCGGTTGCGATACCAGGTCCAGGTGGATCACCTCGGCGCGCAAGGGGTTGTCTTCCTGCTTCGAGTCCATGACGATGGCGCCGATGATCATGCCGCCCGCCACCAGCGCCAGCACCCCCAGCACGGTGAAGATGAACTTGCCCGCGCCCGTGATGGAGCGGGTCTTGGCGATGGCGGGCCGGATGGCTCGCGGGTCTGCCTGGCTGGACACCACGTAGCTGCCCGAGATCCAGTTATGCATGGCGCGGTCGCCGAAGATGGTGCGCTGGATGCGGTAGAAGATGCCGGGCAGGGCAAGGTTCAGCACGTATTTCATCAAGTGGCGCCAACTGGCGCGCAGGACGCCGGGATTGTCGCCATTGCGGTTCACGACGCGCAGCTTCAGCAGCCGCTTGCCCGGGGACCCGCCGCCCCAGGCGTCCATCAGCGCCGGCAGCATCAGGCCGATGAAGCCGGCGGCCATCGCCAGCAGGACGGGGCGCGGATCGCCAGCCAGCGATTCGTAGGTCAGGTTGGCGGCCGTGCTGAATCCGATCATCGCCGCTACCATCACGGCGGCGTCGATCGCGGTGGCGCCCAGCCGGGGCCAAATGCCGGGGAAGACCGGCGCATTGCCGGCGCGGGTCTGGGCGGGCTTGGCCGCTTTTGCCGTCTTTGCGGCAGGCGCGGCCGCTGCCGGGGCGGTCAGCGGCGTATTGCAGCTGAAGCACAGGGTATTGGAGGCCGGGTTCTGCCAGTTGCAGCGGGGGCATTGCATGGGCGGCGGTGGCGGCGCGAGAAAACCGCATGAGCGTGGGGAGTGCGGATGTTACCGGGAAAACCCCGATCCCTGGGCGGGCGCAAAGCACGACACTTCCGGGCATGAAACCCGTCCAGTCCCCTGCGCCACATCCCCGCGATATCGATCCCGTCTCTCTGCGCCTGTTCCTGGCGGCGCTGGAAGAGGGCAGCCTGGCGCGCGCCGCCGCCCGCGAGAACATCGTTCCTTCCGCCGTCAGCAAGCGCATGTCGGAGATGGAGGACGCCTTCGGGGTGCCGCTGCTGGAACGCGGGGTCAAGGGCGTGCAGCCCACGCCGGCGGGCAATGCCCTGGCCACGCATGTGCGCATGGTGTTGCAGAGCATGGACCGCATGCGCCGCGAGATGGCGGGCTTTGCCACCGGCGTGCGCGGCAGCATCCGGCTGGCCGTCAGTGTGGCGGCCCTGTCTGGCGAATTGCCGGCGCAGATCCAGTCCTTCCGCCGCGCCTATCCCCAGATCGACATTTCGCTGGAAGAGGGCACCACCCAGGAAGTGTTCCGCGCGGTGCTGGACGGGCAGGCCGACGTGGCGGTGGGTTCCGACTTCGGCCATGACGGCTTGCAGGTCTTTGCTTGCGGCCGCTGCGATCTGGCGGCGGTGGTGCCCGGGCAGCATCTGCTGGCCGACCGCGACACGCTGGACTACGCGCAGCTATTGCCCTTCGAGCAGATCGAGCTGAACCGCGACAATGGCATCAGCGCGGTGTTCCAGCAGGCGGCGCAGGATGCGGGCGTGGCGCGGCGCATCAGCGCCCGGGTCAGCTCGCATGAAACCATCTGCATGCTGGTGGCGCGCGGCATGGGCGTGGCCGTGGTGCCCATGTATCTCAAGGCGCGGCACGCCAATCTGGACATCCGCTTCATTCCGCTCTCCGGAGCCTGGTCCAGCACTTCCTTGTGCATTGCCGTGCTGGGGCTGGAGGCCTTGCCGCCTGCTGCCCGCGTGCTGCTGGCGCACCTAGGCGTGGCCGACGCAGCCTGATTGTCGCGGGGCTCAGGGCTTTCCCGAACGTTCCCAAACGAGAATGCCCCGGTGCTGAAAGACCGCTACCCACCGGTCCGGCTTGCCGTCGATGATGGAGGAATAGGGGCATCGGCTCACTCCGCCGCCCGTTCTTCATCGCGTCAGGCCCGAGGATATGCAGATGGCAGCAACACCGGCTTCACCCTTCATGGACCACACCGAATTGCCGCTGCGCGGCATCAAGGTGCTGGAGCTGTCCCACATGATCATGGGCCCGGCGGCCGGCCTGGCGCTGGCGGACCTGGGCGCCGAAGTCATCAAGGTGGAACCGATAGAAGGTGATCGCACCCGCCGGCTGAAAGGCTCGGGCAGCGGTTATTTCCCGGTCTTCAACCGCAACAAGCAGAGCCTGGCGATCGACCTGAAGACCCGCGAAGGGCAGGCCGTGGTGCGCCAGCTGGCCTTGCAGGCCGATATGGTGGTGGAGAATTTCCGCGACGGCAGCCTGGCCCAGTACGGGCTGGACTACGAGTCGTTGTCCGCCGAGAACCCCGGGCTGATCTACGTGTCGCTCAAGGGTTTTCTGTCCGGCCCCTACAAGCAGCGTACCGCGCTCGACGAAGTGGTGCAGATGATGGGCGGGCTGGCCTACATCAACGGCGGGGCGGATACGCCGCAGCGCGTCGCGGCCTCGGTCAACGACATCCTGGGGGGCACCTTCGGCGTGGTGGGCGCGCTGGCGGCGCTGCACGACCGCCACGCCACCGGGCGCGGCCGGCACGTGCGCTCCGGCCTGTTCGAGAACAACTTGCTGCTGGTCGCGCAGTTCATCGCCCAGTTCCAGTTGACCGGCGCGGCGCCCAAGCCCATGGGCGCGGAACGCCGGCCGCCCTGGGGCGTGTACGACGTGTTCGAGACCGCGGACGGACGGGTGTTCGTCGCCGTCGTCGGCGATGCGCAGTGGCGCAACTTTGCCCAGAAATTCCTGCCGCCCGAGTGGGCCGCGGATCCGCGCCTGGCCACCGCCGTCGACCGCGAGGCCGCGCGGCCCTGGTTGGTGCCGGGCGTGGGCGAGATCCTGAAGACCTGGAAGACCGACGAGCTGTGCGCGGCGCTGGAGGCGGCCGGACTGTCTTACGGTCCGATACGCCAGCCGCACGACCTGCTGGACGACGCGCATCTGAACGCCGGCGGCGCGCTGTTGAAGACCCGGCTGCCGGACGGCGGCGAGATATCCGCGGCCGCGCTGCCCATCGAATTCGACGGCCTGAAGGCCGGCAAGCGTTCCGATCCACCGCGGCAAGGCGGCGATACGCAGGCCATCCTGCAGGGGCTGGGCTGGGATGCCGCGCGCATCGAGGCCCTGCGCACAGCCGGAGTGATTGCATAAGGGAGCTTTAGCGCCCGATATCGGTCGAGGCGGCGCAGACCGCCAAGACATTCATCCAAGAGGAGACAAGATGATCCGCAAACTATTCGCGGTGGCCGCGCTGGCCGTCGCCTGTGCCGCACACGCCCAGGACTACCCCAGCAAGCCCATCCGCATCATCATCCCGTCCACGCCGGGCGGAGGCACCGACTACATCGGGCGCTTGATGAGCACCAAGCTGCATGAGCTCAACGGCTGGTCGGTCATCCCCGAGAACAAGCCGGGCGCGGGCACGGCGCTGGGCCTGGCCGAGGCCGCGCGTTCGCCGGCGCAGGGCTATGACCTGGTGATCGGCCAGTCCGACAACGTCACCTTGATTCCGCTGCTGATGAAGGTGGCGTACGACCCGGTCAAGGACCTGGCCCCGGTGGCGCTGGTGGCCACCACGCCGATGGTGCTGCTGGTGTCGGAGAACTCGCCGTACAAGACCTTGCCCGAAGTCATCGACGCCGCGAAGAAAGATCCCAACAAGATCTCCTACGGTACCTCGGGCACGGGCGGGGGCGTGCACATCGCTATCGAAATGCTGCAGCATGCGGCCGGCTTCAAGATGCAACACGTGCCGTACAAGGGCTCGGCGCCGGCGCTGGCGGACCTCATGGGCGGGCATTTGCAGTTCGCGGGTTCCTCGATCTCGTCGGCGGCCACGCTCATCAAGTCCGGCAAGGTGCGCGCGCTGGCGGTGACTTCGCCCAAGCGCAACCCGGCGCTGCCGGACGTGCCCACGGTGGCGGAGCTGGGCTACAAGGATTTCAGCGTGGTGACCTATTACGGCGTGCTGGCCCCGGCCAAGACGCCGCCGGCCATCGTGTCGCGCCTGAACAGTGACTTCAACAAGCTGCTGGCGCGCAAGGACGTGCAGGAGGCGCTGGCGGCGCAAGGACTGGAAACCGATCCGGTATCCACCGAGCAGTTCGCCGCGCTGATCCAGTCGGACATCGGCAAGGCGCGCCAGACCATCGAGAGCGCGGGCATCGTGGTGCAGCAGTAAACAGGATAGGACAGCACATGAACCAGGAAATCAGGCTTTGCGAAGTGGGTCCGCGCGACGGGCTGCAAATGGCCAAGGGCATGATGTCGGCGGCGGACAAGTTGCGCTGGATCCGGCAGTTGGCCGACGCCGGCCTGCGCGAGATCGAGGCGGGCAGCTTTGTGTCGCCGCGGCTGGTGCCGCAGATGGCCGATACCGGCGCGGTCCTGCCCGAAGTCTTGAAGATCGACGGCCTGACCGTGGTCGCGCTGGTCTGCAACCTTAAGGGCGCCATCGCTGCCTACGAGGCCGGCGCGCACGCGCTGTCGTTTCCCGTTTCGGTCAGCGACACGCATAGCCGCGCCAACGTGGGCAAGGGCACCGACGCGCAGGTGGACGTGCTGGCGTCGATTGTCGATTGGGCGCGGGCGCAGCCGAGGCCCATGCGCATCGACGCGGCGGTCGCCACGGCCTTCGGTTGTTCACTTGAAGGCGCGGTGCCGGTGGGCCGGGTGGCGCGGGTGGCCGCCGCCACCGCGCTGGCGGGCGCCGATGAGATCGCGCTGGCCGATACCGTGGGCTACGCCCATCCTGCACTGGTGCGCGACGCGGTGCGCGCCACGCAGGACGCCGTGGGCGCGCGGCTGGTCAAGCTGCACCTGCACGACACGATGGGGCTGGGCCTGGCCAATGCGCTGGCCGGCCTGAACGAGGGCATCCGCGCTTTTGATTCCTGCCTGGGCGGCCTGGGCGGCTGCCCCTTCGCGCCCGGCGCGTCGGGCAACATCGTCACCGAAGACCTGGTCTTCATGCTGGAAAGCATGGGGTACCGGACGGGCGTGGATCTGCCGCGGCTATTGGCGGCGCGCACCTTGCTGGCAGCGGCGCTGCCCCAAGAACATCTGCGCAGCGGCGTGGCGGCCGCCGGCATTCCCAAGACCTACGGGGCGCTGGCCGCAGCATAGCGCTGGGACGCGCGAGACGCCCGCCTCAGCGGTAGACGATCACCGGCAGCGTCGAATGCGCCATCACCTTTTGCGTCTGGCTGCCCAACAGCACGGCCGCCAGCCCGCCGTGGCCGCGCGAGGCCATGGCGATCAGGTCGCAGCCTTGCGTCATGGCGACGTCGATGATGGTCTGTGCCGGGTTGTTGCTTTCGCGCATTTCGGTGGTGCAGGGCACGCCTGCCGCGTCGGCCTGCGCGGCGGCTTGCGACAAGTACGACCTGGCTGATTCCGTGGCCTCGCGTTCATACTCTGTGTGCACGCCTTCCAGGTGCACGGTTTCCATGGAAGTCGGGCGGAAGGCGCTGTATACCGTCAACACGGTGACGCTGGCGCCCAGGGCGCTGGCCAGGCCCAGCCCTTGCGCCAGGCCGGCATAGGCCCGTGCGGAACCGTCGATGGGGATGAGTATGTGCTTGTACATGACGACCTCCTGAGGGTGTGGAGGGCGGCGCGAGTCCGCGCGGCCCTAGGAGCGTGAACAGCAGCTATCCTCATACTACGCCTTGTGGCGGCATTCGGCGAACCGCGAGGGAAACACGGCGCTTGCGGCCGGCGCACCTCTGCGTCTGCGCTACTTTTCGCACTTGAACTACGCGGGCCGCCATGGAGCGGATTTTCTGGAGATCTGCAGCGGCAATACGCGCATCCGTGCGCGGAAGCACTCGGGCGATCTCTGGGCCGAAGATCCCGGCTGCTATCTGACTGAAGACGAGACAGGAGTTTGGAATGGAATTCCCGCCCACCCCGACGGACGCTGAGAATGCGCCGCTGCAGCGCGCCTTGCAGCTGTTCGATGACTACAACCGGCGTGATCCCAACCTGCTTTCCTGGGATGGCGCGATGCAGCCGCGTGAATGGCTGCACGCCCAATTCCTTCACGGCTGGGTGCTGAAGTTGGCGCCGCAGGCCGGCACTGCCTTGCGCCTGGCTGCCCGTTGCCAGCACATCGGCCGCTGGGAGGTGCCGCGCGACGCCTGTCCCGCCGGCAGGGCGGGCTATCTGCAATGGCGCAATACGCTCAAGGAGCATCACGCGGGCATCGCCGCAAGACTGCTCGCGACCGCGGGACATGATGCGGAAACCGTGCAGGCAGTGCTGAAGATCGTGCGCAAGCATGGCATCAAGCGCGATGCCGACGTGCAATGCATGGAGAACGCACTATGCCTGGTGTTCCTGGAGCGTCAGTACGAGGATTTCTGCGACCGCTATCCGGACAAGGTCGTCGCGGTGTTGCAGAAGACCTGGAGCAAGATGGACGATGCCGGCAGGCTGGCTGCGGCGTCGCTGTCGTTCAGCGAGCTCGGCCAGGGCTATCTGAACGCGGCGCTGGCGGGTGGGGAATCCCGCGACGGGGCGCGGGACGGAAATCCCTGATCCGGACGGCAACGCGGGGCGCGGAATCAGCAGATTGGGGGGATATGTTCCTGTCGAGGCTTCATTCGTACGGTAGTCTGTAGCTTGCCGCAAGATCGAAGGTGCACGGCTCCGGTTTGCCAGTGCGCAAGACACAGGAGACAAGCGTGGGCGATCAAACCAGCGACCGCAATAATCTGATCATCGCCGCGCAGACCGGCGACGCGGCCGCATTGGCGCGCCTGCTGGCAGTCTGCCAGGCCGATGCGCGCCGCTATGCCTACAAGCACTGCGTGGCCAGCGATGTGGATGACGCCGTCCAGGAGTCGCTGCTGATCATTTCCCGCAAGGTCAGCGGACTGAAAGCCGCGGCCGCTTTTTCGTCCTGGCTGTTCATGGTCGTCAAGCGCGAGTGCCGCAAGCTCGCCCGCATCATGTTCAAGACCGACCCGCTGCCGGACGAGGCGGCGGAGGAGCAACTGCTGCACCGGCCCGACGACGAGCTCAGGATAGACCTCGCCAATGCCCTGGAGTCGTTGCCGGCCCACTATCTCGAGGTCGTGTTGTTGCGCGACTTCGAGGAATTGACCATTGCCGAGATCGCAGCCCGCTTGGGCGAGCAGCCCGGCGCGGTCAAGAGCCGGCTGCACCGCGCCCGTGAGCTGGTGCGCGAGTACATGCTCAGCACGGGGCCGGCCCCGGCGTCGCGCGCTCCAGGGAAGTAACAGGGGCACGCACGGCCGGCTCCGGGCGCAACCCTGTGGAATTTTTTTTCATTCCCGCGAACCGTTTTGCCCGCTTCCCTCCTCTTAGGGGTTGAGGCAGGTCGTTGTCAGCCGATTCCCGGAGCTGACCCGGCCGCTTCCCTCTGTCAGGAGATCGAAATGTCCAACCCAGTATCGAACCGCATGCTGTCGGTGGCCGTGGCCACCGCCTTCGCCGCCGCCATGAGCGCTTTCGCTGCGCCTGCGCTTGCGCAGGGCACGATGAGCAAGGCCGACATGGAAAAGAAAATGCAGGAGAACCAGGCCAAGACCATGGAAAAGATGAAGGCCGGCAAGTACGAAAAGTGCTATGGCGTCGCGCTCAAAGGCCAGAACGATTGCTATGCCGGCGCAGGCACCAGCTGCGCGGGCACCAGTACGGCTGACTACCAGGGCAATGCGTGGAAGCTGGTTCCGCAAGGGACCTGCACCACGATCGCCACGCCTGCCGGCAAGGGCAGCCTGGAAGCCAAGCCCGCCTGAGGCAGACGCCTGGCGGTCGGCGTTTCGCCCGGTCCGCCACGCTTCAAGAGAGGATCGCCATGAACGACCACCATGTCGCATACGCCCGGGGGCAGGACATTCCTGCCCGCACTGGCGTGGGCCTCAAACCCGAGCACTGCCGCAGCATCATAGAGACCTCGCCGGATATCGGTTTTTTTGAAGTCCACGCCGAGAACTATATGGGGTCCGGCGGTCCTCCTCATCGCCAGTTGACGGCGATTCGTGACCGCTATCCCTTGTCGCTGCACGGCGTGGGCCTGTCCATAGGCGGCGCTAGGCCGCCGGATCCGCAGCATTTGAAGCGGCTGAAGGCGCTGATCCGGCGCTACGAGCCCGGCCTGTTTTCCGAACACCTGGCCTGGTCTGCGCACGGGACCAGCTACTTTGGCGACCTGTTGCCGCTGCCGTACACCGACGCCGCGCTGGACCGCATCTGCCAGCACGTCGACCAGGTGCAGACCGAATTGGGCCGCCAGATGCTGCTGGAGAACCCGTCGACGTATCTCTGGTTCGAGGAAAGCTCCTGGCGGGAGCCAGACTTCATCCGGGAGACCGCCCGGCGCACCGGATGCGGTCTGCTGCTGGACGTGAACAACGTGCACGTGGCCTGCACCAATCAGCAATGGGATGCGCGCGGCTACCTCCACGACTTTCCCCTGGCTTGCGTTCAGGAAATCCATCTGGCCGGCAATTCCCCCCAGTTGGACGAGGACGGGCGCGCTTTGCTGATCGACTCGCATGACCGGTGCGTGGACCAACCGGTGTGGGACCTGTTCCGGCAAGTCATCCAGCGCGTGGGGCCAGTGCCCACGCTGATCGAGCGGGATGCCAATGTGCCTGCATGGCCCGAGCTGCACGCGGAGGCAGTAATGGCCGAGGCGCTGATGCACTTGTCGAACGTGCGGGAGCGACGCTATGGCACATTGGGCTGAGCGCCAACGGGAGTTCGCCGCAGCGCTGCTCGATCCCGGCCAGCCGGTGCCGCCACGGCTGCTCGGACCTGGGGGAGCGCCGAGCGCCAGGCGGTTCGCCGTGTACAGAGACAATGTTCTTGTCGGACTGACCGAGGCGCTGCGGGTGAGCTTTCCCTGCGTCGCCAAGCTGGTGGGAGACGAGTTCTTCGCAATGATGGCCCGGTTGTTCGCGGCTGCACGGCCGCCGGCGTCGCCGGTGCTGCTGCGCTACGGCGCCGGATTCCCGGACTACATCGAGTCCTTCGCGCCCGCTGCCGCCTTGCCGTATCTCGCCGACGTCGCCCGCATCGAGCGCGCCGCGACCGAGGCGTATCACGAGCGCGACGAGGCCTCGCTCGATCCCGGCGCGCTCACGGAAGTGCCGTTTGGCCAGGCGCCTTTCTTGCGGTTCCGCTTGCATCCGTCCATCCGGACGGTGCGCTCGCGCTTTCCTGCATTCACCATCTGGCGCATGAACACCGCTGGCGGCGTGCCAGCGCCAGTCGATATTTCGGAAAGCCAGGACACCCTGGTGCTGCGCCCGGACGCAGAGGTGGATATCCGGCAGGTGCTGCCCGCGAGCCACGACTTCGCGATCGCGCTTGGGCAGGGCCTGACGTTATTGCAGGCCACGCAGATCGCCCTTGCTGCCGATCCGGGCTTCGACCTTGCGGAGAATCTGGAGGCATTGATTCGGATGGGCGCGGTTGTTGGTGTGGATTCGGGTCGGGGCGGGAGCCGCCATGCTTAGGGCGCTCCATGTTTCCTGCCTGTTCGGCCGCGCGCTTGACTGGATGGAAAAGGCGGCCCGGGCAGCTGCGCCGCTGCCGCTCCGGATTGCGCTTGCGTTACCCTTCTTCAGATCGGGCCTCACCAAGTGGGATGGATTCCTGTCGCTGTCGCCGGCCGCGGGTTTTCTGTTCGAGGAGGAATTCAAGTTGCATGTCTTTGGGCAAGTCTATGGCCTGCCAGCGCCGCATGCGCTTGCCCTCGTTGTGGGCATGGCGGAAATCGCTCTGCCCGTTCTGCTGATGCTGGGCCTGGCCACGCGCCTGGGCGCCCTGGGCTTGCTGGCCATGACGGCGGTGATCCAGCTCATCGTGCCCGAGGGATGGGCGAGCTTTCATCTGCCTTGGGCGGCCATGGCGATTGCCTTGATCGCCATCGGGCCTGGCCGTGTCTCTCTGGACCATTTGCTGCACGTTTTTCTGAAGACTCGGACGTCTTCGTGAACTAGGTCGTCCAGCCGTTCCCGGCCGGAAACGACATCAAAGGAGGTGGATATGATTGGTTTGCGCATTAGGACTATTTTTGCCGCATGCTGCTTCGCATCGGTGGCCGGCGCCGCCGGCGCTGCCGCCGCGCCCGATGGCTTGACCGTCTTGCGCAGCCCCGTCAGCGTCAAGGAAACCATCGATCGCTTCGAGGCGGCGGCCAAGTCCCGGGGACTCAATATATTTCTACGCCTGGATCACGCGGCGGGCGCGGCGGCAGTGGGCAAGACGCTGCGGCCGACTGAACTGCTGGTGTTCGGCAATGCCCAGGGAGGCACGCCCCTGATGGAATGCGCGCAGTCAGCCGGCATCGATTTGCCGCTCAAGGCGCTGGCCTGGCAGGATGCGGGCGGACAGGTCTGGCTGGGCTACAACGACCCGAAGTACGTGGCATCGCGTCACGGCGCGGGGGATTGCGGCCCGGTCGTGGAGAACATGTCCAAGGCGCTCGCCGGCATGGCGCGGGAATCTGTGCGGGAGTGATTGCGGCCGCGCGGCGCGGGCCGGCCGGCGCAAAGGAGGTCTGGCGGAAGCGGTGAGATTCGAACTCACGAACGGTTGCCCGTTGCCGGTTTTCAAGACCGGTGCAATCGACCACTCTGCCACGCTTCCGGGGATTGCTCTGCTGCTGACTGGATACAGCTTTGACGGCGTATTGTCCTGCACTGCGGCCATCAGGCAAACAATCTGCCCGGGCGAAAGCGCGATACGCCGTAAAGGGCGCAATAATAATCTATTTGCTGCAAAGGAGGCACGCGATGCACGCCGTAGAAATCTCTCGCCCTGGTGGCCCCGAGGTCCTGGTCCCCGTGGAACGCCCCACGCCGGAAACCGGCGCGGGTGAAGTCCTGATCAAAGTGAGCGCCGCGGGTGTCAACCGCCCCGACGTGTTCCAGCGCAAAGGCAATTACGCGCCGCCGCGCGGCGCCTCGGACCTGCCGGGCCTGGAAGTGGCCGGCGAGATCGTCGGCGGCGACCTGGCCGGCAGCGGCTACGCGCTGGGCGACAAGGTCTGCGCCCTGGTGGCGGGCGGCGGCTACGCCGAATACTGTGTTGCGCCCACGGCGCAATGCCTGCCCATTCCCAAGGGCTTGTCCGACATCGAGGCCGCCGGCCTGCCGGAAACCTACTTCACTGTCTGGAGCAACGTGTTCGACCGCGGCCGCCTGTCCGAAGGCGAGGCCCTGCTGGTGCACGGCGGCGCCAGCGGCATCGGCACCACGGCCATCCAGTTGGCCCGCGCCATGGGCCACAAGGTCTACGCCACGGTCGGCAGCGACGACCGGGCCCGTGCGGTGGAAGCGCTGGGCGCCGAGCGCGGCATCAACTACAAGACCGAGGATTTCGTGAAGGAAGTGCTGGACGCCACCGGCGGACGCGGCGTGGACGTGATCCTGGACATGGTGGCCGGCGATTACATCGGCCGCGACATGCAGTGCCTGGCCGACGACGGCCGCATCGTCATCATCGCCCAGTTGGGCGGCGCGCACGCCAATGTCGATACGGCCCAGGTCATGCGCCGCCGCCTGACCATCACGGGTTCCACCTTGCGTCCCCGTCCGGTCGCCTTCAAGGGGGCCATCGCCCGCGCGTTGCGCGAGCAGGCTTGGCCCCTGCTGGAAAAAGGGGCCATCAAGCCCATCGTGCACGCCACTTTCCCGCTGGCCGAGGCTTCGCGCGCCCATGCCATGATGGAAAGCGGTGAAAATATCGGCAAAATCATCCTGACCATGTAAGAAATGGGGGGACGCCCGGCGTAGCGTCCCGCAACAGGATACAATCACGGGTTTCGCCTGGAATTTTTTCCAGGCAGACCTGTGGGCGGTTGCTAAGCAGCCTCTGGCTCGCCCCAGCCCAACCGATACAGATACCTCGCCATGACTTCAGTCGAAAACCGCGCCCGCCTCGTGCTGGGCAACTGGAAGATGCACGGCAACCTGGCCGAGAACGCCGCGTTGCTGACCGAGCTGCGCGCCGCGGATGCTGCGAGCCACTGCGAAATCGGCATCTGCGTACCGTTTCCCTATCTCGCGCAGGCGGCGTCGGCCCTGACCGGCAGCAGCGTGTCCTGGGGCGCGCAAGACGTCAGCGCCCATGACAAGGGCGCCTACACCGGGGAAGTCTCCGGCGCCATGCTGAAGGAATTCGGCTGCCGCTGGGCCCTGGCTGGCCATTCCGAGCGCCGCGTGCTGCACGGCGAGACCGACGAAATCGTCGCCGCCAAGGCCCAGGCCGCGCTGGCCGCCGGCCTGACGCCGGTCGTGTGCGTGGGCGAATCCCTGGCCGACCGCGAAGCCGGCAACACGCTGGCCGTGATCGAACGCCAGTTGAAGCCCGTGCTGGCGCTGGGCGCGGAGACGGTTTCGCGCATGGTCCTGGCTTACGAGCCCGTCTGGGCCATCGGCACCGGCCGCACCGCCAGCCCCGAGCAGGCGCAAGAAGTCCATGGCGCGATCCGCGCCGCCCTGCGCGCGCTGGGCGCGGCGCAGGTGCAAGTGTTGTACGGCGGCAGCGTCAAGGCTGCCAATGCCGCCAGTTTGTTCGCCATGACTGATATCGACGGGGCCCTGGTCGGCGGCGCGTCGCTCGTGGCCGAAGAATTTTTGCGAATCGCCGCTATCTAAGTTTCCGTTCCGGAGTCTGTAATGCCCTTGATGCTCAAAATCCTGCTGGCCGTCCAAGTGATCTCGGCGCTGGCTATCATCGTCCTGGTCCTGCTTCAGCAGGGCAAAGGCGCCGACATGGGGTCCGCTTTCGGTAGCGGCTCGTCCGGCAGCCTGTTCGGCGCCACCGGCGCGGCGAACTTCCTGTCGCGCGCGACCAAGTGGGCCGCCGTGGTCTTCTTCGCGTCCACCGCCGGCCTGGCTTATGTCAGCCACAAGGGCACCAGCGGCCCGGCCGTCGATTCCGGCGTGATGCAAAGCTTCCCGGCTGACCGTTCGGTGCCGCAAGTGCCGGGCGCGGCGCCTGCCGCCCCTGCCGGCGCTTCGTCGGTTCCGGGCGCCAGCTCGGTGCCGGCCGCTCCGGCCAAGCCCGACGCGTCGGTGCCGGCCGCGCCCGCCACCCCGGCCGCTCCGGCCGCAGGCGACAAGCCGGCCGAAACGCCTGCTACGCCGGCGAAGTAAGCCGCAGCAAACGGAAAGGCCGGCATCATGCCGGCCTTTTTCATGGGCGCTGCGCGCGGCTCGAACATCCTGTCATCAGCGGCCGGTAGCATGCGCCATCGCCGCGCCGGCAGCGGGTAGAGTATCGTTGCCTTCGCATCCGGTTTCCGTCCCCAGACCCCGCCATGGCCACATCCAAACGCTCCCCCCGAACGCCGTCCGCCGCCGATCCGCAGCGGGGCTCGCCCCAGGCCATGCTGGCGCGCATCCAGAGCCTGTTGCCGTCGATGGGGGCGGCCTCGCAGCGCATCGGCGAATTCGTCATAAGCCATCCCGCGGACGTGGTGCACATGTCGGTCAGTGAAGTGGCGGAGCGCACCCAATGCAGCGAAGGCAGCGTGGTGGGCTTCTGCAAGCTGCTGGGCGCCACCGGCTTTCAGCAGTTGAAGATCGCGCTGGCGCAGCAGATCGTGCAACCCGTGCAGTACATCCACGAAGACCTGGCCGCCAAGGACACGCCCGAGCAGGTCGTCAGCAAGATCTTCCACAGCAACATCCAGACCCTGCAGGAAACCGAATCGGTGCTGGACGTGGCCGCGCTGAGGGCGGCGGTGGAGCTGATCCGCCGCGCCCGCCGTGTGGAAATCTACGGCATCGGCAGCTCGGCCGTGATCGCGCACGACGCGCACTACCGCATGTTGCGCATCGGCCTGCATGCCACGGCAGTGACCGATTCCCACGTGCAAGCCATCAGCGCATCGCTGACCGGGCCGGACGTCGCCGTGCTGACCATTTCGCACTCGGGCAGCACGCACGAAACCGTGCTGGCGACGCGGCTGGCGAAGGAAGCCGGCGCGCGCACCATTTGCATCACCAATTTCGGCAAATCGCCCATCCAGGAACACGCCGACGTGGTGCTTCACACCATGTCGCGCGAGACCCGTTTCCGCACCGAGGCGATGACCAGCCGGCTGGCCCAATTGGCCATCATCGACACACTCATCGCCTGCCTGGCCCTGTCCGACTATGACAAGGCCGTCTCTACCCTGCGCAGCACTTTCGACGTGCTGTCGAACAAGCGCTACTGATCGCCTTCGATGCCCGCCGGCAGCGCATGCCTGCGCGGGCATGCGCTATCCAGCAGCCCGGCCACGTCCGGCGCGTCCGCGTAAGGCGCATTGCCGACCAGCAGAAAGCCCATGCCCAGGCGCACCGCGCCCAGGCCATCCGTGCGCACGTTGTCGCCGATGACCGTGGCGTCCGCCGGCGTCAGGCCCAGCCGGCGCAACCCTTCCTCCAGCAGCATGGCCTCGGGCTTGCCGAGTATGCGCGGACGCACGCCGGGCGCGCAGGCCAGCACCGATTGCAGCAGCGCGCCCGTCTCCGGGACGATGGCGCCTTGCGGGCCGGGGTGGGTGAGATCGCCGTTGCTGACCATTAATGCCGCGCCTCGGGCGAGTTCCCTTGCCAGGGACTGGAGCGTCCCATAGCCGAAGGCGAGATCGCGCGCCAGCAGCACGATGTCCGCATCGCGCTCCACCAGCGCCAGCCCAAGGCCTGCGGCGCAGGCCCGCAGCTCGTCCGAGGCGCAGAGCAGCAGCTTGGCGCGCGGGTGCTGGCGGGCGATATGGCGCAAGGCCTGCTCGCCGGCCAGGACCAGCGTGTCGGCTTCTACCGGCAGGCCCATTGCCCGCAAGCGTGGCGCCAGGCCCGCCGCGGTATCGGTGGAATTATTGGACACGATGACGCAGCGCCCCGCCCAGCGGGTCAGCAGTTCGCTGGCGCCGGGTATCACCTCATGCCCGCGTATCAAGGTCCCGTCCAGGTCCAGGATCAGGCCGCGCGAGTGGACGGTCCAGGGCAGTTCGGCCGTCGGGGCTTGGGGGGAGTCGGAGACGGGAGGGCAGGCAATGCGGGTCATGGATCGGCGGTTGGGCGTCGAAGCGCGTGCAGGGTTGAAGGAGTGGGCGCCCGCTGTGATTCGGGGTACCCGGCGGCTGTGATTCTATCTGAACAAAATTCAAAAATTCAATTTTTTGATTTGAGAAATTTTCATTTGCCTGTCATGTGCGGTGACTAATCTGCGTTCCGGAATCAGGGCCAAGCACGTTGCGCCCCGATAGCAACCTCATCAAGACCAGGAACAATGAAATGAATATCCGTACCTGCGCGCCTGCCCTGGCGCTCGTTTCCCTGCTGGCCGCCGCGCCTCTCGCGCAAGCCCAATCCCTCGCCGACGGCTCGCAGCAGCGTCCGCTGCGCGTGCTGCTCATCCCCGCTGACGGCGGCACGGAGTCAGGCACCAAGGCTGACTACGCCCCGATCTTCAACGCGATCACGCGCAGCACCGGCCTGCATTTCCAGCTGACGGTGGGCCAGTCCTACGGCGCCGTGGTCGAAGGCATGTGCAACCAGCTGGCCGAGGTCGCGTTCCTGGGGCCTGTTTCCTACGTGCAGGCGCATGAGCGCCAATGCGCGCAGCTGCTCGCCGTGGGCGTGCAGAAGGGCGAGTCAGCCTACTACGCGGCGATGTTCGCCAAGGCCGATTCGCCCATCAATACGCTCGCCGACCTGAAGGGCAAGCGCGCCGCGTTTGGCGATGTGAATTCGGCCTCCAGCTTCACCTTCCAGGTGGCGTCCATGATCAAGGACGGCATGGACCCGGCCAAGGACCTGGCAGCGCTGCAACTGACCGGCAGCCACGCCAGCAGCCTGGCGGCGTTGGTGCAAGGCCAGGTCGACGCGGCCGCGCTGTCGTTCGACTCCTTCGACAAGGCGGTGCGCCAGGGTGCGGTGGATCCGAAGTCCGTGAAGGTGATCTTCAAGAGCGAGCCCATCCCGTATCCGCCGCTGGCCATGAACACCAAGCTGCCCGAGACGCTGAAGACCACGCTCAAGCAGGCCTTTGCCACGGTGCACCAGGCGCCCGGCGTGACGCCGGATATGGTGCGCGGCTATGGCGGCGCCAAGCTGGATCGTTTTGATACCGAGTTCTCCGAGGCGCAGTTCGCGGGCCCGGCTTCGAAGATGGCTCTGCTGACCGATGAGATCAAGGGCGAAATCCTGCAGAAGGCGGCCCAGCGGTGATCGCCGGAGCAAGCGGAATGGACATGTTGCGCTACGACGCGGTGGGCATGCGCTACGCGGACGGCACCACCGCGTTGAACTCGGTGTCGCTGCAGGTGCCGCGCGGCCAGTTCTGCGTGATCCTGGGCGCTTCGGGCGCGGGCAAATCGACCTTGCTGCGCATGGCCAACGGACTGACCACGCCGACCCAGGGCGACGTGTGGGTCGATGGCACGCAGGTGCAGCCGTCGACGCTGGCGGCGGTACGGCCCGGGATCGGCATGGTGCATCAGCACTTCAACCTGGTGTCGCGCGCCACGGTGGCGACCAACGTGCTGTCGGGCGCGCTGCCCGGCCTGCCGGCATGGCGTACCTATCTGATGCGCTTTCCCGCGGAATTGCGCGAGCGCGCCTGCCGGTTGGTGCGCGAAGTCGGCCTGCAGCCCGAACACCTGCAACGCCGCGTGAGCGAATTGTCGGGCGGCCAGCAGCAGCGCGTGGGCATCGCCCGCGCTTTCATGCTGGCGCCTGCCTTGCTGCTGGCCGACGAGCCGGTGGCCAGCCTGGATCCGCGCATCAGCCGCGACATCCTGGCGCTGTTGCGCAATCAGGCGCGGGAACGCAGCGCCACCGTGTTGTGCAGTCTGCACCAGGTCGACCTGGCGCGGGAGTTCGCCGACCGCATCGTGGCCTTGCGCCATGGCGTCATGGTGTTCGACGGACCGGCGGGCGCGTTCGATGAGGCCACAGCCCGTGCGCTCTATCAGGCCCCGCAGTCGGAGAGCGGCATGGCTGCCGTCGATCTTGCGGGCCGCGGCCATGCCGAGCCGCGCACGGCCAGGCCGATCCGGCCCGCGGTGTTGTCGGCAGGAGGCGCGCAATGAACACGCACGCATTGAAGACGCCGGCCGACAACGCCGGATGGCGCCTGGATCCGCCCTACGGCGCCCGCGCGCTGCTGATCGTGATCGCCGCGCTGATGCTGTTTCTCTACACCGGCCAGCGGGTCGAGATGGGCCGCATGGCGGCGCTGACCCTGGACGGCGCGTTGGCCGCGGTCGGCCTGAAGGAGCAGTCCCAGGTCACGTCCGGCCTGGGCGCCCTGGCCGACAGCCTGTTCCCGCTGCAAATCTCGTATCGCACCGAGACCTCGCGCATCGAGGGCTTCGATCCGGACAAGCTGCCGTGGCTGGCGCGCGTGGAAACGTTGCAGGTGACGGAGAGCCGGCTGAATCCGCACACGTTGAAGATGGAAGACGAGGTATCCACGCAGACCTACCTGGTCGAGCCGCTGGGCTATCTGTGGCGGGTGGCGGTCAAGATGGTGGAGACCTTCGAGATCGCGATCTGGGCGACCCTGCTGGCCGTGTTGGGCAGTGTGCCGCTGGCCTATTGCAGCGCCCGCAACTACGCGCCCAACCGGCTGCTGTACGTGGCGGCGCGGGCCATCGTCAGCATGTTCCGCGCCATGCCCGAACTGATCTGCGCGCTGTTCCTGGTGCTGGCCTATGGCTTTGGCCCGATTGCCGGGGTGCTGGCGCTGGCCATCCATTCGATGGGCTTCCTGGGCAAGTTCTACGCCGAGGACATCGAGACGGCCGACACCAAGCCGCAAGAGGCGCTGGCGGCGATCGGCGCCAGCAAGCCGCGCGTGCTGGCCTATGCCGTGCTGCCGCAGGTCATGCCCAAGTTCACCGGCTACACCCTGTACATCCTGGACCGCAACGTGCGCATGGCTACGGTGGTGGGCCTGGTGGGCGCGGGCGGCATCGGGCAGGAGCTGAAAGGCCGCTACGACATGTACCAGTACGCCCACGTCGGGACCATTCTCGTCGTGATCTTCATCACCGTGTTCTTGCTGGACCAGGTTGCCGCCCGGTTGCGGCGCCGCTTGAGCTGAGCCGGCGCGGCGGCCCGCCGGGTCGCCGCGCCCCGATAGGTTTTCTGCCGGACGGACCCGGCAACGTTCCCCGACCAGGAGTTTTCATGACCCCGTACTTTGCACTGGGCCGCGCCCTTGTTGCGGCCATCGCCCTGAGCCTGACCCTTGCCGCCTGCGGCGGCGACGACGACTCGGACGACGGCGCGACCTCGCCGCCCGAGACCGGACAGCCCGAGCCGCAGCCGCCCGCGCCGCAATTGCGCTGCGCGCCCTGAACGCCCGTTCCGCCCAACCCAACGCAAGAGTAGCCCCATGACCAAGACCTATTCCTCGCATTCCGCCAGCGTGTCCCCGGCCTTGCCGGGCCGCCGGCAGTTCTTCCGCGCCTCGGCCCAGGCCGCCGGCGCCCTGTCGGCGATGGCCTTGCTGCCCGCCTCGATCCAGCGCGCGCTGGCGGTTCCCGCCGCGGTCGACAGCGGCACGATCAAGGACATCAAGCACATCGTGATCCTGATGCAGGAGAACCGTTCGTTCGACCACTATTTCGGCACCATGCGCGGTGTGCGCGGCTTCGGCGACCGTTTCCCGATTCCGCTGGCCAGCGGCAAATCGGTGTTCTTCCAGCCCGATCCCAAGGGCGGCCCGGACATCCAGCCCTTCCGCCGCGACTCCAGGACCAGCAACGCGCTGATCGGATCGGGCACGCCGCACAATTTCCCCGACCAGCAGGCGGCCTGGAACCAGGGCAAGATGGACCAGTGGATCCAGTTCAAGAACCAGGCCACCATGGGCTTCTTCATGCGCGAGGACATTCCGTACCAGTTCGCGCTGGCCGACGCCTTCACGGTCTGCGACGGCTACCACTGTTCCATCCTGACCGGCACCGATCCGAACCGCATCGTGTTCTGGTCGGGCGCAAACGCCAATCCCGAACTGCGCAAGCTCGGCGTGAACAGCACCGACACCGATTCGGAGCCCGTCAATTCGCGCTGCTGGCCGAGCCCATCCAACTGGGTCGCGGGCCGGGCGCAGCTGACGGACGGTTCGGGCCAGATCGACCCCGCGACCGGCGCCTACAACTACAAGTACAAGAACAGCGCCTTCAAGTGGGACACCTTGCCCGATCTGCTGCAGCGCGCCGGCGTCAGCTGGCATATCTACCAGAACATGAATAACAACTGGACCGGCGCCATGCACGGCTGCCTGGCCTTCAAGAGCTTCCGCACCGCGCAGCCGGGCTCGCCGATCTATGAGCACGGTCTGACTGGTGGCCCGGAGAAGAACGACGGCGCCGTCAATTTCCTCGCGCAGCTCAAGCAGGACGTGGCCAATGGCACCTTGCCGCAGGTGTCGTGGGTGCTGCCCACGCAAGCCTTGGCCGAGCATCCGGGCAGTAGCGAAGGCGTGGCCGGCGCGGCCGACTTCATCGCCGACGTGCTGGACGCGCTGACTTCCAATCCCGAAGTCTGGAGCAAGACCGCGCTGTTCGTGACCTTCGACGAGAACGACGGCTTCTTCGACCACGCGGCCATGCCGGCGGTGCCGTCCTATGACGCCAACGGCGTGCTGATGGGCAAGTCCACCGTGCCGCTGGAAGGCGAGTACTTCGATGCTTCCGTGGGCAACTACCTGAAGGCCGAGGACAAGATCACCGGCAACATCCGTCCGTGGGGCCTGAGTTCGCGCGTGCCGATGTACGTGGTGTCGCCGTGGAGCAAGGGCGGCTGGGTCAACTCGCAGGTGTTCGACCACACCTCGGTGGGTCGCTTCCTGGAGCAGCGATTCGACATCAAGGTCGACGCCATCAGCCCGTGGAGCCGCGCGGTCTGCGGCGACCTTACCACCTGCTTCGACTTCGTCAGTCCCAACGATCCCCGCGTGCCCACGCTGCCCGACACTAGCAACTTTCCCGCGGTCAACGCGGCGCAGAAGCTGCTGCCCACGACCGCGGTGACCCAGGCGCCCGCCATCCCGCAGCCGCTGTTCCAGGAGACCGGCACGCGGCTGTCGCGCGCGCTGCCCTATGAGCTGCACACCAGCGCCCGGCTGGGTGCGGACGGCTCGGTCGAACTGCTGTTCAGCAACACCGGCGAAGCCGGCGCCGTGTTCCATGTGTACGACAAGCGCAACCTGGACCTGATTCCGCGGCGCTACACCGTGGAAGCGGGCAAGACGCTGTCCGACACCTGGACCGGCGGCGACTATGACCTGTGGGTCTACAGCAGCAACGGCTTCGTGCGGACCTTTTCCGGCAACACGCAGCGCGGCGCGGCGCTGGAAGTGCAGGTCTGCTACGAACCTGCCGGCGGCGCGCTGTACGTGAAGGTCTCCAACCGCGGCGCGGCGCGCTTGCAGGCGAACTTGCAGTCCAACGCCTACCGCACGGACGGCCCCTGGACCTTGGCAGTCGAACCGGGCGCGGTGGCCGAACACCATTGGTCCATCAAGGACAGCGGCAATTGGTACGACTTCACCGTTACCGCCGAGGGTTTCGAGCGGCGCTTTGCCGGCCGCATGGAGAACGGCCGCAGCAGCGTCAGCGATCCGGCCATGGCGTTGCATCTGTGATGGTCCAGACATGAACCGGCAGGGCGCGCAACGGGGCGCGTTCTGCCGGTCCTGAACAATAAACAATCAATATTCACATGAAAAACACATATGCAATTCTGGCCGCCAACGGCTTGTCGGTGGCAGTTCTGGTGGGCGCGTTGGCGGGCGGGTCGACGGCGCAGGCGCAGACCGCGCCGCCCGTGAAGTGGGACGGCAGCAACCTTGGCTACGGGCCGGGCGCCGGCCAGGGCGTGACGGGCAAGAGCAATCATGCGATAGGCAAGAGCGCTGGCACCAACGTGACCGGCAGCAATAACATCGGCCTGGGCAACGGCGCGGGCAAGGACGTGAGCACCAACTGGAACGTCGCTATCGGCGAGGGCGCGGGTTCCAAGGTTGGCGGCAAGAACGCCAACCAGGCCATCGGCTACTACGCCGGCACCAATGTGCAGGGCGGCTGGAACCAGTCGTTCGGCCGCAGCGCCGGCCAGAACGTCACGGGCGACTACAACGATGCCTATGGCTTCTGGGCCGGCACGGACACGGTGGGCAACAACAATGCCGCCTATGGCACCAACGCGGGGCGCAACGTCACCGGTAACGGCAACTCGGCCTTCGGCCAGGAAGCCGGCCGCAATGTCGTCGGCGACGGCAATCTGGCGCTGGGCCAGAACGCGGGCCAGAACGTGGAAGGCGAAGGCAATCTGGCGCAGGGCAAGAACGCCGGGCAGAACGTGACCGGCGCCAACAACCTGGCCGCCGGCGCCTACGCGGGCTATGGCGTGCACGGCGACGGCAATACGGCAAGCGGCCTGGCCGCCGGCCGCGAGGTCGTCGGCAACAACAACGTGGCGCAGGGCACGGCCGCGGGTTCGGGCGTGCGCGGCAGCGACAACGTATCGATCGGCTCGAATGCCGGGCGCGGTTCGGAGGCGGATCGCAGCGTGTCGGTGGGCGCGGAATCGTCCGCGGCCACCCAGAGCGTCGCGGTGGGCGCCGGCGCGGTCGCGGCGGCGCCCAACAGCGTGGCGCTGGGGGCCGGTTCCACCGCAGCGCGCGGCGCGCAGGAAAACTACGCGGCCTATGGCATGGCGCAGCCCCAAAGCTCGGCAGGCGAGGTGAACGTGGGCGGGCGCCAGGTGACGGGCGTGGCGGCAGGCAGCGAGGACACCGATGCCGTCAACGTGGGGCAGTTGCGTGCCGCCAGCAGCGCGAGCGAAGCGCGAGTGGGCGCCGTCGAACACTCCTTGCAGAACCTGCGCAGCGACCTGGATTCCCAGGAGCGCATGCTGAGCGCGGGCGTGGCCGCCGCCATGGCGACGGCCTCCCTGCCGCAAGCCTACTTGCCGGGGCGCAACATGCTGTCCCTGGCCGGCGGCACCTGGAACGGCGAGTCCGGCTATGCCATGGGGCTGTCGCGGGTTTCCAGCGGGGGGCGCTGGGTCTACAAGGTGTCGGCCAACGGCACCTCCCGCGGCGACTTCGGTGGCGCGGCGGGGGTGGGATACCAGTGGTGATGGCGGGCCTGCGATAATGCCGCAAGCGCGGCGGCCGGCGATGAGACGCGGGCCGCCGCCAGCACAGGCATACCCGGATCGGCCCCATGGAAAAGCGTTTGATGCCATCGATGATGGCGCTGCAATGTTTCGAGGCGGTGGCGCGGCACATGAGCTTTACGCGCGCCGCCGAGGAACTGCATATGACCCAGAGCGCGATCAGCAAGCAGATCGCGCAGCTGGAGGCGCTGCTGCGCAATCCGCTGTTCCTGCGCGTGCGGCGGCGCCTGCAACTGACGCCCGCCGGGGCTTTGTACCAGTCCGAGGTCAGGGCCATCCTGAACCAGGTGGACATGTCATCGCGCTACATCCTGACCTACGGCAGCGAGACTCAGGTGCTCACCATTGGCACCCAGCCCACCTTCGGCGCGCGCTGGCTGATCCCGCGCCTGCAAGGCTTCATGGCCGCGCATCCAGACATCCAGGTCAAGGTGCGCAGCGAAACCCGGCCCTTCGACCTGATGCAGGCCAAGATCGACATCTCCTTTTTCTTCGGCCACGGCACCCTGCCGGGGGCGCAGTGCCGCGAACTGTTCGAGGCCGAGGTGGTGCCGGTGTGCGCGCCCGGCTTTCTGCCAGGCGACAGGGTCGACAGCCTGGAAGCATTGAGCGCGCAGGCGCTGATCCAGTGCGCCTCGCGCCCGGAGGCCTGGCACGACTACTTCTCGCGCCAGCAATTCCAGTCCGACCGCAGCTACCACGGTCCCCGCTTCGACACCTTCTACATGTGCGTGCGCGCCGCCGAAGGGGGCTGCGGCGTGGCGCTGACGCCGCGCCTGCTGGCCGAAGAAGAGCTGCAGGCCGGCAAACTGGTGATTCCCTGGGATTACGTGCAACCCAGTGATGGCGCGTACTTCGTGGCGTATTCCGAGCACTCGGCCGAAGTGCCCAAGATCAAGCAGTTCGTCGCCTGGGTGGAAGGTGAAGCCGCGCGCAAGCGCGAGCGCGACGCCCAGCGGACGCGATCCATGAAAAAACGGACTGATTAAGCCAATTTTTTTCATTTGATTGCGGTCGCGGCGCATGATGTCATGCGGGCCATCCTTGTTTACCGATGTGCCGAGCCCGCCATGAGTCAGAATTTCGTCAATCCGGATCAGATCCGCGCCTGGTTCTCCCGCGCCATGTCCGACATGTACAAGTCGGAAGTGCCGCTGTACGACACGCTGCTGGACCTGGTGGCCCAGGTCAACGCCCAGACCCTGGCAGCACAACCCGAACTGGCTGCACAGCTGGCGCGCACCGGCGAGATTGAGCGCCTGGACGTCGAGCGCCACGGCGCGATCCGCGTCGGCACCGCGCAGGAGCTGGCCAATATGCGGCGCGTGTTCGCCGTGATGGGCATGCAGCCGGTGGGCTATTACGACCTGTCGCCGGCCGGCGTGCCGGTGCATTCGACCGCTTTCCGCGCCACCCACGAAGCCTCGCTGCAGGCCAGCCCGTTCCGCGTCTTCACCTCGCTGCTGCGGCTGGAACTGATCGCTGACGAGGCGCTGCGCGCGAAGGCCGCCCGCATCCTGGCCGCGCGCCAGATCTTCACCGCGCGCGCCCTGGAACTCGCCGCCGGCTTCGAGGCGCGGGGCGGGCTGGATGAAGCCGATGCCCGCGAGTTCGTGGCCGAAGCCCTGCATACCTTCCGCTGGCACAGCGAGGCGACCGTCAGTCTGGAAGACTACGAGGAAC
Organism: Achromobacter sp. SD115; assembly: GCF_017355315.1. Lineage (NCBI taxonomy): Bacteria > Pseudomonadati > Pseudomonadota > Betaproteobacteria > Burkholderiales > Alcaligenaceae > Achromobacter > Achromobacter sp. SD115. The sequence goes on along the minus strand of NZ_JADIJM010000010.1, from coordinate 136,121 downwards.
TGCACGGCCAGCATCGCCTGATCGCCGACGTGGTGGCCTTCAAGGGGCCGCACATCAACCACCTGACGCCGCGCACGCTGGACATCGACGAGGCCCAGGCCGAGATGCCGCGCCGCGGCGTGTCCGCCAAGGCCGTGATCGAAGGCCCGCCGCCGCGCAAATGCCCGATTCTGTTGCGCCAGACCAGCTTCAAGGCGCTGGAGGAAGCGGTCCTGTTCGCCGGCGCCGACGGCCAGTCCGCGGCCGGCAGCCACACGGCGCGCTTCGGCGAGATCGAGCAGCGCGGCGTGGCGCTGACCCGCAAGGGCCGGGCGCTGTATGACGAATTGCTGGACCTGGCCCGCAGCCGCATCAGCGGCGCGCCCCACGAAGGCAACGCCGCCGCCTACATGCAGAACCTGCAGGACTGCTTTGCCGCGTTCCCGGACGACTACGAGCAACTGCATGCGCAAGGGTTGGCGCACTTCCGCTATTTCCTGACCGGCAAGGAGGGCGGGGATCCCGACGCCGGCCTGCAAGACCTGATCGCCCAAGGCTACATCCGCTTCGAGCCGCTGGTGTACGAGGACTTCCTGCCCGTCAGCGCTGCCGGCATCTTCCAATCCAATCTGGGCGACAAGGCCCAGGCAGAGTACGTACAGAACGCCAGCCAGGCCGCCTTCGAGCAGGCCCTGGGCGCCCAGGTGCAGGACGAGCTGGCGCTCTACCAGGACACGCAGGATCGTTCGCTGGACGCCTGCATGCAGGCGCTGCGCGCGCAAGCCGGCTCGCCGGTGGCTGCATGAGCCGTCTGGACCGCTGCCTGTCCGTGCGCGACTTCGAGCGCGAAGCGCGGCGCATCATGCCGCGCTGCGTCGAAGGCTACGTGTGTGGCGGCACCGAAGACGGCGCTTCGCTGACCGAGAGCGTGCGCGCGCTGGGCGAGGTGGGCTTTCGTCCACGCGGGCTGCGCGTGGTCGACCAGCGCAGCAGCCAGGTCGAACTCTACGGCCAGAGTTACGCCATGCCGCTGGGGTTCGCGCCTACCGGGTTCTCCGCCATCGTCATGCACGAATGCGACCTGGCGTTGGCGCAGGCGGCCCAGCAGGCCGGGATTCCGTTCATCATCAGCGGCGCTTCCAGCGTGCCGCTGGAACGTTTGCAGCAGGCCACCGGCAAGCGCTGCTGGTACCAGGCCTATCTGCCGGGCAACACCGAGCGCATCGGCAAGCTTATGGCGCGCTTGCGCCAGGCCGAGATCCCGGTGCTGGTGGTGACCATCGACACCTGCGTCGGCGCCAACCGCGAAAACCTGCAGAAGCTGTCCTTCACCGTGCCCTTCAAGATGAGCCCCAGCGTCGTGCTGGACGGCATGCGGCATCCGCGCTGGAGCTTCAATGTCTTTCTGCGCACGCTGCTGGGCAGCGGCGTACCCAGGTTCTCGAACCTGTACGAGGAAATCGGTCCGCCCATCACCCAGGACCCGCCCAACGGCTTTCGCGGCGAACGCGACAAGCTCTCGTGGGAGCACATCCGCTGGATCCGCGAGAACTGGCCGGGCAAGCTGGTGCTCAAGGGCGTGATGCATCCCGACGATGCGCGCCTGGCCTACGCGGCGGGGGCCGACGGCGTGATCGTGTCCAACCACGGCGGACGCCAGCTCGACGGCTGCATTGCGCCCTTGCAGGCGCTGCCCGACGTAGTGGCCGCGGTGCCAGCCGGTTTCCCGGTCATGGTCGATGGCGGCTTTCGCCGCGGCTCCGACGTGCTCAAGGCCGTGGCCCTGGGCGCGCGCATGGTCTTCACCGGCCGGCCCCAATTGTTCGGCGCGGCCGTGGCCGGCAGCGCCGGCATCCGCAAGGTCGCGGAGATATTCCGCAGCGAGATTTCGACCAACATGGCGCTACTGGGCTGCGCCACGCTGGCCGACCTCACGCCAGACCTGATCACGCCCTTACGGCCAGCAGGCTCCGCCTGACCCGGGCGGCGGCGCCGCTCCGGGCTGGACTGCCCGCACAACAACAAAAAAAACGGTGCGCATGCCCATGCGCGCCCATTCGTTTTCGACAGGAGGAAACATGAAGAAGCTCTATACCAAATTGGCCGGCGCGGCTGCAGTGCTGGCGTGCATCGCCAGCGGCCCGGCGCAGGCCCAGGCCGGCGCCTATCCGACCAAGCCGGTGCGGCTGGTCGTGGGCTACGCCCCGGGCGGCACTACCGACATCAGCGCCCGCATGATCGCCGACGTGCTGGGCAAGGAATTCGGCCAGACCTTCGTCGTGGAGAACAAGCCTGGCGCCAACAGCAACATCGGCGCCGAGTCCGTCGCCCGTTCGGCGCCCGACGGCTACACCCTGTTCGTGGGATCGATTTCCACCGCGATCAACCAGTCGCTGTACTCCAAGATGTCCTATGACGCGCTCAAGGACCTGGACGCCGTCGCCTTGCTGAACGTGGTGCCCAACATCCTGGCCGTCAACGCCAGCGTGCCGGTCAAGTCCGTGCAGGAGTACATCGCCTACGCCAAGAAGAATCCGGGCAAGCTAACCTGCGCCTCGCCCGGCAACGGCTCGTCCGCCCACCTGGGCTGCGAACTCTTCAAGATGAAGACCGGCATAGACATCCTGCACGTTCCGTACCGCGGCAGCGGCCCGGCCGTGGCCGACCTGCTGGGCGGACAAGTCGACTCCATCTTCGACAACTTGCCGCCGCTGCTGCCGCACGTGCGCGCCGGCAAGCTGACCGGCCTGGCCGTCACCACTGGCAGCCGCGTGCCGTTCGCCTCGGAAATCCCCACCATCGCCGAATCGGGCGTGGAAGGCTTCGACGTGGCGGCTTGGTTTGGCGTGTTTGCGCCGGCTGGCACGCCGCCGGAAATCGTCCAGAAGGTCAATGCCGCCATCAACAAGGCCCTGACCTCCGACGCCGCCCTGGCCGCCAGCTACCAGACCAACGGCTTCCTGATGCCCCCGCCGCCCAACACGCCGCAAGCGTTCAAGGCCTTCATGGAAAGCGAAACCCGCAAATGGGGCGAAGTCGTCAAGGCGACCAACCTGCAGATCAACTGATAGGCGAGGGGTGGGGCGGCCCGCGGCCCCTCTGGAGCGTTCTTGGGGACGGATTGGTGGCGCCGCAGCGACATAGCGGTACGGAATCACCCGATTTCCGATTTGCGTGATAGAATGTTCGACTTTCCAGGAAAGCACGCTTTTCTGGCTGAAGTTAGCCGACGTGGTGAAATTGGTAGACACGCTATCTTGAGGGGGTAGTGGCGAAAGCTGTGCGAGTTCGAGTCTCGCCGTCGGCACCAAGAATTCGATGTTCCAGCATTACCGGGAGCATCTGCAAAAAAACCCGCATTCTCAATAGAGATGCGGGTTTTTTGCATTCGGCCTGGGGCAAGCTGCCCGCCGAGTCCGTCACTCCTTCTTGTACGCCAGGTAATCGAGATGGATGCCGATATGGTCGGCGATGTAGCGGGCATCGTGCCAGACGCCCCAGATGAAGGACGAACTGCGGTTGGTGAGGTTGGGCAGGCCGAGGAAGTAGATGCCTTTTTCGGCCGAGATGCCACGCTTGTGGATGGGGTAGCCGTTCTCGTCGAAGGTGTCGACGTCGATCCAGCTGAAGTCGACCTTGAAGCCGGTCGCCCACAGGATGGTCTTGATGCCGGCCTCGGCCAGGTTCAGGCTGAGGATGGGGTAGGTAAGGCACTCCGGATCGGGCAGCAGTTTCCAGGCATCAGGCTCGGGCGGCAGGTCCAGGCCGTTCTGCTCGATGTAGGCGTCGGCTTCGCGCAGGACTTCGAAGTAGTCGGCGTCGCCCTGGGCGATGTCGCGGCCGAGGTTGTCGGCGAAGTGCAGCACGCCGTTCTCGTAGGAGGTGGTGATGCCCACGAGCTGGATGCCGTCGCGGGCCAGGCGCCGGAAGTCGACGGTCTTGCCGTTTTCATAGCCGCTCACGGCGAAGGCGACGTGTTCGCGCTTGGGCTTTTTCTTGACTTCATCCCACATGCCCAGCGCGCCCAGCCACCAGCAGTAGTCGCGTTCACGGTAGGAGCGCGGCGGACGGTAGTGTTCGCCCACCGACAGGTAAACGGTGCGGCCGGCCTGGCGCAGTTCTTCGGCGATCTGCGAGCCGGAGGCCCCGGCGCCGACCACGAGCACGGCGCCGTCGGCCAGTTGGCCCGGGTTCTTGTAGGCCGAGGAATGCAGCTGCTGGATGCCGGCGCTTTCCGGCACGATTTTCGGGAAGGTGGGGACCTGGAAGGGGCCGGTCGCGGCGACCACGTGCTGGGCCTCGATAGTGCCTGCGGAGGTGGTGACGGTGAAACCCGGGCGCTTGTCATTGCGCTTGACGCGCAGGACTTCGACGCCGGTGCGCACCGGCGCCTTGAGCATCTTGGCGTAGTCTTCGAAGTACTGGGCCATGCGCTCCTTGGGCGGAAAGACGTCGGGCCCGACGTCATCGAATTTCAAGCCGGGAAAGCGGTCGTGCCAGGCGGGGCCGTTGGCGACCAGCGAGTCCCAGCGTTCGGAGCGCCAGCGTTCGGCGATCCGCTTGCGTTCCAGCACGATATGCGGAACCCCCATGGCGCCAAGGTGCTCGCTCATCGCGATGCCGGCCTGGCCGGCGCCGATCACCAGCGTATTGGTTTTTTCAATTGACATTGCAAGATCCTAAGAAATACCGAGACCCTGGTGCGTCTCGAGGCTGACACGAAGATCAAGGACAAGAAGGCCGACGAACCGCGCGCAGGATTCAGGTGCGTGCTGAACGATAGGCACGCAGTGTGATCCTGAAGCCCGGAGTTGATAACTTCGTTTTTCGGACGGCTGACTTAGGAAAAAGCAAAGGTGTCGGTTTGCGCGGGCGGCGAGAGCGACCACGCCTGCGGCATCGCGATTTCGTTTTTCCGATGGCCCCCATCAGCATCGGCAACGCACTGCAAAAAGGGCTTTGCCGTATTCTTGAATCCACCAGAACGCTGATGTCGCACCCTTGCGTGCCATGCGGCCACCGCCTGTTTTTCCCGGGATTTTTGCGTCGGGAGACTGAACTCCATGAGTGCAGCAGCCATGCCGAATCGCCCCTTTGCCTCCGATAGCTCCAGCGCGGTCAGCCTGGAGGGAGTGGTCAAGAAATACCGTGATCACACGGTGCTGCAACAGGTGTCCCTGAACATCGAGCGCGGCGAGTTCCTGACGCTGCTGGGCCCGTCGGGCTGCGGCAAGACCACCTTGTTGAACCTGATCGCGGGCTTTGCCGACGCGGACGGCGGCGAGATCTTCATCGACGGCAGGCCGGTCACGGCACTGCCGCCGTATCAGCGCCAGATCGGCATCGTGTTCCAGAACTACGCGCTGTTCCCGCACATGACGGTGGAGCGCAACATTGCTTATGGCCTGCGGATGCGGCGCGTGCCGGCCGCCGAGATCGAGCAGCGGGTGCGCGAAGCCATGACCCTGGTCAAGCTGGACGGATTGGGCGAGCGCAAACCGCGCGAGCTCTCCGGCGGGCAGCAGCAGCGGGTGGCGCTGGCGCGGGCGCTGGTGATCCGTCCCAAGGTGCTGTTGCTCGACGAGCCGTTCTCCGCGCTGGACAAAGGCTTGCGCGGCGCCATGCAGGTGGAGATCCGCGATATCCAGCGCAAGTTGGGCGTGACGACGATATTCGTCACCCATGACCAGGGCGAAGCCCTGAGCATGTCGGACCGCATTGCGGTCATGAGCCAGGGAGTGATCCGGCAGGTCGCAGCCCCCGATGAGCTGTATCGCAATCCGCAGGATCCTTTCGTGGCGTCGTTCCTGGGCGACGTCAACATCCTGCCCGCGCACTATCACGGCTCCAGCGCTGAAACCATCCAGTTGCGCCTGGGCGGTGGGCTGACGCATATTCCCCGCCACCGTCTGGTGGGCGGCTCGCACGAGGGGCACCGGCTCGATCTCTACGTGCGGCCCGAACATATCAAGCTGGAAAACCTGCATAGCGGGTCGGTCCTGAGCGGCACGGTCGTCAATCACGTTTTCCAGGGCGACCACGTGGATCTGTACCTGGAGGTGCATATCCCCGTGGAAGGACGCCAGCACGTCATGGTGCGCACCTCCGATCTGAATTGCATCCATGAATGGCCCGTGGGCGCCGTGGCGGGGCTTGCGCTGCCCGGCCACGGGGTCAGCGTCTTCAAGGCATCGTCCTGAAGACAGGGTTATCGCACGAGGTTCCACCCTTCCTGGCGGCCGCGCCTGCGCGGCCGCCCAGTTTCCATTCGTCCGCGAGGCACCACGCCATGAACCAGATCCCTGTTGAAATGCAAGCCGTCATCGCCCGCGAGCCCGGCGATGCCACGGTGTTGACGCTGGCCAGCCGGCCGGTACCCAAACCGGGGCCCGGCGAAGTGTTGCTGCGCGTGCATTCGGCCGGCATCAACCGGCCCGACATCATGCAGCGCCAGGGCTTGAGCAAGCCGGCGCCCGGCGTGACCGACGTGCTCGGACTGGAGGCCTGCGGCGAGGTGGCCGCTTGCGGCCCCGGTGTGCCGGAGTCCTTGCGCGGGCAGCGTCTCATGAGCCTGTTGGCGGGCGGCGGCTATGCGCCGTGGTGCGTGGCGCGGGTGGATCATTCCCTGCCTGCGCCCCGGGGGCTGGACGACGCGGAGGCGAGCGCCTTGCCGGAAGGGCTGTTCACCGTCTGGCACAACCTGTTCGAACTGGGCCGCCTGCGCATGGGCGAGACAGTCCTGATCCACGGCGGCGGCGGCGGCATCGGCACGCTGGCCATCCAGATGGCGCATGCCGCCGGCGCGCGGGTTGTCGTGACCGATGGAGAACGTGACCGCTTCGACGCTCTGCGCGAGCTCGGCGCCGCCGAGGTGATCTGCTTTCACGACACGGATTTTGTGGCGGCCTGCGACACCCTCACTGAAGGCCGTGGCGTCGACGTGGTGCTGGATATCGTCGGCGGCGACTATGTGCGGCGCAATCTGCAGGCGCTGGCATTCGGTGGACGCCATGTGAGCCTTTCCTTCCTGCAGGGATCGGCCGTCAACGTGGAACTGCTGACGCTGATGCAAAAGCAGTTGAGCCTGCATTCCTCGACCATGCGCCCGCAGACCGATGCCGAGAAAGCCCGCATGGCCGCCGCGCTCAGGCGTCACGTGCTGCCCTTGGTGGCCGCCGGCCGCATCCGACCCAAGATGTCGCAAAGCCTGCCCCTGGCCGACGCCGTGCGCGCGCACCAGTTGCTGGAGAGCGGCAAGGTGTTCGGCAAGCTGGTCCTCAAACCCTGACATCCGGAGACTGGATTGAAACTACTCTATGCCCCGACGTCCCCCTTTGTGCGCAAGGTGATGGCTTGCGCGCACCTGACCGGCCAGGCTGAACGGATCGAATGGCTAGCCAGCGCTGCGCATCCGGTGAACCGCGATGCGCGCATCGCCGCCCACAATCCGCTGGCCAAGGTGCCGACCCTGATCCTGCCGGACGGCAGGGCGCTCTACGACAGCCGCGTGATCTGCGAGTACCTGGCCGGCGCCGCCGGCGACACGCAGCTGTTTCCGGCTGGCGAGGCGCGCTGGCTGGCATTGACGCGCCAAGCGCTGGGCGACGGCCTGCTGGATGCCGCGCTGCTGGCGCGCTACGAACACACGGCCCGACCGGCCGAAATCCAATGGCCGCAGTGGCGCGAGGCGCAGCTGGTCAAGGTGCAGGCCTGCCTGACGGAAATCGAGGCGCAGGCCGACAGTCTGCCGCAAGCGCATCCGAGCATCGGCGACCTGACCATCGGCTGCGCCTTGGGATATCTGGATTTCCGTTTTCCCGAGCTGGACTGGCGCGCTGCGCATCCACGCGCCGCAGCGTGGTTCGCCGAGTTCAACCAATTGCCTGCCATGCAGGCGACCCTTCCCCACGAAACCTGAGACAGCCGCCATGACGACGCCGAGCGCGACCCCATCATCCTCCACCGTCTGGTTCCTCAACGGGCCGAACGCCAATCTCTACGGACTGGATGCCAACAAGACCTACGGTTCGGACAGCTTTCCCGTGTTGCAGCAACGCTGCGAAAGCAAGGCTGCCTCGTTGGGCATCCAGCTGAACTTCGTCCAGTCCAACTACGAAGGCCAGCTGGTCGACTGGATACAGGAAGCCCGCGGCAGCGCGCAGGGCGTCATCATCAACGCGGCCGGCCTGACCTATTCATCGGTGCCCATCCTCGATGCCTTGCTATCCTTCCCGGGCAGGATCATCGAGGTCCACATGAGCAATATCTGGCGGCGCGAGGCCTTCCGCCATCAATCGTATATTTCCAAGGCCGCCGATGGCGTCATCGCGGGGTTGGGCGGCGATGGCTATGAACTGGCCATCGAGGCCATGTCCCGCCTGATAAACCGCAGTACCTGAGGTAGACCGCCCATGCATGCATCCTCCCGCCCCACCGTGTCGGGCGCCATGATCTTCTACAGCGAATTCGACGACTACACGGCCTGGCGCGACGCCATGCAGGCGCGCCTGCCGGACCTGCGCATGGTGCATGGCAGCGAAGCGCATGATCCGGCCAGCATCCATTACGCGCTGGCCTGGAAGGCGCCGCAGGGCTTCTTCGATCGCATGAAGAACCTGCGCCTTATCGTGAATCTGGGCGCGGGGGTGGATTCGCTGGTGGGCCGCGAGGACCTGCCGGCCGGCGTGCCCATCACCCGCATCACTGATCCCAACATGGCGCGCATGATGGCGGGCTATGTGCTGTTCGCCGCGTTGCGCTATGCGCGCGACATTCCATATTTCGAAGCGGCGCAGCGCCGGGGCGAGTGGGCCTACCGCCATCCGCGTTCGCCCGAGGACGTGCGCGTGGCCGTGCTGGGCCTGGGCGAGCTGGGCGCCTGCGCGGCGCAGGAGCTGCGCCGCCAGGGGCTGACGGTGCTGGGCTGGTCGCGCAGTCCGCGCAACATCGAGGGCGTCGAGTGCCACAGCGGCATGGAATCGCTGGACACGGTGTTGTCGCGCGCCGACATACTGGTGATGATGCTTCCGCTGACGCCGCAGACCCGCGGCCTGCTGGATCGCGAACGTTTGCAGCGTCTGCCCCGCGGAGCGGCCCTGATCAATGTGGCCCGGGGCGCGCTGGTGGACCAGACCGCCCTGACCGATCTGCTGCGCAGCGGCCATCTGGGCGGCGCGACGCTGGACGTGTTCGAGCGCGAGCCCCTGCCCGCTGGCGACCCGCTCTGGGCGATGGACAACGTGCTGATCACGCCGCACCTGGCTTCGGTGGCGATTCCAGGATCGGCCGCCGGACAGATCGCCGACAACATACTGCGCGTCAGTCAGGGCCTGGAACCCGCCAACCGCGTTGATCCCGCGCGCGGCTATTGAAGTTGGGTCTTGCGGATGTCGGGGTTCTTTAGCCGCCGAGGCTGCCCTGCGCCATTCCGATGCTCGCCCCGGTGGGGCTGCGCTTCGGATGGCTCCGGGGTCCTCGGCTGACAGTCTCCTAATGCATTGGTTTCGGACCCCGTGCATAGGCAGATGCCGTGAGCCGGTGGCCGGACGGAGGGATCCGAAGCGCAGCCCCACTGGGGCGAGCATCGGAATCCCGCAGTCCGGACGGCGGCGGCTCAAGAACGCTGCCTCCCAAAATCGAAGTGCAGGGGCGATAGGGCTTCGAGCTTGCGGATGTCAGGGTTCTTAAGCCGCCGAGGCTGCCCTGCGCCATTCCGATGCTCGCCCCAGTGGGGCTGCGCTTCGGATGGCTCCGGGGTCCTCGGCTGGCAGTCGCCCAATGTGTTGGTTTCGGAACCCGTTCATGGGTAGATGCCGTGAGCCGGTGGCCGGGCGGAGGGATCCGAAGCGCAGCCCCACTGGGGCGAGCATCGGAATCCCGCAGTCCGGACGCCGGCGGCTCAAGAACCTGACCTCACAAAACCAATCGGCAACATTCCACCCAGAACTCTCTAGTGGTTGTCCTCGATATTGAGGATCCTGCCCAGCCCCAGGAAGCGGTTGGCGAAGATCAACAGGGTGGCGGTCACCACGATGTACACCACCGACAGCGCGGCCAGGGTCGGATCGGCGAACTCGCGCACATAGTTGTACATGGTTACCGGCAGGGTCTGCGTGTTCTGGGTGGTCACGAACAGCGACGCGGTGAACTCGCTGAACGACATGATGGCCGCGAACAGCCACCCGCCGAACAGACCGGGCGCCAGCAAGGGCACCGTGATCGTGAACAGCACCCGCACGGGCGAGGCCCCGAGGCTGGCGGCGCTCTGCTCCAGGCGCTCGTCCAGGTTTTCCATCGAGACATAGACGCTGCGCAGCACGAAAGGCAGGACCAGGATCACGTGGCACAGGATCACGATGCCGTAGCCGCGGTCGATGTTCAGCTGCGCCACCAGGATCAGCAGGCCCAGCCCCACCGTGAAGTGTGGAATCACCAGCGGCGAAAGCAGGATGGCCTGCAGGATGTTCTTGCCAGGAAACGCCATGCGCTTGACCGCGATCGCCAGGCCGGTCCCGATGATCAGCGCCAGCACCGATGACCAGAGCGTAACCACCATGCTGGCGTGAAAGCCGTCACGGAAATCCGAGTAGGTGAACACGCGCTCGAACCAGCGCCAGGACCAGGCTTGCGGCGGAAAGGTGAGCAAGGCCTTGTCATTGAAGGAGGCCAGCACCACCACCACGACCGGCAGCAGCACGAAGGCAAGGATGAGCGTGATCAGGACGGGCGCCCCGACTCGCAGCCACAGGGGCAGGGATTTGCGGATACTCATGTCAGTGTCCTCCGATGGCCTTGAGGCGGCGCGTGACGCGGCCGAGCAGCATTAGCGAGATCGCCGTCAGGCCCAGGCCCATGACGCTCAGGCTGGCCGCCAAGGGAAAGTTCATGGATGAGAATCCCAACTGGTAGACCAGCGTGGAGACGGTCGGCACGCGGCCCCCGCCTATCATCTGCGGCGTGGCGAAGGCGCTGAAGGTCCAGGCGAAGGACGTAGTGATGCTGGCCAGGATGCCTGGCATGGACAGCGGCAGGGTGATGGTCAGGAAGGTGCGCACCGGCCCCGCGCCCAGGCTTTCGGCGGCCTTTTCGTAATCGCGGTCGATGTGCGAGATGGCGGTGGCCAGCATCAACACGACCACGGGGATGGTGACATGCACCAGCGCCACCAGCACGCCGAGGTGGCTGAACATCAGCGTCAGCGGCGTGTCTATCATGCCCAGCTTGAGCAGCATCGAATTGATGAATCCCGTGCTGCCCAGCACGATGATCCAGGAATAGGTGCGCACGATCTCGCCCAGGAAGAGCGGCGTGATGGAAACGATCAGGATGAAAGACTTGATGTAGCGGTTGCGTACCCTGACCAGGGCGTACGCCAGCGGATAGGCCACGAGCAGGGAGCAGACCGTCGTTTCCACGCTCAGGCGCAGGGTGTTGGTAAAGGCGTCGAGATAGATCTGCTTCCCCAGGCCTGAGAAGTTATTCAGCGTCAGGCCGCCGACATCCAGGGAGCCGGGAATGAAGGTGCGCAAGCTGTACTGCAGCACGGCCGCCATGGCGACGCAGATGCACAGCGCGATGAAGCTTGCCGGGGAGATCAGCCATCCCCTCAGTGTGGAACGCGCATCCATGGTGTACCCATCCATCGTGTACGGTGAGAACGAGGGGAGGCCGCGGACCGTGAGGCCGCGGCGTCCGGCAATCAGTTCATGATGTTCTCGGTGAACCACTTGCGCCACTCGGCGGTCTTCTCGGCGCGCAGCTTGTCGTCGATGACGATGGCCTGGGTATCCCATTGCTGCTTGGTCGTGAATACGCCCGGCAGCGCGGCGTCTTCGGGCGAGACCTTGGCGTCGTCGACCACCGGGCTGGCTTTCTTGGCGGCCACGATCTTGGCCTGCACCTCTGGCGACAGCGCGATGTTCATGAACTTATAGGCCAGATCGGTCTTGGCGCTGCCTTTCATGATGGCCATGGTGTCCACGCCCAGAACCGCGCCTTCCTTGGGCATCGCCACCTTGATCGGCACACCTTGGCCGATCATGTAATACGCGTTCATGGACAGCACGATCTGCACCGGTGTCTCGCCGGCGGCGATCAGTTGCTGGCTGTTGGCGTCGTTGGTGTAGAAGGCCTTGAAGTTGGGTTTCAGGGCCTTGAGCTTGTCCTGGCCTTTTTCCCAGCTGCTGGCGTCGCCGCCGGAGAGCAAGGCTGAGATGTCGATGATGTGGCTGGGATCGAAATCGGGCGCCGACAGCTTGTTTTTCAACGCCGGGTTCCAGAGGTCATTCCAGCTGTCGAAGGTGATGCCGGGAGGAATCAGGTCGGGGCGATAGCCAATGGTGTACACATACGCCCAGCTGCCGATGTGGTACGGGCTGATCCTGGCCCGTTCGACCAGATGCGAGTAATTGGGAATCTTGCTCAGGTCGAGCTTCTCGTACAGGCCGGCATTGACATAAAGCCAGCCGATGTGCGACGTGGTGAAGGTGATGTCGCTTTCAGGCTTGGTGGCGAGTTTTGCCTTGTTCAGGCGGTCGATGGTGCCGCCCGTGATGTACTTCACCGGCACGCCGGTCTGCCGTGTGAACTCCTTGCCGATGCTCTCGTCGATGAGATCGCGGAAGCTTCCGCCCCAGGTGCTTACCACCAGGGCATCCTGCGCTTGCGCCGTGCCGGCGAGAGCCGCGCCGGCAAGCATGCCCGCGCAAATGAGTCTTTTGATCATGACAACCCCTTGTCTATGTGGCCGACTACAAAACCTGCTCCAGGAAATTCCTCAGGCGCTCGCTCCTGGGCGAGGCAAAGAACTGTTCGGCGGGCGCCGTCTCGATGATTTCTCCCCGCTCCATGAAGACGCAGCGGTCAGCGACCTTGCGGGCGAAGCCGATCTCGTGGGTGACGCAGATCATGGTGATCCCGGTCTGCGCCAGGTCCTCCATGATGCGCAGCACGGAGCCGACCGATTCTGGATCGAGCGCCGATGTCGGTTCGTCGAAAAGCATGATGCGCGGACGCAGGCAGAGTGCGCGGGCGATGGCCACGCGCTGCTGCTGTCCGCCAGAAAGCTGGATCGGATACTTGTCGGCCTGTTCGATCACATTGACCTTGGCGAGGTACTCGCGTGCCGTCTGTTCGGCCTCGGGCGTGGACATCTTCAAGGCGACCTTCAACGCGAAGGTGCAATTGGCCAGCACCGTCATGTGCGGAAAAAGATTGAAGTTCTGGAACACCATGCCCAGTTGGCGCCGGACTTTTTCCACGTCCTGGGGGTGTCGGGTCAGCGCGGTGCCATTGACGTGGATGTCGCCGGAGTCATGCTGCTCCAGATGGTTGATGCAGCGGATGAGCGATGACTTCCCGGATCCGGAAGGCCCGCAAAGGATGACGATTTCGCCATTGGACACCTCGAGGTGGATATCCCGCAGGGCGTGGAAGGTGCCGTAGAACTTGTTCAATCCCGAGATGGACACCGCAGGCGCACAGTCGGCAAGGGCGGAAGAGTAAGGCGGCGTGATGCTGGACAGGATGGCAGTCATGATGATTCGCGCTCTGGTGGACGGTCGGCCGGGGCGGTTCAGATTCTGACGAGATAGCGGTTCAGCCTGCGATCCGCGATCGAGAACCCAAGACGTATGCTGTTGGTGATGCACCAATAAATGGCCGCCGCCGTGATCAAGGGCGTGAACGGGTCATAGGTATAGTCGAATACGGTGTTGGCGGCCGCGGTAAGGTCGACCAGCGTGATGGCGCTGACGGCCGCCGTGCTCTTAACCATGATCAGCAACTCATTCTGATAGGCGCGCAGCACATAGCGCGCGACCAAGGGGATGCGCAGGCGGAACAGGATTTGCGCGGGCTTCAGGCCCAGGGTCTGCGCGGCTTCGATGGTGCCCTTGGGAATCGCCGCCAGCCCGCCGCGGATGATCTCGGCCATGAAGCCCGAGTGGGTCAGCGCCAGGCCCAGCCACGCGCAGACATAGGCGTTGGAAAAGATGTTCCAAAGAAAGGTGTCGCGCACGATGGAGAACTGGGGCAGTCCGCTGTAGATCAGATACAGCAGCACCAGGCTGGGCACGCCGCGGAAGAAGCCGATGTAGCTGCTGGCGAAGATGGCGCGCGGGCCTGGCCGGAAGCTCGCCAGGGCCACCGGCAGCGCCAGCAGCAGGCCGATGACCAGCACCGGCAGCAGCACGGCGAATGTGGTGCCGGCGCCGGCCAGCAATTTTGGCAGGCTGTCCCAAGCTACCTGGAAATCAAAGTGCATGCGAGGCTCCCTTGGTCACGACGGGATGGAAGCCGCGCGCCGCCCAGGTTTCGACGCGGCGGGCCACGTAGTAGGTGAGCCAGGTCATCATGAGGAAGAAGGCGGCGGCGAGCAGGTAGTAGACGAAGGGTTCCTTGGTCACGCCGGACGCGAGCTTGGCGTAGGCCATGATTTCCTTCAGGCCGATCAACGAGATGAGGGCGGTGTCCTTGAGCACGACGATCCACATATTGGTCATGCCGGGCAGGGCCAGGCGCAGCATCTGCGGCAGGATCACCTTCAGCCAGATGGTGGTGCGCGGCACCAGCAACACCCGTGCGGCTTCGAACTGTCCGTGGGGCACGTTCTGGATCGCGCTGCGTATCAGGTCGGCCAGGTAGGCGCCGTAGACCATGCCCAGCGCCGCCACCGCGGCCATGAAGGGCGTGATCTCGACACGCTGGCCGATGCCGAACGGCGCGAGCAGGCTGGCGACAATCTCCGAGCCGCCGTAATAGAACAGGAAGCCGACCAGCAGCGAGGGCACGCCCGTGAAGATGGAGGCGTACGGAATCCAGATGATCCTGGCCAGCAGTGTTGGCCGCAGCGTGATCAGGGCAAAGAACGTCCCGATCGCGAGCGCCAGCAGATAGGCGCAGACGGCGACCTGGATCGTCATCAGCGCGCCGGTCGCGAGTTGCTGCACGAAACCCATCGAAGGCATGAGGCAGTCCTTGCAAGCGTATGAAGAATTCCGCCCAGGCCCCGGCGGTCTGACGCCGGAGGCCCTGGCGGTGTGCGCGGATCCGGCTAGCGGCAGGCCGCCTCTTCGGGCAGGAGCTCCACTTCCATGTAGGGTTTGCGCAGCTTGGTGAAGGTGCAGTCCTTGATGATGGCGTCGACCGTGGCGCTCATGCGGTTGAGCAGTTCGCCGCTGTCCTTGCGGGCGATCCAGCTCGAGCCGGCTTCGCCGCCGCCGGTCCACAGGTCGCCGCCGGCGAATTTCCAGCCCTTGCCCTGGGGCTTGGACAGGAACTCGTTGGTCCAGCTGATCTTGGGGCCGAGACTCATATCCAGCCGGCCATTGGCCAGGTCGAGCCGGATCTGGTCGGGGTTGTCGTAGAACACGATCTGCACCGCGTTGCCGAATGTCTCGCCCACGTACTTGGCTTGCGCCGAACCGCGTTGCAGGCCGATGCGCACACCTTTGAGGCCTTCAGGCGTGAAGGTGTAGTTCTTCGCTTCTGGCACCACATAGGAGTCCGGGTTGAACAGCACCGGGCGCCCGAACAGCACTTTTTCCTTGCGCTCCGGCAGCGGTTTGGTCTGGCTGACCACGGCATCCAGCTTCTTCTGCAGCAGCGCCGGGATCAGGGCCTTGAAGTCCATCACGACGATTTCGCAATCGGCTTTCATCCGCTTGCACATCTCGCGCGCCAGATCGGGTTCGAAGCCCGTCAGGCGGCCCGAGGGGTCGACCATGCTGAACGGCGGATAGCTACCCTCGTTGCCCAGCACCAGTTTCTCGGCCTGGGCGGGCGCCAGCGCGAACAGCGAGGCGCCCGCGAGCGTCAGCGCCGTGATGGTTTTGTGAAGATGCATTTTTATTCCCCTTGTTTATTGGTCATGCACTTCGGCGAAGTGCTTACATCGTGTTGTCCCTGGACAGGTTGGCGTTGAACAGCGACCCGTAGCCGGGCTTGGCGCCTGCCGCGCCGGTGAGATCCAGGCAATGCCAGAACGAGGCCTGGATGGCCGAGATCACCGGCTTGCCGAGCTTCTGCTCCAGCGCCTCGATGGCCCCGACGGTCCTGAAGTTGGTGCACGAGACGAAGATGGCCGTCGCGTCGGGGTGGTCGACCGAGAGCACGTGGTCGTAGACTTTCTCCAGCGATACCTCGGCCAGCGCGTGGTCATCCGAGATGCCGAGGCAGGCGCTCTTGACGACCTCGTGGCCGTTTTCCTGCAGGAAGCGGATAGCGCGTTCGTGGATCTCCGGAAGATAGGGCGTGGCCAGCGCAACCTTGCCGGCCTTGACCTTCTTCAACGCCGCGAGCGTGGCGGTGGACGCCGTGGTGATCATCGGCCCCGGCACCCATTGCCGCAGCTTCTGGATCAGAGCCTGGTCGTAGGCGGTGCCATGCAGAAAGGAGGCGCTGGTCCCGCCGAACAGCAGCACGTCGATCGGGGCGGCGCCGGCCAGGCGCGCGGCCTGCTCGAGCTCCGGGGCGTTCATCATTTCCTCGATGCCCTGCACGGTGACCTTGGGCAGCTTGATGCGCGCCGTATGGGTGGACACGCCGCGGGCGGACATGGCCCACATTTCTTCCTCCATCACGACGCTGGAGGCGATGTAGATCAGCCCGATGCGGGCAAGGTCGCCAGAGCCGTCGTAGCGGAATCGGGGATAGGCGGCTTGCGCGGGAGTTGAGGCGGTGTTCATCCGGATCCTCTGTAAGGTGAGGTTGCTTCAGATGGCGTCGGTCATCGATCCGGGGCCGGGCATCGCCGCGACTGCCGCACCGGCCGCGCCAGCGAAAGCCAATAATGAGAGAGACGATCCGAGGGACCAAGTCGCCTTTTCCGTTGGCATGAATAGATTTTCCTGATGGCCTGGCGAGGCCGCCGGAGACATGGTGAGGCGCATCGCCGCGAGCGTCGCCCGCGTCAGGATTTCCGAGACGGGACACCAGAAAAAACAAATAGGCTGCGGTCCCGCTTGGGCAGACCATCAGCGGACAGGTCAAGGCCTTGGGCGATGCTGCCAGCCAGGCAGGCGCGGGGTCTTCGGATAAACCCTAATACTGATACGAGCCATGAAGCATAAGCGCATACGCACTTTCAATACCAAGGCGACCTACCCCGAACAGAAACTCGACAACGATCTGTGCCAGGCGGTCGTCGCGCGCGGCAGCACGGTCTTCTTGCGCGGGCAGATTGGCCAGAATTTGGACACTTCCGAGAGCGTCTGCATCGGCGACGCGGGAGGGCAGGCCGAGCAGGCAATGAAGAACATCGACATGCTGCTCAAGGAAGCCGGTGGCGAACTGCAGGACATCTGCAAGATCACGATCTATCTCATCGATCCCCGTTATCGCGAGGAGGTCTATCTTGTGGTCGGCAAGTGGCTCAAGGGCGTGTTCCCGGTATCCACCGGCATCGTGGTATCGGCGCTGGCGCGTCCCGAATGGCTGGTGGAAATCGACGCGACTGCCGTTATTCCGGATTGACGCCACAGGAGGCCCAGGTCATGACTTTCTCCATCATTGCCCGCTGTCCGGCCACCGGCCAATTCGGCGCGGCCGTTTCGTCCTCTTCGCCCGCGGTCGCGGCGCGCTGCATCCGCGCGCGAGCGGGAGTGGGCGCGGCGGTCAGCCAGAACATCACCGATCCCGCCCTGGGGCCGCTCATCCTTGATGCAATGGGCCAGGGCCACTCGCCCCAGCGCGCCTTGCAAGCCCTGGCCGAACGCCCCTTTATCAGCTACCGGCAATTGATGGCGATCGACGCCACGCAGGCGCCGGCCATCTTCACGGGCGCGAACGCGTTGGGCCGGCTGGCCAGCGCGCAGGGCGAGCACGCCGCGTGCGCCGGCAATATGCTGGCGTCGCTGGATGTGCCCGCCGCCATGCTGGCGGCGTTCGAGCAAGCGTCGGGCTCGCTGGCCGAGCGCCTGATGCAGGCCATGTTGGCGGGCCAGGCTGCTGGCGGCGAAGAGGGGCCGGTGCATTCGGCCGGGCTGCTGGTGGTGGCGGACCTGGACTGGCCCATCGTCGACCTGCGCATGGACTGGGTGGAGAAATGTCCTGTCGAAACGCTTTACGAGGCCTGGAAGGTCTACGAGCCGCAGATCCAGGATTACATCACCCGCGCCCGGGACCCGCGCGCCGCGCCGAGTTTCGGCGTGCCAGGCAATCTGTGACCGCTTGCGCCAGCCGGCTAGTGCGAGAAAACCCGAGGAGCGCCATGCCCCCTTATCCGGGCATAGTGGATACACTTTTGCTCGGTGCGGCTGATGCCAGCGCCGGGCCACGGTGGCGGCCCGCAAGGCGGAACGCCACCTCCCTCCAGCCTGCTCCAGTTTTCTCACTTCGGACTATGCTCAATCGCATTTCGCTGCGCCAGATGGAGTACTTCGTTGCCACGGCCAAGCATGGCAGTATCGCCGCGGCATCCAGCCAGATCCACATCTCGGCGCCTTCGATTTCGGCCGCCATCGCGCATGTCGAAACCGAGCTGGACGTGCAGCTGTTCGTGCGGCATCCGTCCAAGGGCCTGGCCCTGACGGTGCTCGGCCAGCAGGTCATGAGCGAATGCGAAGACCTGCTCGAGCGCGCGTCGCGTCTCTACAAGATCGCGTCCGTCTCCAGCAATACCATCCAGGGCACCTTGCGCGTGGGCTGCTTCCAGTCCCTCACGGCCATGATCGCGCCCGAGGTGATCTTCGGGTTTTCGCGGGCATTCGCCAAAGTCGAGCTGCACATGACCGAAGGCGACCAGCAGTTGCTGATCGACAAGCTGCACTCGCTGGAGATCGACGTCGCGCTGAGCTACGACCTGAGACTGGGCGACGAAATATCGTTCGAGGCGCTGGCGCGCCTGCCGCCGCATGTGGTGGTCAGCGAACTGCATCCGCTGTCGCAGCAGATCGCGGTGACGCTGGAGGAGCTGGCCCGCTTGCCCATGGTGCTGCTGGACTTGCCTTTGAGCCGCGATTATTTCATGTCGCTATTCGCGAAGTTCGGCCTGGAGCCGAACATCGTGGCGCGCTCACGCTCGGAGGAAGTGGTGCGGTCCATGGTCGCCAACGGAATCGGCTATGCCTTGTTCAACGTGCGGCCGAAGTCCACGCAAGCGCTGGATGGCAAGCGGCTGGTGCGGCTGCGCCTGGTAGGTGAACACCGCCCCATGCTGCTGGGCCTCACCACCTACAAGCCGATGAAGCCGTCGCGCCTGACGGAGGTGTTCATGCAGCGCTGCCGCGCCTATATCTCGGATCAGTACATTCCAGGCATGAGCGAAGGCAGTTTCTTCGACCCTTACGTGCCTCCTGAAAGCAAATGAACCGGCGGCGCGCCCGTGCGCCGTCCGCCTCCTGCAGGTCCATGCCATGAGCACACCGACCCCCGACAACAGTCCAGACCTATTGCGCGAGCTGCTCGCGTTTCAATCCGTCACGTTGACGCCCAATATCGAACTGATCGAGCGCGTGCGGGAGCTGCTGGCACAGGCCGGCATCGCGTCCACGTTGGCGGCGGACCCGCAGGACGCCCGGCGGAGCAATCTGTTC
Organism: Achromobacter sp. SD115; assembly: GCF_017355315.1. Lineage (NCBI taxonomy): Bacteria > Pseudomonadati > Pseudomonadota > Betaproteobacteria > Burkholderiales > Alcaligenaceae > Achromobacter > Achromobacter sp. SD115. The sequence continues at coordinate 116,610 of NZ_JADIJM010000010.1, read as the reverse complement.
GCGTCCGTCGGCCCCTTGGATGTACCCGGCATCCTGCTCTCCGGCCACACCGACGTGGTCCCCGTGGCAGGCCAGCCCTGGACCTCGCCGCCTTTCGAGGCGACCGTGCGCGATGGGCGCATCTATGGGCGGGGCAGCGCGGACATGAAGGGCTTCGTCGCCTGCGCCGTGATGGCCATGATCCGCGCGGCCCATCAGCCTCTTGCGCGGCCCTTGCATCTGGCGCTGTCGTTCGATGAGGAAGTCGGCTGCGTGGGGGTGCGCCATCTGCTGCAAGCGCTGGAACACATGAAGCCGGCTCCGCTGCTCTGCGTGGTGGGCGAGCCCACGCTGATGAAGATCGGCACCGGCAACAAGGGCAAGGCGGCCTATCGGGCCATGTGTTGCGGCCAGGCGGGCCACTCCGGGCTGGCGCCGTTTTTCGTCAATGCCATCCATACGGCCAGCGATCTGATCGGCGCGCTGCGCGACGTGCAGCAGGACCTTGCCGAACACGGGCCGCGCGAGGCCGGCTACGACGTGCCGTACACGACGGTGCATGCAGGCACCATCAAGGGCGGCACGGCGCTCAACATCGTGCCGGCGGAATGCGAAGTCAATTTCGAGATCCGCAACGTCGCGCAGGATGACCCGAACCTGATCCTGGCGCGGGTACTGGAGCTCACCAGGGCGAAAATGCGCGCCGCGGGCGCGCGGGCGGATGCCGAGCCCCCTAGGATCGAGGTGGTCAACACCTATCCTGGCCTGGCCACGGCGGACGACTCGGCGGCCGTCGCGCTGCTGGCCTCATGGCTGCCGCCAGACACGCCGCTCACCAAGGCCGCCTTCGGCACCGAAGGCGGGCTGTTCCAGCAGCTATGGGCGCAGACCTCGGTGCTGATCTGCGGACCTGGCAGCATCGAGGTGGCGCACAAGGCCGACGAGTACGTCGAGTTGTCGCAGCTGGAGGCCTGCGACGCCATGCTGGAGAAGTTGACGCAGTATCTGGCGGTTTGATCCGTTTACGAATTACGACGCGGCTCGAGCCTGGCCGGCAGCAACGTTTCGAAGCAATTGCCGCCTGAACGTTGAATTCAAGAGCCTGCTATAAAGTCGGCTACAGCTTTTCTGTAGGGCCAGGAAATGTCCATTCAAACGTTGAGCCGCTGGGGCGTGGCGATTTTTGCGGCTGCGCTGATGGCCGGCTGCTCTTCGAGCGGTTCCAAGACTTCGGATCAAGGTTCCCAATCGTATTCCTCTGCCGCCCGCGCCGAAGGCGAGTGCGCGAAGCGCAGCAAGTGCATCTATAAAGGCGCGTACGAATCGGGTGAGCGGAACTACGCCGAAGCGGAAGCCAAGCGCCTGAACATCGCCGAACTGGAGCGCTTGCGCCGCGCTTTCGGCAATTGAAACTGGCGGGAAACCGGCGCGCGCCCACGCCTGAAGAAATCATGCGGCACTACGACGCGGACCCGGACGAGGATCCCTGGGTTCGGGGCAAGCCCGCGCCGGAGCCGGTCGCGGTCATGCCCTATGACCCCGATTGGCCGGTCCGCTATGACCGGCTTGAGTCGCGGGTGCGCGAGGCCTTGGGACCGGTCGCGCTGGCGGTCGAGCACATGGGTTCGACGGCGGTGCCGGGCCTGCCGGCCAAGCCGGTGATAGATATCGATCTGACGGTAGCCGACCCCGTGCAGGAGGACGCTTATGTCCCCGCCCTGGAGGCGGCGGGTTACCTGCTGGTCTTGCGGGAGCCGTCCTGGCACCAGCACCGCCTGCTGCAGTTGGCCGCTCCGCGCGTGAACCTGCACGTGTTTGGTCCGGATTGCCCCGAGAACATCCGGCACCGGATGTTCCGCGACTGGCTGCGCCAGCATGATGCCGACCGCGATCTGTACGCCCAGGCCAAGCGCGAGGCGGCGGCCGGGGTGATGCAGGTCATGGAGTACAACAAGCGCAAGGAGGCGGTCCTGCGCCAGATCTACGAGCGCATGTTCCGCGCCGCCGGCTTCATCTGAGGCGCGCCGGCGCGGATCGTCCTTGTCCGCTTCAGTAGTGGCTCTTGAGCGGCACGGCCGGGTCGGCCAGCACGTCACGGGGCGGGTTCAACCCCAGTTCCAGCAGCTTGCGCGCGGCCAGGTGGTCCATCGGCGCGTTGATCGATTCGACGCAGACCAGATGGCCGTCGGCGAAGTGCAGAATCGAGAAGCTGCCGGGCTTGGCGCCCGGACGCAGGACGCGTTCGGTATCCGGCGGCGCCAGGCCGGCGATCTGCAGGCGCAAAGCGCCTTGATCGGACCAGAACCAGGGCAGGGCGTGATATGGCGTCTTCGTGCCGAGCAGGACGCCGGCCAGGGTGCGGGCCTGGTCGTTGGCGTTCTGCACCGATTCCAGCCGCAGGGTCTTGCCCCAGCGCGCATACGGAAAGGACGTGCAGTCGCCGATGGCGTAGATGCCCGGCGCCGAGGTCTGCATCAGTCCGTCGACCACGACGCCGTTCAGGCAGTCCAGGCCGGCGGCTTGCGCCAGCGTGATCTCGGGCACGGCGCCGATGCCGGCGACCAGCAGGTCCACGGGATGTTCCACGTCATTGACCACGACGCTGCGCACGCGGCCGTTTTCCGTGCGGATGTGTTGCAGGTCGGAGGATAGGCGCAGGTCGACGCCGGAATCGTGCAGCACGCGGGCGACGTGTTCCGAGGCTTCGGGCGACACGGAGCGCGCCAGCAGGCGCGGCGCGGATTCGAAGACGGTGACCGGGCGGCCCAGGGCGCCGGCCGTGGCGGCGATTTCCAGGCCGATGAAGCCGCCGCCCACGACCGTGACCGAAGGCGCATCCGCGATCGCGGCGCGCAGGCGCGCGGCGTCGTCGGCGTTGCGCAGGTAGATCAGGTTCTGCAGTTCGTCGGGCACGTCCGGCAGGCGCCGCGCGCGCGTGCCGGTGGCCAGCACCAGCGCGTCGTAGTCCAGCTGCTTGCCTGAAGCCAGCGTCAGCCGGCGCGCGTCGCGGTCGATGCCGACCGCGGGGTCCGCCAGCAGGACTTGTACGCCGGCGTCGGCGTAGACCGCCTCGGCGCGCAGCAACTGGATCGGGGCTTCCGGATCCTTGATGTAGGTCTTGGAGAGCGGCGGCCGGTGGTAGGGCAGCGAGGCCTCTTCGCACACCAGCGTCAGGTTGCCGGGAAAGCCGCCTTCTATCAGGCTGGCGCACAATTGCGCCGCCGCGTGGCCGCCGCCCACGATTACCACCTTCTGCATGCATGACTCCTGTTCTGCCTGGCCCGGTTTCGGGCCGAATCGGCAATCCTACCGCAGGTGGCGGCGGGAAGGGCTGCATGAAGGCGGCGGCGGGCGTTGCGTGTCTTGGGGAAGGATCAGGCCCGGGTGTTCGGCGCAGCTTTTGGGGACAGGGTCAAGCGCCCGGCAACATGTAGCGGGCGGAAACGGCCAGGATGCGCTGGGCCGATTCGCGCAGCCTGCGGGCTTCGCGGTGGGCGTTGAGGGAAACCACGGCGTCATAGCGGCGCGCGCTGAGCGGACCGGCCAGCAGCACCGGACGGCGGGTAAGAATAGGGGATATCAAGCGTTGCATGTGGAGCATTCCTGCGGGCGCCAGGCCCAGTCGATGCCAGCTATCGTAAGGCGGCCAGGGGCGGCGGCCAACGAATTACCTTTTATATGAATATCCGGCGCGTTCCCGGAATTCGGGCGGGCTGGCGGATATCCGGACGGCAGTATCGCCCGCGAGTGTGACAGCCATATGCCAATGCTCCGCCATGTTCCAGGCGCGGCCGGAGCCGGGGCTTGTCAGTTCTAATACTACGCGGTAGCATTAAAAAAACGAATGCTGGATCGGAGACAAAAATGGCATTGCCCCTGGAAGGTCTGCTGGTGATCGCTGTGGAGCAGGCAGCCGCAGCGCCGTATGCCTCGTCGCGCCTGGCTGATGCCGGCGCGCGCGTCATCAAGATCGAACGCGCGGCCGGCGATTTCGCGCGCGGCTATGACGGCGCGGTCATGGGCGACAGCACATATTTCGTCTGGCTCAACCGGGGCAAGGAATCAATCGTTCTCGATTTCTCGCAGCCTGAGGATCTGGCGCTGCTGCGCACGCTGATCTTGCAGGCTGACGTGCTGATCCAGAACCTGGGCCCGGGCGCGGCGGAACGCGCCGGCTTCGGCTGGAAGGAAATGCGGGCCGCCAATCCCCGGCTGATTACCTGCGACATCACGGGTTACGGCGAGTCGGGCCCCTATGCGGAGATGCGCGCCTACGACCTGCTGGTGCAGGCCGAATCGGGCATCGCGTCGGTGACCGGCACGCCGGAGGCCCCGGGCAGGGTGGGCATATCCGCCTGCGATATCGGCACCGGCATGTATGCGCACGCGGCCATCCTGGAGGCGCTGTTGCAGCGCGAGCGGACAGGGCAGGGCAGCGCCCTGCACGTGTCGCTGTTCGACGCCATGGCCGACTGGATGACCGTGCCCCTGCTGCACTACGACTACGCCGGCACGGTGTGGCCGCGCGTAGGCCTCGGACATCCGACCATCGCTCCCTATGGCGCCTTCGCCTGCCAGGGCGGCCAGTCGCTCCTGATCGGCGTGCAGAACGACGGCGAATGGCGCCGCTTCGCTTGCGACGTGCTGCTCAAGCCCGAATGGGTCGACGACGAGCGCTACCGCAGCAATCGCGACCGCGTGCTGCATGCCGAGGAATTGAAAGCCGCAATCGAAGCTCTGCTGAGTACGGTGGCGCTGGAAGAATTGCGGCGGCGTCTGACGCTGGCGAAGATTGCCTATGCGTCAGTCAACGGCGTCAAGGAATTGTCGGCGCATCCGCACCTGCGCCGCTCGGAGGTACGCACCGCGCACGGGGTGGCGTCCATCGTGGCGCCGCCTGTCCAGATCCGGGGCGAGCCGCGCCGCCTGGGCGAAGTGCCCGCCATAGGCGCCCATACGCAGGCGGTCCGCGATGAGTTCGCGGGCGCCGGCCGGCAGGCCTGAGGGTAGAATTTCGCGTTTATTTCCGCCACAGCAAGGACATTATGGGACGGCCCAGCCTGATAGACAGCACGGAAGGGATCGAGAAGCGGCTCGCCATTCTCGATGCGGCCGCGTCCGTGTTCATGAACCTGGGCTTTTCAGCGGCGTCGCTGGACGACATCAGCGTGGCCTACGGTGCGACCAAAGGCATCATCTATTACTACTACCGCAATAAATCGGCGCTGTTCTTCGCCGTGCAGCGGCGCGCGATGGAACTGACCCGCGAAGCGATCGAGCCGCATGCGCTGTCGGCCGAACGGCCGGCCGTCAAGCTGCGGAAGATGGCGCATGACCATACCGTGCTGATGATGGAGCATCTGGCCTACCTGCGCGTCGCGGCGCAAGGGTTGGAACTGCATCTGACGGGGCGCACCACCGCGTCCGAACGTGCCGAACTGGAGGAAATCCTCAAGTTGCGGGCGGCGAATGAAGCCTTGTATATGCGTGTGATCGAGGAAGGCGTGCAGTGCGGCGATTTCCGCGCCATGGACGCCAAGCTGCTGGTCAAGCCGCTGCTGGGGGCTTTGAACTGGACTTCGCGCTGGTATCACCCGCGGAAGAACGAAACCGCCAAGGACCGCGAGCGCGTTGCCAGCGAACTGGCCGGCTTCGCGGTCAGTGCCTTGTTGCCGCATCCGCAGTAAAGCCGGGCCGCGCGAACGGACCGTTCCGCGCGGCTTTTTTTCCAATCATTTTAATACTGCTTGGTATTATTCAAACTACAGGACGACAGCGATTCATGGCTCCGAAAATCCTGGTGGAACGCGCCGGCTTTGTGACCACGGTAATCATCAACCGGCCCGAGGTGCGCAATGCGTTGGATCGCGAGGCTGCCGCCGAACTGGCGCGAGCGCTGCGCGAATTCGATGCGGACGAACAGGCCCGGGTGGCCGTGCTGTGCGGCGCTGGCGGCGCCTTCTGTTCAGGCGCTGATCTAAAGGAATTGGCAGGCGGCACCGACTACGAGCCCTGGGCAGGCAGCCCGGACGGCCCTTTGCATGCGCCGCTGTCCAAGCCCGTCATCGCGGCGGTGGCGGGGCATGCCTGCGCGGGCGGGTTGGGCGTGGCGCTGTGGTGCGATTTGCGCATCGCGGAGGAAAGCGCCTCGTTCGCCGTACTGTCGCGCCGTTGGGGCGTGCCGATGAGCGATGGCACGACCGTGCGGCTGCCACGCCTGATAGGCATGAGCCGCGCCCTGGACATGTTGCTGACCGCCCGTATTGTGCTGGCTCCGGAAGCCGAGCGCTTCGGGCTGGTCAACCGAGTGGTGCCGGATGGACAAGCGCGTGCCGAGGCCGAGGCGCTGGCCCGTCAGATGGCGCAATTCCCGCAGATCGCGATGCGCTCGGACCGGCAATCGGCCTATGCCCAGATCGCCTTGTCCGAGCGGGATGCGGTTGCTGCGGAGATGGCCTACGCTGCCGCCGCGCGAAAACTGGAGGCGCGCGCTGGCGCGCAACGTTTCGAGCAGGGTGCGGGGCGTCATGGCGCCTTGCCCGAAGCCGATTAGGAGAGAACCATGCGAGCCGTCATCTGCCGCGGGCTGGACGATCCCAGCCAAGTCAGCGTCGAGACCTGCGCCGCGCCGCCTTTGCCGGCGGACAGCGTGCGCATCGAAGTGCATTCCTGCGGCGTGAGCTTCGCCAACCTGCTGGTGTTGCAGGGCAAGCACCAGAACCGGCCGCCGCTACCCCTGACGCCAGGCACCGAGGTGGCGGGCATCGTGCGGGAATGCGCCCCGGGCGTGACGCTGTTCCGTCCGGGCGACCGGGTGGTGGCCGGCGTGCAATCGGGCGGCTTTGCCAGCGAAGTGGTGGCGCCGGTCGACACGACATTCGCTTTGCCCGACGGTGTGGATTTCGATAGCGCCGTACAGTTTCCAACCATCTACGCCACGGCCTATGGCGCGCTGCGCTGGCGCGCGCATTTGCAGCCGGGCGAGACGGTGCTGGTGCACGGCGCCAGCGGCGGCAGTGGGCTGGCGGCCATCGAGATCGCCAAGCGGCTGGGCGCGCGCGTGATCGCGTGCGCCAGCACCCAGGCCAAGCTCGACGCGGCGCGGGCGCACGGCGCCGACCATGGGCACAACTACCGGGAAGGCGGCTTCCGCGACGCGGTGCTGGCCCTGACCGATGGGCGCGGCGCCGACGTGATCTTCGATCCGGTGGGCGGCAAGGTATTCGAGGAGTCGTTGCGCTGTGTCGCGCCTGAGGGACGCTTGATTCCGATGGGATTCGCTGGCGGCGACATTCCGCAAATCCCCGCCAATATCCTGCTGGTCAAGAACGCCACCGCGATTGGCATCTATTGGGGCTACTACATGGGCTGGGGCAGGGTATCCGTCCCGCCCGAGCGCAGGGCGGCGGTGCGCGCCGCCTTCGCCACGATGTTCGATTGGGTCGTCGAAGGGGCGCTGAAACCCTACACCCAGCAGACCTACCCGTTGGAGGCATACGCGGCAGCATTGGCCGCGCTGGCCTCCCGCGAGGTCATCGGACGGGTCGCCTTGCATCCGCAGTCATCTTCCTGACCGCGAAACGCTGGCGCCCGCAATTCCAAAAGACAACAGAGCACACAAAGGAGTTGGAGACATGAAACGATTGACCACCTTGCTCGCAGGCGCCGTGCTGGCGCTGGGCGCTCAGATCAGCCATGCATTTCCGGACAAGCCGATCCGGCTGATCGTCCCGTATCCCCCCGGCACGGGCACCGATACGCTGGCGCGCTACACCGCGCGCCAGTTGGAGGCCAAGCTGGGCCAGCCCGTGATCGCCGAGAACCGCCCAGGGGCGAGCGGCATTATCGCGACCCAGGCCGTCGTGTCGGCGGCGCCCGATGGCTACACGCTGCTGCTGGCGGCCAATGCGCCCGTGGCGACCAACGTCGCGGCGTTCGCCAAGCTGCCCTATGACCCCTTGGTCGACCTGGCGCCGGTGGCGGTGCTGGCGCAGGCGCCCATGGGCTTTTATGTCTACCAGGACTCGCCTTACAAGACGGTCGCGGACCTGGTGGCGGCCGCCAGGAAGGACCCGAAGAAGCTGAACTACGGGGCGGGCAGCGCCACCTACCAGATTGCCAGCGAATGGTTCCTGTCGCTGGCGCAGGCCAGCGCCAACGGCATTTCCTACAAGGGCGCGGGGCCGGCCTTGAATGATCTGGCGGGCAAGCAAGTTGACTTCGTGATCGCTGAGTACAGCGGCGCGCAGGCCCTGGTGCAGGCGGGCAAGCTGCGCTTGCTGGCGGTGACGACCGATAAGCGATTGGCCAGCGCGCCGGACGTGCCCACCTTGCAGGAACTGGGCTACAAGGACTTCTTCAAGGTCGCGTGGTGGGCCATGTTCGCGCCGGCCAAGACGCCCGCGCCGGTCGTGAAGACCCTGCAGGACGCGCTGCTGGAGATCTACGCCGATCCCAAGACGCAAGCCTTCCTGGCGCAGAGCAATTTCATCTCCTTCATTGGCGACGCAGCCGCGCTGGCCAAGTTCCAGAGGAAAGAGATCGAGCTTGAGATTGCCACGGCCCAGAGCGCCAACATCCCCAAGCAATAGCGCCCAGCCCACACGACAGGACGCTTCTCCATGAACATGCAAGCTACGCTCGCGTGGCCGTTCTTCGAGCCCCGGCATCGGGACCTGCTGCGGCAGGCCGACGCCTGGCTGGAGGCAAGGCCCGCCTGGACCGCGCCGCAAAGCCGGGCGGAGATGGACGAACAATGCCGGCGCCTGGTGGCCGGCATGGGCCAGGCGGGCCTGCTGGCTCACGCCGTGCCGGACCCGCTAGCCCCCGGCGCCCGCATTGACACGTGCGCCGTCTGCCTGCTGCGCGACCGGTTGGCGCAACATGGCGCGTTGTTCGACTTCGCATTCGCCATGCAGGGCCTGGGTTCGGCCGCCATTGCGTTGGACGGCACCACCGCCCAGCGGCAGCGGTATCTGGCTCCCGCCCGGGCAGGACGCCATATTGCGGCGTTCGCGCTGTCGGAGGCGCAGGCGGGCTCCGACGTGAGCGCCTTGTTGTGCTCGGCCAGGCAGGATGGCGACGCCTATGTCCTGGACGGCGAGAAAACCTGGATCTCCAACGGCGGCATCGCCGACCATTACGTTGTCTTTGCGCGCGATCCGCGCAGCGCCGGCGCCAAGGGGATATCGGCTTTCATCGTGGACGCGGATACGCCGGGACTGGAGATCGCGGAGCGCATCGACGTCCTATCCCCGCATCCGCTGGCCACCCTGAAGTTCACCGCCTGCCGTGTCGCGGACGGGCAGTTGCTGGGCGGGCCGGGGCAGGGCTTCAAGCTCGCGATGCGCACGCTGGATATCTTCCGGACCTCGGTGGGCGCGGCGGCGCTGGGTTTCTCGCGCCGGGCGCTGCAAGAGGCCACGCAACATGCGCTGCAGCGCGAGATGTTCGGCAAGACGCTGGCCGATTTCCAGCTGACCCAGGCCAGGCTGAGCCAGATGGCAACCCAGACCGAGGCTTCGGCGCTGCTGGTCTATCGCGCCGCCTGGGCGCGCGATGCGGGGCAAGGCTCGTCGCGCGATGCGGCCATGGCAAAGCTGGCTGCCACCGAGCATGCGCAGCAGGTGGTGGACGCTGCCCTGCAGATGCATGGCGGGCAGGGCGTGCGGACCGGGCACATCATGGAGCAGCTGTACCGCGACGTGCGGGCGCTGCGCATCTACGAGGGCGCGACCGAGGTCCAGCATCTGATCATTGGACGCGATCTGTTGCGCGAGGCGCGCGAGCAGTCCGCGCCGGCAGCCCTTCCATCTACTCAAGGCCCGAACAGGGCAACCCCTAACCAGGAACGAGCATGACAGGCCCTTTGTCCGGTATGCGCGTCATAGACGCCAGTAACTTCGTGTTTGGACCGATGGCGACCCAGTTGCTTGCCGACATGGGCGCCGATGTGATCAAGGTCGAGCCGCCGCAGGGCGACCCGATGCGCATGGTCGGCAAGTCGCGCAACGCCAGGATGGGATCGTTTTTCCTGAACCTGAACCGCGGCAAGCGCAGCGTGGTCCTGGACTTAAAAAATGCCGCCGACGTGGCGCGGCTGGACACATTGCTGGCCAGCGCCGACGTCTTCGTGCACAACATGCGGCCCGCGGCCGCCAAGCGCCTGGGCATAGACTACGACAGCCTGGCGCAGCGCCATCCGCGGCTGGTCTATGCCGTGGCTCTCGGTTTTCACCAGGACGGCCGCTACGCCGAGCGCCCCGCCTATGACGACGTGATCCAGGGCATGAGCGGCGTGGCCGGCCTGCATGCCAGGATGTATGGCGAGCCGGGCTTCATTCCGATGCTGTTCACCGACAAGCTGTGCGGCGTCTATCTGGCGGGCGCCATCGCGTCGGCGCTGGTGGCGCGAGCCGCCAGCGGAAAGGGGCAGCAGGTGGAGGTTCCCATGTTCGAAACCATGGCTTCTTTCAATCTGGTCGAGCATCTGGCCGACAGCATCTTCAGCGGCTCGCAGACGGCGGCCGCGCCGCGCGGCTATGAGCGGGTCTTCAGCCGCTACCACCGGCCCTTGAAGACCCGCGAGGGCCATGTCTGTCTGGTGGCCAACACGGACGCGCAGTGGCAGCGCCTGTTCGCCTTGCTGGATCGGCCTGATTTGGCCGCCGACCCGCGGTTCCTGACCATGGGGGACCGCATCCGTCACGCCGAACCCTTGTACGAGGAAGTCAGCCGCAGCCTGCTGGAACGCGACGCGGCGGAATGGCTGGCGCTGTTCCTGGAGCACGACATCCCCGCGGGACCGGCCAACAGCCTGGATGACTTGCTGCGTGACCCGCATCTGGCCGACGTGGGCTTCTTCGAGACCGTGGAGCACCCGACCGAAGGCGAACTGCTTTGCGCGGCCACGCCGCTGCGGTTTTCCGCCAGTCCCAGAGCGTCCGCGGGCGCGGCGCCTGGGCTGGGCGAGCACAGCGCCGAACTGCTGGGCTAGGGGCCGCACAGCGCTAAATCACGGATCATTCGGGCGGTTTCAGCCGCGACGGCACCTCGCCCACGTCGCTGCATACCGCCAGCACTTCCGCGGGCTTCTTGCTCATCGACAGGTACACATGGCCGATGCTGCTGTCGAAGTAGGCGGTCTCCAGCTTGCCCAGCACGACGCTGTCGCCGTTTTCGAACTGGATGCGGACCTTGCCCGACAGCACCACCGCGAATTCCTGGCCCGGGTGGCGGATGTAGTCCTCGAATTCCACCACCTTGCGCGAGTCGATGAGCGCCAGCATGGGCGTCATCTTCTTGCCGGGGTATTCGCCCATCAGCAGGCGGTAGTGGTAGTTCTCCGTGACGTAGTCGCGGGCGTCGCTGAGCTTGTTCTTGACGAAGGTGGGGGCGACGGCGGCCTGCGAGGCGTCCGGCAGCATGAACATGCGGGTCATGTCTATGCCGAGCGCGCCCGCCAGCGCGGCGAATTTCTCGTAGCTCAGGGCGATCTGCCCCAGCTCCGCTTTCGACAGCGTCGACACCGCGATGCCGCTGGCGCGGGACAGCGCCTGCAAGGTCATCTTGCGCGCCTTGCGCTCGGCCCGCAGGCGAGCGCCCATTTCTTCCTTGCCCACGATCTCGGGCGGGGATGTAGTGCCGGGTAGGGCCATGTAGCGATCTGGCAGGTAGGAGTTGGTTGGGGGCAGGGCCCGCAAGCCCCGCCGCGTATGCCGGATTGTAAGGGCTGGCGGGGCTCAGGCTGCCGTCCGGTTGAGGACGCGGCCGGCGTGCTGGCCGGTGAAGGACTGGTCTTCCCAGACGGGCGCGCCGTTGACGTAGACCGAGTGGATGCCCGCGGCGCGCTCGGTGGGGCGCTCGAAGGTGGCCGAGTCGGCCACGGTGGCGGGGTCGAAGACCACCAGGTCGGCGTAGTAGCCGGGCAACACCTGGCCGCGCTCGGCCAGGCCGAACTTGGCGGCGGTCAGGCCGGTCATTTTCCAGACCGCGGTTTCCAGCGGGAACAGGCCCAGGTCGCGCGAGTAGTGGCCCAGTACGCGGGGGAAGGTGCCCCACAGGCGCGGATGGGGGCGTTCGTCGTGGGGCAGGCCGTCGGACCCGATCATGGTGGGGCCGAACGCCAGGATGCGCTGCACGTCGGGCTCGTCCATCATGAAGTAGATGGCGCCGGCGGGTTGCAGCTCCGGCACCACGTCGTACTTGGACTTGCCGCGTTCGGCGGCGATTTCTTCCAGGTCGCGTCCACTCAGCTCGGGATAAGGCTTGCACCAGGTTATCAGCGTGCGGCCCGCCAGCAGCACGCGGTCTTGCTTGAGCATGGTGGAGCCGGCCACGTAGGGATAGGCGTCCAGCGACACGTCCTGGCTGGCCATGGCGGCCTCGATCAGGGCCAGCGTCTCTTTGGAGCGGCCGAAGTTGGGCTTGCCCATGACCTTGTGGTGCGAAATCACGACCGGCACGTCCAGTTCGCGGCCAATGCGGAAGGTTTCTTCCAGCGCCTCCACGATGTGCTCGCCTTCATCGCGCATGTGGGTGGCGTAGACGCCGCCATGCGTGGCCAGCGGGCGGCAGACCTCTATGATTTCCTCGGTGCTGGCATGGGCGGCGGGCGGGTAGAACGCGCCGGTGGAGATGCCTATCGCGCCACTGGCCAAAGCGTCGTCGGCCAGCGCCTGCATGGCCTGGATCTCTTCGGCCGTGGCTTCCCGCTTCAGGTCGGGCATGACGGCGGCGCGCAGGGTTGAATGGCCCACCATGCAGGCGGCGTTGACGGCCGCCGGCGCGGTGCGCAGGGCTTCCAGGTAGTCGGAGAAGCGCTCGAAGCGGAACGAGCCGCCCTCGTCCAGCAGATCCAGCGGCGCGGGCGGGCTGGCATGCGCCAACGGCGCCAGGCTGATGCCGCAGTTGCCGGTGACCACGGTGGTGACGCCCTGCGAGATCTTGGGCGTCATGTCACGATGCCTGAGCAGATAGTTGTCGTCGTGCGTGTGCGAGTCGATGAAGCCCGGCGACACCACCTTGCCCGCCACGTCGATGCGGCGGCGGGTGCTGCTGGCGCTCAGGTCGCCGACGGCGGCGATCCGGTCGCCGCGCACGCCGACGTCGGCAAGCCGGCCCGGCGAGTTGGTGCCGTCGATGACGGTGCCGCCGGCAAGGATGTAGTCGAACGGGGTGGCGTCGGTCTGGGACATGGGTATCTCCGGCTAGGCGTGGATGGCGAAATGGCAGGCGACCTGCTGTTCGGGGGCGATCTGGCGAGGTTGCGGCGTCTCTTCGGCGCAGCGTGGCTGCGCCATCGGGCAGCGGGTGCGGAAAGCACAGCCCGAGGGTGGCGACAAGGGGCTGGGGATCTCGCCCTTGAGAACTTCCACGGGCTTGCGTTCGCCCTGGCGGGCCGATGGCACCGCGGCCAGCAGGGCGCGGGTATAGGGGTGGGCGGGGCGTTCGAAGATGGCGTCGCGGGTGCCGGTTTCGACGATCTTGCCCAGGTACATCACGGCGACGCGGTGGCTGATGTGGCGCACCACGCTCAGGTCGTGCGAAATGAACACGTAGGTCAGCCCCAGGTCGCGTTGCAGGTCCATCAGCAGGTTGATGACCTGCGCCTGCACCGACACGTCCAGCGCCGACACCGGCTCGTCGCAGACGATCAGGCCTGGGTCCAGCGCCAATGCGCGGGCGATAACGATGCGCTGGCGCTGGCCGCCGGAGAACTCGTGGGGATAGCGGTCGGCGGCATCCAGGCGCAGGCTGACGCGGGCCAGCAGCTGCGCGACGCGCTCGCGAATCGCTGCGCGACTGTGGCCGAAGGCGCGCAGCGGCTCGCCGATGATGTCGCGCACCCGCATGCGCGGGTTCATCGATGAGAATGGATCCTGGAAGATGAACTGCATGCGCTGGCGCATGGCGCGCAGCTCGCGGCTGTTCATGGCGGCCAGGTCGCGGCCTTCCAGCAGGATGCGGCCTTCGGTGGGATCGGTCAGGCGGATCAGGCATTTGCCGGTGGTGGACTTGCCGCAGCCGGATTCGCCCACCAGGCTCAGCGTCTGGCCGCGCGGCACCGACAGGGAAACGCCGTCGACCGCGCGCAGCACCTTGGCGCCGCTGCCGCTGTCCACGGGGTAGTGCTTCTTCAAGCCGATGACTTCCAGCATGGGCGCAGCCTCGGCGGCGGGCGCGGCTACGGCGCTCGAAAGAGGAATGTCGTGCAGGTTCATGGCGGGCCTCAGGCGGTCAGGGCGGCGGGGGCGGGTTCGGCCGCGCGGGCCCAGCACCAGACGCGGTGACGGCTGCCGGCGTCGGCGGCGGGCGGCGCCTGCTCGGTGCAGCGCGGCTGCGCTTCCGGGCAGCGCGCCGCGAAGGCGCAACCACGCGACTCGGGCGTCATCACCGGCACGATGCCGGGCAACTCGGCCAGCCGCGCCGTGTGGTCCTGGCCTGCGGCAAAGTCGGGGAGGGAGCGGATCAGCGCCTGGGTGTAAGGATGCTGGGCGTGGTCCAGGATGTCGTCGACGCTGCCTTCCTCTACTTTGCGCCCGGCGTACATCACGATGACGCGCTGGCACATCTGCGCCACCACGCCCAGGTCATGGGTGATCAGCACGATGGAGGTGCCCAGCCGTTGCTGGATTTCCCGCAGCAGGTGCAGGATCTGCGCCTGGATGGTGACGTCCAGCGCGGTGGTGGGCTCGTCGGCGATCAGGACCTTGGGCTGGCAAGCCAGCGCCATGGCGATCATGGCGCGCTGGCGCATGCCGCCGGACAGCTGGTAGGGATACTCGCGCACGCGACGCGCCGGGTCGGATATCTGTACCAGTTCCAGCAGCGATTCGGCCTGCGCCATGGCCTCGCGCCGCGACAGACCCTGGTGCAGCATGAGGGATTCGCTGATCTGCTTACCCACCGTGAACACGGGGTTCAGCGAGGTCATGGGCTCCTGGAAAATCATCGAGATCTGGTTGCCGCGGATCGCGCGCATGGCTTTCTCGGGCAACGTCAGCAGGTCGTGGCCGTCGAATTCGATGTTGCCCCCCGCTACGCGTCCGGGGGCGCGCAAGAGGCGCATGATGGACAGGGACGTGACGCTCTTGCCGCAGCCAGATTCGCCGACCAGGCCCAGGGTTTCGCCGGGCATCAGGTCGAAGGAGAGCCGGTCCACGGCGACTACCGTGGTTTCGTCGCCGTCGAAACAGGTGGTGAGGTCATGCACGCGCAAGACAGGTTGGGTTTGCATGTACGCTCCTACAGTTTCTTGGCCAGGCGGGGATCGAGCATGTCGCGCAGCCCGTCGCCCACCAGGTTGACGGCCAGGACGGCCACGCCCAGGAACAGGCCTGGATACAGGATGATGTGGAAGGCCACGGCCACGAAGTTGCGGCCTTCGGCCATGATGTTGCCCCAGCTGGGAATGTGGGGCGGTATGCCTACGCCCAGGAAGCTCAATACGGCTTCGGTCAGGATGGCGGATGCCGCGATGAAGGTGGCCTGCACCATCAGCGGCGCGAACAGGTTGGGCAGGATGTGGCGCAGCAGGATTGCGGGCACGCGCGTGCCGGACGAAATGGCGGCCTCGATATAGGGCTGCTCGCGTATCGTCAGCACCAGCGCCCGCACCAGCCGCACCACCCGCGGCACTTCCGGGATGACGATGGCAATGATCACGGTGCCCAGGCCGCCCTTCAGGGTGGCCATCAGGGCGATGGCCAGCAGCACCCCGGGGATGGCCATCAGGCCGTCCATGATGCGCATGATGAAGGCGTCGATGCGGCGGAAGTAGCCCGCCGCCATGCCCAGGGCCACGCCGGCGACGGTGGAGACCACCGCCACCACGATGCCGACCACCAGCGAGACGCGGGCGCCCCAGACGGTGCGGGAATAGACGTCGCGGCCCAGCGCGTCGGTGCCGAAGAAGTGTTCCGAGGAAGGCGGCTTCATGCGCGCCAGCGGATTGATGTCCTGCGGGTCGACGGTGGCCAGCCAGGGCGCGGCCAGCGCGATCGCGGCCAGGGCCAGCAGGATGGCGCCGCCGATATACAGCATGGGATGGCGGCGCAGCGCGCGCAGGATGCGGCGGTGGCGCGGCCGCCGCGCGGGCAGGGACAGGGTATCGGTAGTCATGCGTAGTCCCCCGTTCAATAGCGGATGCGCGGATCGAAGAGCCGGTAGCTCAGGTCGACCAGCAGGTTGATCAGGACATAGATGCCCGAGGCCACCAGCAGCACGCCCTGGATGACGGGGTAGTCATGGCGCAGCACGGCGTCGATGGTCAGGCGGCCCAGGCCGGGAATCGCGAACACGGTTTCGGTGACCACCACGCCGCCGATCAGCAGGGCCACGCCCACGCCGATGGTCGTGACGATGGGATTGGCGGCATTCTTCAGCGCATGCCACACGATGGGGCCCGCCGCCAGGCCCTTGGCTCGGGCAGTGCGGATGTAGTCCTCGGACAGGGCTTCCAGCATGGTGGCGCGAGTCATGCGCGTGAGCAGCGCCATATAGACCAGGCCCAGGGACAGACAGGGCAGCACCAGGTGGCGCAGGTAGGGCACCACGCCGTCCGCCAGCGGCTTGTAGCCCTGCACCGGCAGCCAGCCCAGCTTGATCGAAAACCCATAGACCAGGCTGTAGCCGATCAGGAATACCGGCACCGAGAACGCGCAGACCGCGCCTATCATGACCAGCCGGTCCAGCCAGCGCCCGGCGTGCCAGGCCGCCAGCACGCCCAGCGGAATCGCCACGATCACCGCGAACAACATGGTGAAGATGGCGATGGACAGCGTCGGCCCCATGCGCTGGCCGATCAGCTGCGAGACCGGCATCTGGGTCGACATGGACGTACCCAGGTCGCCGGTGGCGATGTGGCTGACCCAGATGCCGAACTGCTGCAGCAGCGGCTTGTCCAGCCCCAGGTTCTGGCGGATCTTCTCCACGTCGTCGGCGGTGGCGTTGTCGCCCGCGATCACGGCCGCGGGATCGCCCGGCGACAGATGGATCAGCAGGAACACCACGACCGCGACCACGGCCATGACAGGAATGACGGCCGCGATGCGGCGCAGTATGTATTTCACGCTGGTTTCCCCCGGCTTGCGGCCGGACGCAAGCGGCGTCCGGCCCCTGCCTTACGGCTTCTCGATGTTCCACATCACCGGGATGCCGGTCTTCAGCAGCTCGGTGTGCGTGAGGCCGCGGAACGCGGATACGGGCTTGAACTCTCCCCACATGACATAGGGCACGCTCTGGTAGGCGCGCGCCTGCATCTGCGCGGCGATGTCCTTGCGCTTGGCCGGGTCCGTTTCGCGGATCCAGCTGGTGCGCAGCGCGTCGAGCTCCTTGTCGCAGGGCCAGCCAGGCAGGCTGTTGCCGCAAGCGGCGGACATCCAGGGGTTGGTCACCGGCGTGCTGGCGTCGTAATAGCCGCCCCAGGTCAGGAACACGTTCCAGCCGCCTTGCGCCGGCGGATCCTTCTTCAGGCGGCGTCCGGCCAGCGAGGCCCAGTCCATGGATTGCAGGTCGACGTTGATGCCGGCCTTCTTCATGTTCTGCGTCAGCACCATCACGGCGGGCGCGCTCAGGTGGTCCGTGGGATACAGGACCACGACCTTCTCGCCCTTGTAGCCGGCTTCCTGCAGCAGCTGCTTGGCGCGCGCCGGATCGGTCTTGGCGTAGGGCGCCGCGCCCGCGTCGCTGGCCAGGGGCGAACCGCAGACGAAGAGGCTGGGGCAATAGTCGACGCGGTATTTCTCCGGGTAGCCCATGGCCGACAGCATTTCCTTCTGGTTCACCAGGTGGTACAGCGCCTGGCGGGCAAGCGGGTTGTCGAAGGGTGGATGCAGCGAATTTAGGATGACCATGCCCTGCGTCGCGACGGACGTGTTCAGGGTGATGTCCTTATTGGTTTCCAGGACGGGCAGGAAGTCGGGCGTGGTCTGTTCGATCATGTCGACTTCGCCGTTCATCAGGGCGGCGGTGGCCGTGTTGCCGTCGGGGATGTAGACCCATTCGATCCGGTCCACCTTGACGTTCTTGCCGCCCGCCAGGCCGTCGGCCGGTTCGGCGCGTGGCACGTAGGCCGGGTTCTTCACGTACACGACCTTGTTGCCCGGCACCCATTCGTCGCGCTTGAAGAGGAAGGGACCCGAGCCGACCATTTCGGTGACCTGGGTGTTCGGGTCCGTCATGGCCAGGCGCTTGGGCATGATGAAGGGCGGCATGCCGGAAGGCTTGGACAAGGCGTCCAGCACCAGGCCGAACGGCTCCTTGAGCGTCAGGGTGAAGGTATTGTCGCCGGTGGCGGCGAGTTCGGCGCCGGCGGCCATCATGGCTTGGCCCAGCGTGTCCTTCTTGGCCCAGCGCTGGATCGACGCCACGCAGTCCTCGGCCTTGACCGGCGTGCCGTCGTTGAACTTCAGGCCGGCACGCAAGGTGAAGGTCCAGGTCTTGCCGTCTTCGGACGTGGTCCAGCTATCCACCATCTGCGGCTTGACCTGGCCGCGGCTGTCCTGCGAGAACAGGGTGTCGAACACCATGTAGCCGTGGTTGCGCGTGATGTAGGCCGTGTTGAACAGCGGGTCCAGCGTCTTGAGGTCCGCGTGCGGCACGAGGCGCAGGGTCTTGGTCTGCGCCAGCGCGCCGGTGGCGGCTCCCATGGCCAGCAGGGCGGCTGCGCCCAGCAAACTGAAACGTCTGATCATTGTTATCCCCTTGGTTATTCCTGCGCCCATGCCGGGCGGTGATGGATCGCGCCTCAGGCCGTGAACGGCCACTTCGGCAATTTGCGCTTGGTGTAGGGCAGCGCGTTGTAGTCGGTCGTGATGGCGCCCGGCGTCTCCACGTAGATGACGTGGCGGCCGACCTTCGAATACGAGGCGTAGAAGTGCTGCGACGATTTCACGATGACGAGTTTCATGGCCTGCAGGTCCACGCCGAACTGCGTGAACAGGTCGGTGCCCATGGCCTGGGTGCGGTTGGTGGTCAGCGCGAGAGTCACGCCCTGGCTGCGCACGATGGCGGTGTCGCCCAGCAGCGCGGGCGTGCCGGCCAGTCCAGTCATGACGGCATCGCGCTTGAGCGCCAGGATTTCGCAGTCCAGGTCCAGCGGCTGGCCGGACACTGGCGCGACCTTGCCGCCGATGCGCAGCTGGATGCGCGCGCCCGCGCCGGCCTCGAAACAGAGCTGCACGGCCACCGGATCCCAGAACGGGCCGGTGGCGACGTCGGCGATGCCGCGCGCCAGCACGCGTTCCAGGATGAAGGTGGCGTCGCTGGGCGCGCCGCCGCCGGCGTTGTCGGCGGAATCCGCCAGCACCACCGGAAAGTCGTTCAGCGCCAGCGCCTGGTCCAGCGCTGCGTCGGCGCCGGGATAAGGCGGCGCCAATTGCTCGCGAAAGCCGATGATCTCTTCGCCCAGCGCGCGCGCCAGGGCTTCGGCCTGGGCCTGGTCGCCGTCCGTATAGACCAGCACCTTGGAGCCCATGTCGGGCGTGTCGCCCCAGGGGAAGCCATGCGCGATGGACACCGACAGCACGCCTTCCTTGCCTTCCATGGCGAGCAGGCGGTCGACGAAGCCGCGCATGGGTTCGCGGCTGGTGTGCATGATGGAAATCATCTCGCAGTCGTATACGGCGCGCGTGGGCTTGATGCGGCCTTCGGCGCGGGCCACGCACAGGTCCACCAGGTCGTAGGCGCGTTCCAGGATATCGGTGTGCGGATACTCCTTGAAGCAGACCAGGAAGTCGGCGCTTTCCACCATGTCCGCCGTCATGTGGCAATGCGGATCCAGTTCGGCGCCGATCACGGCGTCGGGCCCCACGATCTCGCGTGCGCGGCGCAGCAGGTCGCCTTCGCAGTCGTCATAGCCGTCGGCCACCATGGCGCCGTGCAGGCCGAACAGGGCGATGTCGACCTTGCCCGCGCGACGCAAATCGTCCAGCAGTTCGTCGCGCAGGGTTTCATAGGCGTGGCGGGTGGTGATGCCCGCCGGCGTCGCGCCTGCCGTCAGGCCTTCTATCAGGGTCCAGTCCTTGCCCTGGGCGCGCTGGCGCGCCGCCCACAGCGGCCCCGAGAACATCTGCATGCGGTCCGGATGCTGGCCCGCAGGGTAGTAGCCGCGAGCCCGGTAGGCGGACAGCCCGGTCGGGATGGGAGAGAAGGTGTTCGTCTCGGTCGCCAGGGACCCGGAAAATATTTTCATGCTGCCGCTCCGCGTAAGGATGTGCTCAGGGGGCGCAGGCGTTGCCGCGAGCGCGAGGGAAAGGCCGCACCGCCCGGCATCGGCCAGGCGGTGTCAAGCAATCGAACCGGCCCGCGTTGCGGGCTCAGGCTTCGGACACGGGGCCCGGCGTGTAGCCGCCGTGCACTGCCGCCGCGCCCAGCCAGGCCTGCACTTCGATTTCGACGTCCACGCCCATGGCCAGCTTGGCCTCGACCGTCGAGCGCGAGGGGAAGTCAGAGGAAAAATGGCTGCGGTAGGCGTCGTTGAACTGCGCGAACAGTTCCAGGTCCGTCAGCCACACCGTGACGCGCACCACGTCCTTGAGCGTGGCGCCCGCCAAGGCCAGCGTTTCCTTGATGCGCTCGATGGCGGCATGGGTCTGGACGGTGATGTCGCCGCGCACGACCTGGCCGTTGGCGTCCATCGGGATCTGGCCCGACAGGAACAAAAAGCCGCCGGCCTGGGTGGCGCGGGAGAACGGCAGGGGCAGGGGGCTGGGATAACGGGCGATGGTGGTCATGATGGACTCTCGCAGGCTAGGGGAAGGTTCAGCGCAGGCGCGCGGGACGCACGGCCGCGGCGTCCACGCCGTGCGCATGCAGGTGGGCCGGCAGCGGCTGGCGCGTGAGCAGCGCGGCGGCCAGTTCGGAGGTCGCCGCGGCCGTCTGGATACCATAGCCGCCTTGCGCCGCCAGCCAGAAGAAGGCGGGCGCTTCGGCATCCCAGCCGACCACGAAATCGCCATCGCGCACAAAGGAGCGCAGGCCGGCCCAGGTGTGCTTGGGGCGGCGGATGGTGAGCGAGGTCGCGGTCTCGATGCGGTAGATGCCAGTGGCTACGTCCAGTTCTTCCGGCACCACGTCGTGTGCGGCGACCGGATCGGCGTTGGCCGGAGAACCCAGCAATTGGCCGGCATCGGGCTTGAAGTAATAGCTTTCATCGACCCCGACCACGGCCGGCCAATGGGCAAAGTCCACGTCCGGCGGACCGGAGAACGTAAAGGCGGTGCGCCGGCACGGCTGCAGGCCGACCGGCGAAGCGCCGCAGAGGGCCGCGGCGTGGTCCGCCCAGGCGCCGGCGGCGTTGACCAGCGCCCGCGCCCGCAGACTGCGGCCGTCGGCCAAGGTCAGCGTCCAGACGCCGTCCGCGTGCGCGGCCGACACGACTTCGGCTTGGTTGTGCAGCACCGCGCCCTGGCGCGTCATGCCGCGCAGAAAACCCTGGTGCAGGGCGTGCACGTCGATGTCGCGGGCGTCCGGCTCTTCGATGGCGCCGCAGATCTGATCGCCGCGCAGGCAAGGTACCCGTTCGACGGCCTGTTCGGCGTCGATCAGCGTCACATTGGGCGATTGGCTGCGGAAATCGTCGTACACCTCGCGCAGCAAGTCCTGCTGCTCGGGCGTGGCGATGTACAGCACGCCGCGCGGGCTGAGCAGCGGATGCTCGCTGAAGCCCTGCGGCGGATTCTCGTAGAAGGCGCGGCTGGCGCGGGTGAGCGCTTTGATCTGGGCCGTGCCGTAGGTCTCCATGAACATGGCCGCGGACCGGCCGGTGGAGTGGTAGCCCGGCTGGGCCTCGCGTTCCAACACGGCGACCGAGGCCGTGGCGCTCAGGCGGTAGGCCACGGAAGCGCCGGCGATGCCGGCGCCGATCACGGCGTAATCGTATAGGGGTTCTGCTGTCATTTTGTCGGAAGCGAGAATTCTCTTATTTGATAATTCTCGAATACGATAGTTTTTTGACGGCAGACAAGTAATAGGGGAAAGCCCCGATGGAGGAGTTCAGGGGGTCAGGTCAAGCGCGTGCCGTTGGGAACCTGCTTATCCGGCACCGCCAGCACGATGCCGCCGGTTTCGTCCGCGAAACCCAGCACCAGCACCTCGGATTTCATTGGCCCGATCTGGCGCGGCGGGAAATTCACCACCGCCATGACCCGCTTGCCGGCCAGTTCTTCCAACGTATAGCGCGCCGTGATCTGCGCCGAACTTTTCCGGATGCCCACGCCCGCGCCGAAATCTATCGTCAGTTTGTAGGCGGGCTTGCGCGCCTCGGGAAAGGCCTGCGCCGATTGGATCGTGCCGACGCGGATGTCGACCTTGAGGAAATCGTCAAAGCCGATGTCGGCGGCGGCTGGGCTGTCCGGGTCCTGGATGTAGTGCACGCTAAGTCCTTTAGTTGGGCCGTCTCTTGTCTGGTACCGAGCCGATTTGGTCCATAAACAGAACAGTTTGTTCTGATTGATAGGGTATTTTTTGGCTCTGGTACGTATTCGGAACAATCGTGGGTCGTTAGAATTCCTCAAGCATTTTCCCCTATCTACTCGTCGGAAGGCCATATCGCCATGAGCAACGCATATCTGGACGCCCTCAAGCAGCGTCGCACGCAGTACTCGCTGGGCCGCAACCTGTCGATCTCCAAGGAGGAACTGACCTCCCTGATCCAGGACGCAATCAAGCACAGCCCCTCGTCGTTCAACTCGCAGAGCTCGCGCGCCGTAATCCTGTTCGGCGCCGAGAGCGAAAAGCTCTGGAACATCGCCATCGAGGAAGTGCGCAAGGTCGCGCCGGCCGAGAGCTTTGCCCAGACCGAAGC
Source organism: Achromobacter sp. SD115 (assembly GCF_017355315.1). Lineage (NCBI taxonomy): Bacteria > Pseudomonadati > Pseudomonadota > Betaproteobacteria > Burkholderiales > Alcaligenaceae > Achromobacter > Achromobacter sp. SD115. The sequence goes on along the minus strand of NZ_JADIJM010000010.1, from coordinate 93,824 downwards.
CAAGCTCAAGAGCTTCGCCGCGGGCGTGGGCACCGTGCTGTTCTACGAGGACCAGGGCGTGGTGCAGGGCTTGCAGGAAAAATTCGCGCTGTACGCGGACAACTTCCCGGTCTGGTCCGAGCAGGCGGGCGGCATGGCCCAACTGTCGGTCTGGAGCACCCTGGCCAACGCCGGCGTGGGCGCCAGCCTGCAGCACTACAACCCGCTGATCGATGCTCCGGTCGCGCGTGAATGGAACGTTCCGGCCTACTGGAAGCTGCGCGCGCAGATGCCGTTCGGCTCCAACGAAAACGGCTTCGGCGAAAAGGCGTTCATGGACGACGCCGAGCGTTTCCGCGTAGCCGGCTGAGGTGTTGGTGCGCCTTCAACGGCGCCCAAATGAAAAGCCCGCATTTCCCATCAGGAAATGCGGGCTTTGTTTTTCGGCGCCCCTGCAGCCGGGTTCGTCCGCAGGGGCGATGGGGGACGTCAGAGAATGACGCCTCCCGCCGAATCTATCTTCTGATCGGACTTCGGCGGCGCGGCTCGTTTGGGCGGTGTTTTCTTGGCCGGCTGGGCGGGCGGGGCGGCCATGCGGGCAATCGAGCCCTTGGCAATGGATTCCAATTGGCCGTTTACCACGGCGCCATAGGCCACTTTCGCCTTGATTTCGCCGATCTTGATCGAGGCCACCTTTTCTTCGGTTGCGCCGAGTTTCTCGCCGGTGTCGGGATCGACCAGTTCCTCGCCAGTGGCGTAGATGTCGTAGACCTGACCTTCGTTCACGCTGCCCATGCCGCGGTTGATGATCACGCGGCCGTTCTGCACTGCCACGACTTTGGCCGGGTTCACGATCTCAATGATGTCGCCGACCATCTTGCCTTGGAACTGTTCCATAGCCGCGCTGATCTTGTTGCCGCCCGAGGCAAACGAGGCCGAGTCCGACCACTTCACGGCGCGGGTCGCAGCCTCGACCAGGGTGTAGCGTACTGAGGCGCGGGTGGCTTGCGAGACTTCGCGGGTCGATTCGCCGGTGAGCTCGACGTTGTTTTCCTGGACCCGGGTCGAAACGCTGGCTTGCGTCAGGTCGATGATCAACAGGAAATCCGCCCCTGCCGCCTGGCCCAGACGGGCGCGCTGCTGGTCGGATACGTTGTCGCTGGCCAGGAAGTCGTTTTCCTTTTCGAAGGCGGCGTCATTGCTGCGGTCCAGAACGGTGAAGCGTCCGCTCTTGACCAGCTTGTCGGTAACCGATTGGCGCATGTCCGCCGACAGGGCGCTGCGGCGCAACTTGCCGGTCGTGACGATGGCGATGCTGTCGCGTTCCAGCTTGGGAGACTTTGCCTGGTACTCGAACTTTTCGATCGTTACCGACAATTCGACCATGCAGCCTTTGCTGCCACCGCACTCCTGCTTGGTCACCGAGTAACCTTTCACCTTGCCCTGCGCGCGCACATCATTCGTGCTGCCGACGCCTGCCTCGACCGTCGTCTTGCTGGACGCCTGGGCCTGCGCCGAGGCGCTGGCATTCAGGGTTTGCTCGTTGTTGGTGACCGTATCCTTGATCAAGCCGCTGTCCGTGTTCTGCTCGGTGCGCTTGGCGTCGAGTTCAGCCGAGGCCTGGCCTTCGGCATCCCGTTTGACCTGTACGTAAGCCTTCGGGCTGGCCGAGCGCGTGGCAACGGCTGCGCCATTGACTTGCTTGATGGCATTGCCCAGGGCCGATTCGACGGCCTGCTCGAAGGTGTCACCGTACCCGACCGCGGGCACCGTGACATCTTCGGCGCTTGCCGCGTGGGCGACGCAGAACATTGCCGCGCCCAACATCCATTTCTTCATCATGAATCTGCTCTCGAAAAAAAGACCGCCTGCTGCAGGCAGGCGGCCTATTCGTCCATGACCCTTACCAGGTCACCGTGCGGTTGTCGCCGCGCTTGATGATCGCTTCTTCGCCTTCCCAGTACGCCAGACCGTTGTCCAGGTTGGTGAGCGTCAGCTGGAAGTAGTAATCGACTTGCTGTGTGCGGCTATCGACGCGGTTGTTGCGCTGCAGGATCTTGCCGGACAGTGAAAAGTCCGGGGCGACCACGCGGCCGTCCTTCTTCACCGTGGCCTGATTGACCATCTTCGAGCCCTTCAACGCGCGCGATTTTGCGGTCATTGCGTCTTCGGGACCGTTCAGGCCGACTGCCGTCGTGATGACGAAGCGGCCAGAGTTGAGCAGGCTCACGCGAATCTTCTTGGTCAACTGGTCGGTGTCGATGCGTTGCGCCGTGTCGTTGGTGAGATTGGACATCGCGATCACGAAACGTCCGCCCTGGGCAGCCTTCGGGTGCACCATCAATGGCGAGTTCAGCATGTCGTTGACCATCTTGTTGGCCGCCGATTCGAAGTCCTTGTAGTCCAGCCCCATCACCGCGACGTTATCGGTCTTCTGGTTGACGTATTGCGTCGTGGGTGCGCAGCCGGCCAGCGTCGCCGCCAGCAAGGCGGCCGTAAGAGAAAGCTTTACGCTCATGGTGTTCCTAGTAGATCGTTATTTGGAGGCCAGAATGTCGACGCGAGGCGGAATAGCGGCATTCAGGGCTCGCACATACACGACTACCGGTCTTTTTTCCTGGGGTAGATCGACCACGATGTCTTCATGGCCGGGGACGCCCAGCGTCAGCTGGTTCGACTGGGGATAAGGCACGTTCATCAGCTGGAAGTTGTGCGGCAGCGTCGACCACGAACGCAGGTCGGCTTGCGTCGAAGCAGCCTGCGCTATCCCGGCCAAGGCCCCCAGTAGCGGGCTGGAGTCGTTCAGCTGCTTCTGCAGCACGGTCTTGGCCGTGGCGCGCGCGATTTCCTTGATCAGGATGGCGTTGAAACGGGTCTTGAATTCGCCGCGGATGATGGTGTCCATGTCCGCCAGGACTTGCGTTTGTTGACGTCCAGCGCTCAGGTAAGGGTAGGCGGGCGTGCCTTCGCGCATGACCGGAAGGGCAATGCCGGTGTACTTGATGTTGCCGCTCACCAGGAACAGGGGCAGGTCGATCCGCAATTGCTCCTTGTGCGCAGCCGTGCCGTTCTCGAAGACGATCCAGACCGCAGGCTTGAGCTTGCCGCTCTTGGACTGGGCTGCCGCCGCGTCGATCTTGACCTGCGTATTCTTGGTCAGCGCATACGCGCGCTCCAGGCTGGTGCGTGCCTTATCTGCATCAGCCTGCCCGTCGCCGTTGATCAGAAAGTACAGGCCATGCAGGTAGAGCGCGGCTGGGTTGACGTAACCGGCGTAAGGCGTCCATTGGGACAAGTCGACGCCGGCCTGGAGCAGGGTTTCGTCCGTGCTGGACAGGCTGCGGTTGACCAGGTCGGAGTTTTCGCCCTCTTTCAGCTCATCGCGCTGCTTGCTGATTTCGGCCTCGAAATGTTCAGCTGCGCGACGCTGGCGGTCATCGCTGCGGTTCCATTCGACACGCGCGTTGGCATGGTCGCCTAGCTGCCAGAAATTCAAAGCCTTGTAGGTATTGAGCATGACCGTGTCGTACACGGCTGGAGCGTAGGGCAGTACGTTGTCATTGGCCACGAGCGACAGGGCATGATTGCCGACACTGGCCGCCACATTGCGCGTGTCGTCGTCCTTCATCAGCTCTTCGGCGCCGTCCAGCATTTGCGTGGACCGCTCGGGCAGGCCGCTTTGCCGCAAGAGGGTTCCGGCTTCCAGGGCCCAAGGCAGATCCGTCGGAGCGGCGCCTTCGGGACCTGCCGCCAGCACCGCGTTACTGGTGGCCGCAGGCAGATTGCCGCCAGCCAGATCTCGTGAAAAGTCCTTTCGCGCTTGAGGGTTGGCGCAACCCGCCAACACCACGGCCAAGCCCGCAACAGCAGCCCACTTCATTGCTTCTCCACAAATGTGATTAAATATTATTAGTTGTGAAATTGTTATTCATTTATTCACATTTAATCACAATTAAAACATATTAGCAATTTTGTGACTATTTTTGTTTTATTTTGTCTTATTTTCGGGCGTCATTATCACTAGTCGTCGTAGTTCCGACGCCGACGGCGGATTGGCCGGTAGTGCGATCGATGAAGGCGCGCAGGGAGAGTCCGCTCCCAGGCGATCAAGGCGATGCGGGAGCGGATTATCTAGAGATTCGGAAGGCCGCGGTTTCCGAGAGACCGAAGGACGCGGTGCCTTATGTATTTGCCGTCAGGCAGTCCGGCCTCAATCCGTTTTCCAGCCCCACTTCTTGAAGATCGCCCGGCCTTCGGGCGCGGTCAGGAAGTCGACAAAGGCTTGCGCCTGCGCATTGCCCTTGCCTTTTTTGGTGACGACGGCGCCCGCGTCGCGATAGATGCGGTACGGCTCTTCCACCTCGACCACACTGGCCAGCTCCGGGTTCGACACTTGCCAGATGTTCCAGATCAGCCAGGCGTCTATGGTCTGGTCTTCGGTCCATTGGCCGCGGGCCTGGGCGCTGTTGCCGGCTTCCGGCAGCACCAGGTTGGCGCGGAAGGCGCGCACGGTTTCGATGTCGCCGAGCCGGCCCGCCACGTCTTCCCACAGGCCGGTCTGGCCTGCGCCGGACACCGCCATGACCTTGATGCCCGGTTTGAGCAGATCCTTGAAGCCTTTGATGGCCTTGGGATTGCCCGGGCGCACCAGGATGGCCGAGGGCCGCAGGTACAGCGTGCGGGCCTCGCGCAATTCGAACACGCCCGGCAGCGCCGTTGCGAAGCCGCTCATCATGTTCTCGGCGCCGCTGTAGATCACGTCGGCGTCCTGTTTGGCCTTGTCGGCCCAGGCGGGCGTCGGGCCCGCAGTGACGGCGACGTCGATGCCATGGAGCTTGCCGAACGCCGCGGCGGCTTCCTTCATGGCGGGCGCGGGACCGCCGGGGCCGTACACGTTCAGACTGGGAGCGGCCCAGGCGCCGCCGGCCGCTGTACACGCCAGCGCAATGCCGCAGGCAAACGATCTGATCGACTTCATATCAAGATTTCCATTTCTGCGCCGACCGGCGCCGGGCGTCCGGCGCGGTCGGCTGATTGATCGGTGGCGCGCCGCGTCGCCTCCGATACGGCTTGCCACCGAGTAGACGAGTTGGGGAAGGGGAATATTCCGACGAGCCCTGTAATTCGCCGCTGCGTTGCAGAGCGTTGAACTCTGTTTCCAGTCTGTTAAAAAGTCCCGTGCAAAATTGCAGCCTTGCCGCCACCTCGCGATGACAGACCACAGGGTCTGCAAGCATCGGGACGCTGTGCGGCGCATTCTCAAAGAGAAACGTCACATGAAATCTGGAATTTCCGCGGGTCGCTTGTTGTGCGTGGCCAGCCTCTGCGCGCTTGCCGCGCCTGCCTACGCGATCGATTGCGGCAAGGCCGGCAACGCCGTGGAAAAGCTGATCTGCTCGGACCGCAAGACCGTGTCGGCGGATGCAGACCTGAACCGCGCCTACGCGGCGCTACTGAAGCAGGCGCCCGATGGCGACATCCGCGCCATGCTGGCGCACAACCAGAAGCGCTGGATCGCGGCGCGCGACGCGGCGCTCGCGAACCTGATCGAGGATCCGGGCTCGGTTCCCGAGGGCAAGACGGCCGCCGCGGTCGCCCGCGAGCTGATCCGCGACCGCACGGCCGAACTCAAGGCCACGCGCAAGGGTGCTGCGCTGCCGGACCTGATCAGCCGCGCCGTCAGCCAACAGCAGTTCCAGGCGCAATTCACCGGCGGCGCTTACGCCGGCTACTCGACTTCATGCGACTTCTTGCCGGGCGAGCATGCCTACTACGGCTGCTTCGCCACGCGGCATTACCAGAACAAGGACCGCATCTGCTCCGTAGACGAGTACTGGGCCTCAGGCAGCGTCTATACCAAGCGCTATGTCGCCAACGTGGTGGATGGCAAGCCCCGGATGGCCGCGTCGTGCTCCTTCAACAACTCGGACGAGGCATGCTCCGATACCGCGGGCGAGACAAAATGGAACATGAAGCCGCAAGCGCGGGACTTTTCCTACCCCGCCAAGCCGCTGCCGAAGATCGATGGAGAGATCGTGGGCGACGACGACTATGAATGGGCCCGGGCCTGCCTGACCGGCGCGGGCTACCCTGCCCAGTGACGCCAGTGAACCGATCGCGCTAGCGCGGTCGGCCTTGTGTTGCGGTGATTCGAGCGGATTGCGTGCAGTTCGAGGTGTATTGGCAATACTTGCAGTATTTTGAGGGTTATGTATTGAGTTGTAAGCCCGCGGAGGCCCCAACGCTACCCGCTGGCACGGAAGAACGACAGATGCTTCTAGGGAAAACCCGTAGATTGAGCGGCTCCGTGGGTGTTTTTCGGGCCGGATCTGCAGCAAGATTTTGAAACCGACTGGATGGCTGTACGCCTGAAACGTCCATCCCCCGAACGTAGAATCCCGCTTTTCATCAGTGCCATCCGGCTGACAGGAACGAACCATGAAGAAAACCATCCTCCTTGCGTCCGTATGCGCCGCGCTGCTGCAAGCTTGCGCTCCGACCTCCTCTCCCCGTGAAGGATCGTCCTCCATGTCCACTACCGCTACTACGCCCGCCAGCCCCGACGTGAATCTGCCCGCCTACTACTGGCGCCTGGCTTCCGCCACCGACGCGGCTGGCAAGCCCATTGCCGCGCTGCAGGCCGGCGTCGAACACCAGTTGCGCCTGTCGTTCTCGCAGGACGCCCTGAACATCCGCGGCGGCTGCAATGCGCAGTTCGGCGGCTACACCTACAAGAACGGCGTGCTGCAGGTGGCCAACCTGGCGTCGACCATGAAGGCCTGCGAGCAAAGCCTGATGCGCCTGGACGCCGAAATCGGCCAGCGCTTGAAGGGCGAGCTGCGCGCCACGCTCAGCGGACACGCCTCCGAACCCGGACTGGAGCTGGTCGCGCAGGACGGCAGCGTCCTGAAGTTCGTCGGTGAACCCACGCCCGAGACCCTGTACGGCAGCGCCGGCGAAACCATGTTCCTGGAAGTCGCCGCGAAGAAGACCGAGTGCAGCCATCCGCTGATTCCCAATTATCAGTGCCTGATGGTGCGCGAGCGCCGCTACAACGAGGCCGGCGTGCAGCAGCCGACCAAGGACAAGTGGCATCCGCTGTATCAGTCCATCGAAGGCTTCCAGCACCAGGAGGGCGTGCGCACCGTGCTGCGCGTGAAGCGCTACGACTGGAAGAACCCGCCGGCGGACGCGCCCAAGCAGGTGTACGTGCTGGACATGGTGGTGGAGCAGGACGCGTCGAAGAAGTAAGACGCCAGCTCCCCTCCTGAATCTCCCGATTGCGCCCGGCCCCTGGATACAGCGGCCGGGCGCAGTCATTTCACCCGGCGCGGGCACAATATTGTAAATTATAGTTATTCTCATTTATAACCGTGCGTCTTCATGGCCGCCTCCGACCCCTCTCCGCGGCATCCCCTGCACACGCTGTACCAGGAACATCAAGGCTGGCTGCAGGGCTGGCTGCGTAAAAAGTTGGGATGCGCCTGCGACGCCGCCGACCTGGTGCACGACACCTACCTGCGTGTGCTGGCCCGCCGTGAACCGGGCGACATCCGCGAGCCGCGCTCCTATCTGGCGACCATCGCGCACGGTCTCATGGTCAACCACCTGCGGCGCAGGGATCTCGAACGCGCCTATCTGGAAACGCTGGCGCACCTGCCCGAAGCGCAGTCGCCGTCGCCAGAGTCGCGCGCCATGGCGCTTGAAGCCTTGTGCGAGATCGATGCCATGCTGGACGGCTTGCCCGTCGCGGTGCGGCGCGCATTCCTGCTTTGCCAGCTTGAAGGCCTGACGCACGCGGACATCGCCAAGATCCTGGGCGTGTCGATCGGCTCGGTGCGGCTGTACATCGCGCGCGCCTTGCGGCAATGCCTGGAGTTCGCGCCATGAGCGCCGGCGAAGCAGGGCGCATCGACCCGCAAGCGCTGGACGGCGCGGTGGAATGGTTTCTGCGGCTGACCTCGGGCGCCGTCAGCCAGGCGGACCGGGAGGCATGGCAGGCCTGGCGCCAAGCCGATCCCGAGCACGAGCGCGCCTGGCAACGCACCGAAGCCTTGACGCGCCGTTTCGAGGCGCTGCCCAAGGGCATGCTGCCGGTGCTGGGGCGGCCGCGCTCATCCGCCCGCCGGGCTGCGCTGGGCAAGCTGCTGGTGCTGATCGGCGCGGGAGGGGCTGTCGGCTACGCCCAGGTCGATGAAGCTTGGCGCGGCTGGGTGGCGCAGTACCGCACGCCGGTCGGCGCGCGGCGCGAAGTGCTGCTGGCGGACCATAGCCGCGTAGTGCTCAATGCCGCCACGGCCATGGACGTGCTGTTCGATGCGCAGCAGCGGCTGATTGCCTTGCACGGCGGTGAAATCCTGATCGAAACGTCACCGGACCCGCAGCAGGTTGCGCGGCCCTTTATCGTGCGCACCCGCGAAGGCAGCATCACCGCGCTGGGCACGCGCTTCGTCGTCAGGCGCGACGATGGCGTATCGGCGGTGCAGGTGCTGGAAGGGGCCGTGCGCGTGGCGTTGCCGGGGGCGCCCGCGGATGCGGCGCGCATCGTGCCGGCGGGCATGGGTTTGCGCTTCACCAGCGGGCATATCGACGGCGCCGAAGCGCTGGTTGGCGATCCCTCCGCCTGGCAGCGCGGCATGCTGCAGGTCGACAGCATGCCCTTGAATGACTTCCTGCGCGAACTCCAACGCTACCGCAGGGGCTGGATCGATTGCGCGCCCGAAGTGGCGCATCTGCCCATTTCCGGCGCCTTCCCGCTGGCCGAACCCGACCGGGTGCTGGCCACGGTGGCGGACACCCTGCAACTCGGCCTGCGCTATCGCACCCGTTACTGGGTGTCGCTGGTGCCGCGCGGCGAGACTATTTTGTAACGGCGACTAGCACTTTCTGCGTCTTATCTGGCTACGAGGGTAAGACCAATATCTGGAGTGCATGTCATGCCCCGTCAGCTTCCCCCGTTGCGCGCAAGCGTCTCCCTTCCTGCCTTGCTCGCGGCAAGCGTATTCGCGCTGCCGTTGGCCGGGTTGATGGCGCCCGCCCACGCGCAGACTCCGGCCGGGCAGGTGAGCGTGGCCATCGAACCCGGACCGCTCAGCGCGGCGCTCTCGGCCTACGCCGCCCAGGCCGGCGTCCTGCTGTCGTTCGATCCCGCTCTGACGCGCGACCTGCAATCGCCCGGACTGCGCGGCAGCTATGGTTTCGAGGACGGGTTGCGCCAGTTGCTGGCCGGCAGCGGCCTGGAGCCGGCGCGCCGCGCCGACGGCGGCTATACCCTGCGCAGACTGCCGCAGAGCGAGGTCACGGCCTTGCCCGCGGTGACCGTCACTGGCGCGGGCGACGAAGGTCCCTCCGAAGGCACGGGCTCCTACACCGTGCCGGCGACCAGCGCCGCCACCCGCATGCCGCTGTCGCTGCGCGAAACCCCGCAATCCATCAGCGTCGTCACGCGGCAGCACATGGACGACCAGAACTTGAACACGCTGGACGAGGTGCTGCGCCAGACGCCCGGCATCGCCGTCGACCGGCTGGATGAACGCGTGCAGTTCACTTCGCGCGGCTTCGCGTTGAACACCATGCTCGATGGCGTACCTACGCTGTCGTTCAAAACGCCATCCGCCGAAGCGGGCATGATCAACACCGCCATCTATGACCGGGTGGAAGTCGTGCGGGGCGCGGCGGGCCTGCTCAACGGCGTGGGCGAGCCTGGCGGTTCGGTGAATCTGGTGCGCAAGCGCCCCACATCGGAATTCGCGGGGCATGTCACCGCCGGCGTCGGCCGCTGGAACAGCTACAACGCGGAAGCCGACCTGGGCGGCCCGCTGAACAGCGCCGGCACGCTGCGCGCCAGGGTCGTCGCCGCCCGCACCGCGGGCGACAGTTTCATCGACTACAAGAAGCGGTCGGACGATGTCTTCTATGGCATTCTTGAGGCCGACATCCTGCCGGACACCACGGTCAGCCTGGGCTACGAGCACCAGAAGACCGCCATCGACGGGGCCAACTTCGGCCAGGCGCCACTGTTCTACAGCGACGGCACGCGCACCAACCTTCCCCGGTCCTTCAATCCCGTGACGCCCTGGAGCCAATGGGACATGTACACGGACCGGATATTCGCCACCTTGGACCATCGCTTCAGCAGCGACTGGCACATCAAGATGGACGCCAGCCGCTTGAAGAATGAAAGAAGGGCGGCCTGGGGCTATCTGCTGGCGTACCGGCCCATAGATCCGTCCGGCGCCTCCACCATCGAACTGCGCGACAACCCGGCAAACTCGACCAACAAATCCTTCGACATCTACGCCGAAGGGCCGTTCCAGGCGTTTGGCAGGGAACACCGCGCCGTGTTGGGGATGAGCTACAACCGCTACAGCAGCGAACTCAATCTGAACTCGGCAAATCCGGGTGGCGCGGATCGCCGTCCCGTGAATTTCTATGAGCTGCGCGACGTCCCCAAACCGTCCATGCCCTACACCTTCTTCAACACTTTCCTGGACGCGAAGGAAACCGCCATCTACGGTTCGGCGCGGCTGAAGGTCGCAGACCCGGTGTCGGTGATACTCGGCGCCCGGGCTACGTGGTACGAAGAAAACTCATCGTCCTACAACGGCCCCGCCAATCTCTGGACCACCAATCCCACCGCCAAGGAAAACGGCGTCTTCACGCCCTATGCCGGCGTGGTTGTGGACGTAAGCAAGGACTTCTCCGCCTACGCCAGCTATACCCGGATCTTCATTCCCACCACGTCGCGCGACACCAGCAATGTGGTGCTGCCCCCGCAGACCGGCCAGAACTATGAAATCGGCCTGAAGGGCGAACACCTGGACGGCAAACTGAACTCCAGCTTCGCGATCTTCCGCACCCAGGAGGAAAACGTCGCGGTCGAGGATCCGTCGAGCCCGCCGCTGCCGGACGGGAGCACGCCCTACCGCGCGGTCAAGGGCGCGCGCAGCAAGGGTTTCGAGCTGACCTTGGCTGGCGAAGTGGCGCCCGGCTTGCAGCTGATGGGCGGCTACACCTACTTTGCCAAGCGCGACGCCAACGGCGGCTTACTGCTGCCGAGCACGCCCCAGCGGCTGTTCCGCCTTGCCGCCAGTTACCGGCTGCCGGGCGAGTGGAACAAGCTTACGGTCGGCGGCAACGTCAGCTATCAGAGCAGCATCTACTACGACGAGGCCAGCGGCCTGGGACGTGCCACCCAGGGCGGCGTCACCTTGTTTGGGCTGATGGCGCGCTATGACTTCAACAAGCATGTCTCCGCTTCCATCAATGTGGAAAACCTGACCGACAAGTACTACTACAGCGGCTTGGGAGGCTACAACGGCTACAGCTACGGGACGCCCCGGAACGTCTGGATGAAGGTGAGCTACAAGTTCTGATCGGGGCGGCGGGGCGGCGCGTCCAGCGTCAGCGGGGCGCTTTTGATGTTTGTCATGTTGCAGCGAACGGCTCGGATGAGACAATCCCGGTTGATGGCCATTCCCACTCGCAGCCATGAACACCTATCCCTTGCTGCTCATCCTGCACCTGCTCGCCGCCTTCCTGTTTGTCGGCACGGTCACCTTCGAGGTGCTGTTCCTGGAGCCCGTGCACAAGCGCCTGCCGCCTGACGTGCGCCGCGCGCTGGGCAGCCAATTGGCGCCGCGCGTGCGGGCCGTGCTGCCGTGGTCGGTTGTGCTGCTGTACCTGGCCGGCCTGGGACTGGCCTGGCAGTATCGCAGCGCGCTCGCCGATCCGTTCGCCTCGTCCTTCGGCCTCTTGCTGTCGCTGAAGATCGCGCTGGCCTTGAGCGTGCTGGTCCATGTCGCCACCGCCCTGACGCTGGCGCGGCGCCAGCGCCTTACCGGGGCCTTGAGCCGGCGCATGCATGTCAGCGTGTTCTGCCACATGGTGCTGATCGTGGTGCTGGCCAAGGCGATGTTCCACGTGAGCTGGTGAGCGCGGTTCGCTCTGGCGACGGGCTGTAACGCCTGATAGGGGTCGTGCCGCGCAGCCTATGCCGGCAATACCAGCGGCTCGCGTGTTCCGTAGCCTTCTTCCCCATATACCAGCCCCGACAGCGGCGAACGGCCCTGGCCGCTGACTGCCCACAGTTCCGCCACCCAATGCATCGCCGTGTCGACGATGACGTCCTGCACGTTGAAGCTGGCTTGGTCCGACGCGAACAGGGGAACCTCGGGTTCGATGCCGTCTTCCGTATGGCGGACGTCGAACAGGTAGCGGTGGCCTTCGATGGCCTTGTTGAGCACGAACAGGTCCGGGCCGTCCAGGCTGGCTACCACGGAAAACGTGCCTTCGCCGTCCTGGTCGGGGAATATCACGAAGTGGATCTCGCGCGCCTTGGGCGGCAGGGCGGCGATCAACGCCGTCAGCGTCGAGCGGGCCGCGGCGTCGTGGGCGCGGAGAATGCGCAGCAATTCGGTTTGGTACTCGGATCGGGTCATGGAAATTTCCGTTCAAGGCGGGCCGTGCGCCGGCGCGTCCGTCTCTGGATCTGCGGCGGCGAATCGCGTCAATTATCTGCCATTTCCCATGACGATCAGCGCGCCAGCCGCATGCACTCCATGAAGTACGCCGCATGCTCCGACGCCAGCGCGGCATCGCGCCACACCATGCCTGTGATTCCCCGGCTGCGCATCGCCAGCGGCAGCACCTTGATCATGTGCTGCTTCGCGAAATGCCGCGCCAGCCGCTCCGAGATCGGCAGCACCAGGTCCGATCCGTCCAGCAGCGCCACATTGACCAGCACCGATGACGATTCCACCTGGTGCCAGGGTGCGGGCTGGCCAGCCAGCGCCAGTTCGTAATCGATGCGTATACGCATCGGCGTCGAATTTCCGGGCGCGATCCAGGGATATTCCTGCACGTCCTGCCAAGTCACCTTGCGCTTGTTCGCCAGCGGGTGCGCAGTGCCGACGGCCAGGCAGATGGGCTCGCCATACAGTTCTTCGTAGTGCAGGTTGCGCGGCAGCGAGTGCTGCTCCAGGCGCCCCACGAGCACATCGAATGTGCCTTCCTGCATCAAGGGCAGCAGGTAGTCCAGCGTGTTCTCTGCCAGGCGCAGCAGCACACGCGGGTAGCGTTCGCGGAAGCGCTGGATGCTGGGCGGCAGCAGCACCGGCGCGATATTGGGCGTGACGCCCACCGCCAGCGTGCCGGTAGCGCCGCGGGCCAATTGCGCCATGCTGTCCTGGGCGCGTCCCAGCTTGCCCAGGATCTCGCGCGCATGGCTGCGCAGTTCCAGGCCGTAATGCGTGGGCTCGATACCGCGCGCATGACGGTCGAACAACGTCAGGCCGATGTCTTCTTCCAGGTCCTTGAGCCACTTCGACAACGCTGGCTGCGTGATGTTGAGTTCCGACGCGACCTGGCTCAGGTTGCGGGTCTCGCACAGGCGCACCAGGATGGCCAGGTGGCGCAGGCGGATGCGGTGGGTCCAGTCCATGCGTGCGTCCTTGAGACATAAATTCACGGTTATGGCTCGGTAATATTAATTCATTATCAAATTATGTCTCCGCTACACATAATGGCCTGACAACAGAGCCAAGCCGGCGCAAAGCCGGCGGCGAGGAGACACGATGCAGCCGAATTTCCTGCTATTCATCACGGATCAGCAACGCGCGGACCATCTGGGCAGCTATGGCAATGCCATGCTGCGCACACCGGAGCTGGACGCGCTGGCGGGGCAGGGCTGGTCAGCGGACCGCTTCTATGTGGCGTCGCCCATCTGCATGCCCAACCGCGCCACCCTCATGACTGGCCGCATGCCCTCGGTGCATGGCGCGCGCCACAACGGCATTCCCCTTTCGCAGCGAGCCACCACCTTTGTCGACAGGCTGCGCGGCGCGGGCTATGCCACCGCGCTGATAGGCAAGTCGCATTTGCAGAACATGACCGGCAAGCCCGCGATCTGGCCGCCGGCCGGTGACGGCGCTCGCGGCGAGGCCTGGATCGCCGAACCCGGCAACTACGACCAGGAATGGGGGCCGCTATGGCGCACGGATCCCAAGCATGACCTCGATACGCCGTTCTATGGCTTCGAGCGCGTGGCGCTGGCGGTGGACCATGGCGACCAGGTTTGGGGCCACTACGAGCGCTGGCTGGCGCGGGAGCACCCCGAAGCGCGGCGTTTGTGGGGCCCTGAACACGCCTTGCCCGCACCCGGCTATGTGCTGACGGAGCATCACCAGGCTTGGCGCACCCGCGTGCCTGAGGAATGCTCCACCACCGCCTACATCGGCGACCAGACCATCGCGCAGCTGCGCGAGCATGCCGCCAGCAGCAAGCCTTTCTTCATTCAGTGTTCGTTTCCCGACCCACACCATCCCTTCACGCCCCACGGCAAGTATTGGGACATGTACCGGCCTGAAGACGTGACCCTGCCGGAGTCCTTCCATGCCAGCGCCGCGCCGGGCCATCAGCCGCCGCCGCACGTGGCCTGGATGCACCAGCAGCGCGACCAGGGCAAGGCCGTCAAGCACACCCCTGCCATCTTTGCCTGCACCGAGCGCGAGGCGCGCGAGGCGATCGCGCTGAACTATGGCTCCATCAGCCATATAGACGCCACGGTAGGCCGCGTCATGCAGGCGCTGCGCGAGACCGGGCTGGACGACAACACCGTCGTCATCTTCACCAGCGACCACGGCGATTACTTCGGCGATCACCAATTGCTGCTCAAGGGTCCGATTCACTATCAGAGCCTGATACGCACGCCGTTCATCTGGCGCGATCCACAGGCAGCGCCTGCTGCTTCGCGCAGCCAGGCGCTGTGCTCCACGGCCGATATTGCTGCGACCGTGCTGGCGCGCGCCGGCCTGCCTGCCTACAACGGCATGCAGGGCGCGTCCCTGCTGCCCCTCATGTCTGGCGAGGTCGACACCGTGCGCGATGCGGTACTGATCGAGGAAGAGGGCCAGCGCATCATGTTCGGCTTTTCCGGCCGCACCCGCATGCGCACCTTGCAAACCCCGCGCCACCGGCTCAGCGTCTATGCCGACGCGACCTGGGGCGAACTCTATGATCTCAGTGAGGATCCCCACGAGTTGCGCAATCTGTGGGACGACCCCGCCGCCAGCGCGCTGCGCGCCGAATTGCTGCTGGAGTTGTCGCGCAGCATGATCCGCCACGCCGAGACCAGTCCGCATCCCACCGCCATTGCCTGACGCCCCGCAACGGCGCTGGCCTCGCGGCCGGCGCTACCCAGGAGAAAGCATGATCAAGTCCTTGCTGTTCTGTACGGCGCTGCTCGCGGCCGGAACCTCGGTTGCCATGGCGTCCGATTACCCCGCGCGTCCCGTCCGACTCATCGTCAATTTCCCGGCCGCCGGTCCGCTGGACCTCGAAGCCCGCGCCATCGCCCAGCACGCGGGCAAGATCCTGGGCCAGACCATCGTCGTTGAAAACCGCTCCGGCGCTTCTGGCAATATCGGCGCGCAGTCCGTGGCCCAGGCAGCACCAGACGGCTACACGTTGCTGATGACGCTGGACACGCTGATGACCGTCAATCCCTACATCTTCAAGGGCCTGGACAAGGACGTCACCCAACGGCTGGAACCGCTGAGCCTGGCCGGCTCCTTCGGCCTGGCTCTGGCGGTTCGCCCCGAGCTCGGCATCAACACGCTGGACGAATTCCTGCGCTACGCCAAAGCCAATCGCGTCACCTATGCCTCCGCCGGGTATGGCAGCCCAGGCAACCTCGCGTTCGAAAAGCTCAGGCTCGCCGCCGGCATTGAAGCCGCGCACGTGCCGTATCGCGGCAACGCTCCGGCTGTGAATGCCTTGCTGGGTGATCAGATAAAGGCCGCTTTTGTCGCTACGCCTGGCGTCCTGCCGCATGTGCGGGCTGGCAAGCTGAAAGCGCTGGCAGTGTCGGGCCAGGAACGCGACGCCGATCTGCCTGAAGTCCCCACCGCGGCGCAATCGGGCGTGGCAGGGCTGAAGAACTATGACGTGTCGTTCGCGTTCCTGGTGATGGCGCCCAAAGGGACGCCCAAGGAAATCGCGAGGATCTGGGAAGATACGCTGGCCAAGGTCTATGCCATGCCGGAGTTCCAGCAGAGCATGGCCATGCTGGGCATGCGCGAGCCGTTTGCGGGCAAGGCGCAGGCCGAGGCCTGGCTGGACAGGGAGGGGAAAGGTTGGAAGGAGGTGATCGAGAAGGCGGGGATACGTGGGGAATAGCGCTGTAACACTCCGGTCGGCTGGCTCTGCTAGACTGCCTTTACTCTTTGGGGAGTAGCCTCCCTGCGGCCAGTTCCGCAGGGGCTTGCGTCAACATTCTTGGCTTTCCCGGCCATGGCGCAAGCGGCATTCACGCTTGGCGAGACCACGGATTTTTCGCGCGACGCTGGGCGGCGCGGAAGATCCGTGCCGTTTCCGCCCAGTTGGATCTTTCCTCAAATGAATGCCATCGCCATCATCGTTCTCGCGTTCGCCATGTCCACGGACGCCTTCGCCGCGGCCATCAGCAAAGGCGCCGCGCTGCATAAACCTCGATTTCCGGAAGCCCTGCGCACCGGGCTGATCTTCGGTGTGATCGAAGCCATCACGCCAGTGATAGGCTGGGCGCTGGGCTCCGTCGCGGCCAGGTACGTGGTTGCCTGGGACCATTGGATCGCCTTCGCGATGCTCTGTATCCTGGGCTTGCTGATGATACGCAACGGCCTCAAGGAGGACGACGAAGACGCCGCGCCCGTCACCCGCCATTCCTTCTGGCTGCTTGCCGCAACCGGCTTCGCCACCAGCATCGACGCCATGGCCGTGGGCGTGGGGCTGGCGTTCGTTGACGTGAACATCGTGGTCGCGGCCATCGCCATCGGCCTGGCCACGACCCTGATGGTGACGATAGGCGTGATGCTGGGACGCGTGCTGGGCAGCGTCGCGGGCAAGCGGGCCGAGATCCTGGGCGGGCTGGCGCTGATGGGGATAGGAGCGGCGATTCTTTATGAGCATCTGAGCGCCGCAGCTGCCTGAAGTAAAGGGGCTTGGAAGAATGCGGCGCGGCGGCGCCACCTCGGCGATTCCGGTCAGGCGGGGCCTTCCGGGCCGTCCGCGCGGCAGAACGTGATCTGAAAGCTGCCCGGTAGTTCGAACGCCACATGGTGCCGCACCTGCGGCTCTATCAGCACTTGCTGTCCGGCCGTCAGCACCACTTCGGCGTGCGGCGGATCATCCTGTGTATAGCGCAGCACGCCGGCGTGCACCTTTAACAAGCCCCAGGTGCCGGCCTTGGTCGTGTGCGCGGCGCGCAAGCCGGCCGGCAGGTTGTCGGGCGTGAACACTGGACTGTCGCGGTAGGGCCGCACGCCTTCAGGCAGCGAGTCGGGCAGGCTCGGCAGATCCTGACGCTGCTGCCACACGTTCCACAGCTTGGCCGCGATGCGTTCAGCCATGGCGTCGGCCTGGGCTTGCAAGGCCGGATGGCCAAGCCCGGCGGTGACTTCATGGAACAGGGCCAGCCAGCGCTGGAACAAAGGCCAGGAAAGATCCGGGATGCGCGCATGCGCGGGAATCGGCGCCCCCTTGAAGCGGCGCGTACCCAGCAGCAGCGCCGACCAGAAATCGCACAACAGATCCAGGTGGTGGTCCCAGTCCGTCACGCGGGAGTTGAATATCGGACCCAGCGTTTCGTCCTGGCGCACTTGCGCGTAGAAGCGGTGCACCAGTTGCCGGACGTCTGCTTCGGTTATCGGAGGGGCAGCCGGGACAGATGCAAGGGGAGGAGCGGATTCGGACATGGGAGCAGGGGAGAGGGTCTGCCCGCATTGTCCGACGCGCACCGCCGTCGCGCCGATGACGAAAGTCATTGGCGTCGCGGCTGGAATCATCGCCGGCCACTACGCGGCGCCAGCCCAGTCCAGCCCAGCCGTCAGAATGGCCGCTTCGCCGTCGTCGCCAGCCTGGCCAGAGGCGCCGAGTCGTGCACCGCCCATTGGCGGCGCTTGCCGCTGATGTAGCCCTGCGTCTGCCAATCGTTGAGCAGGCGGCTCAAGGTTTCGGCGCGGATGCCCAGGTGGGCGGCAAGCTGGCGCTGGTTCAGCGGCAGCGTCAGCGCGGCGCCCTGGCGTTCATGCAGGCCCATGAGGTAGTTGGCCAGCCGTTCGGGCGCCGAGCTGGAAGTCATCCAGTCGACTTTGTTCACCTGGTCGTACAGGCTCTTGCTGAGCGCGGCCAGCAGCTTGAGCGCCAGATCCGGCCAGCGGCGGCAAGCGTCGCGCAACTGCCGGCGGCCCAGGCGCCAGCCCAGCAGCTCGCTGCGGGCGCGAGCCTGCATCGGATAGCGGCCGTGAGGCATGAACATGGCCGCCTCTGCCATCAACTGGCCCGGCTCGAAGACGCGGAACACGCGTTCGTCGCCGTTGTAGCTGTAGCGCATGACCTCGGCCTGGCCGCTTTCTATCAGCACGTAGCTGGAGGCTTCGTCGCCTTCGCCGAACAGGATCTGCCCCGCCTCGGCCCGTAGCGGACTGGCGCCGCGCAGCAGGTCGGCCGCGACCTCCTGGTCCATGCCAGGCGGCAGGCCTTGCAGCAGCGGATGTCTTGCCAGCAACGCGGTCACGGCCGCGCCGGCCAGATTGATATTTGTCATTCTGGGTCTTTCAGTGTGAATGGGAGAATCTTAAACGATAACAATTCTTATTTGAAATTCAATGAACGACTTGCACATGCGCCGCCGCTTCTGCGCGGCTGCCCTGGGAACTGCGCTTTTGCCCGCGGCGGGAACCCTGCGCGCGGCATTGCCGGATCGCCGCACCGTCCTGACGCTGGCAGGCCCCGGCGCCGTGGTCAGCTATCCCCTGATGCACATGGCGGCCACCGGCGCGCTGGCGGATCACGCCGGGCAGCTACGTTTCCGCCTGTGGCAGACGCCGGATCAACTGCGCACGCTGCTCGTGAACGGCGAGCTGGACTTCAGCGCCGCTCCCAGCACGCTGCCGGCCTTGCTGCACAACCGCGGCATGCCTGTGCGTCTGTTGAATATCTCCGTATGGGGCATTCTGTGGCTGGTCAGCCGCGATCCGGCGGTGCGGACCTTCGACGATTTGGCCGGCCGCGAACTGGTGGTGCCGTTTCAACGCGATCTGCCCGCCGTGCTGCTGGATACCCTGTTGGAGGCGCATGCCGCGCGCGGCCTGGCGCCGGTCGCCTTGCGCCGTACCCGCGACGGACAGGACGCCATCGCGCTGATGCTCAATGGCCAGGCAGGGCAGGCGCTGCTGGTCGAACCCATGGCCTCGCTGCTGTTGTGGCGGGCTGAACAGACCGCAGGGGCGCCGGCGCTGCATCGCGGCCAAAGCCTGGAACAGGCCTGGAGCGCCGCCTTCCCCGCGCAGCCGACGCTGCCGCAGGCGGGTGTCATGGCCGCGGCCGGCGTGGCGGGCGATGCGGCTTTGTGCCGCGCTGTGGACCAGGCCTACGCCGCCTCCGCGCGCTGGTGCGTCGAGCATCCCGCCGACTGCGCCGCGCTGGTGCGCGAGCATCTGCCGCATCTGCCCCAGGCGGCGATCGAGACCGCGATTCGTGGCACGCGCCTGCAGAGCCGCAGCGCCCGCGATGCGCGCCCCGAGCTGGAGGCGCTGTACCGCCTGCTGGCCAGCCGTTTCCCGCAAGCCATCGGGGGCGGCCTGCCGCCCGCCGGCTTCTACGGACCATGAGGGCAGGTCCGATGAACCCGTATTCCAAAGGTCCCATCCTCGGCATGCCTGCACGCACCTCGCGCGCCTGGAGCGCGGCGGGCGTGCTGCTGCTTTTGCTGGCCTGGCACGTGGCTGCGCGCCAGCTCGGTCCGCTGCTCATGGCCACGCCATGGGAAGCGTTACGCGCCGTCGTGCCGCTGGTGCGCAGCCCGCAGTTCTTCGCCAACGCAGGCGTCAGCCTGATGCGCATCGGCATCGGGGTGCTGGCGGGTGCGTCCATCGGCTTCGCGCTGGGCGTGCTGGCCGGACATAGCGCGCGCCTGCGCGGCTTGATCGAACCGCTGCGCTGGCTGCTGATGGCCATGCCGCCGGTGGTTGTGGTGGTGCTGGCCATGCTGTGGTTCGGCCTGGGGTCGCCCATGGTCATCTTCATTACGACGCTGATGATGGCGCCCGGCATGTACGTCAATACGGTCAAGGGCATGCTGCACGTGGACCGCAAGCTGATCGAGATGACCCACGTCTACCGTTACGGCCCCTGGCTGCGCCTGCGCCATTTGTATCTGCCGGCGCTCAGCGCGCCGCTGCTGGCGGCCCTGCTGATCGCCGCCTGCGGCGGCGTGCGGCTGGTGGTGATGGCCGAAGTGCTGGGCGCGGAGAATGGCGTGGGCTATGCGCTGGCCAACGCCCGCAGCACCTTCGACACCGCTGAACTGTTCGCCTGGGTCCTGCTGATCCTGGGCCTGGTGGCCTTGCTGGAATTCGCCTTCCTGCAACCCTTGCAGCGCCGGTTGGGCCGCTGGATGGAGCCCAGCCATGCTTGAGATGCAATCGCTGTCGCTGCGCTACGGCGCGCAGACCGTGCTGCAGGACGTGAACCTGCGCCTGCGCCCCGGTGAACGGTTGGGCCTGATCGGCCCCAGCGGCGCCGGCAAGAGCAGCCTGCTGCGCCTGGCAGCAGGCCTGGTCCGGCCCAGCGGCGGAACCTTGCGCAATGGCTTTCGCCATCCCGTGCTGATGTTCCAGGAACCGCGCCTGTTGCCGTGGCGGCACGCGCTGGACAACGTCGCCTTGCCGCTGCGGGGGGCCGGACACGCGCAGCGCCAGGCTCGCGCCCTGGCCGCGCAATGGCTGGCTCGGGTGGGGCTGGACGCCGCCATGCAGTCCTGGCCGGGCGAGCTGTCCGGCGGCATGGCGCAGCGCGTCGCGCTGGCCCGCGCCCTGGCGCTGACCCCGGACCTGCTGATGCTGGACGAGCCCTTCAGCGCGCTGGACCCGGCGTTGCGCCGCCAGCTCGCCGCGTGCTGCGGTGAGGAACTGGCCCGCAGCGGCGCGGCCTTGCTGTGCATCAGCCACGACCCAGGGGAACTGCTGGGGCTGGTCGACCGTTGCGTCATGGTGCATCGGGGCAACGTCACGCCCATCGCTTTGGAGAGTCCGCTGGAGTCTTCCGGCAATGGCCCGCCGGGCGGCATTCCCGACACCGACGCGGAACGCTTGCGCGAGCTGCTGCTGGCGGCGGGCGGGCAGCCCTGAAGCATGCGTCCAACCCGATTTCCTGTTTTTCGATAGCGGACTCTCCATGAATACCTATCCTTTTCTGCTCGTCTTGCACCTGTGCGCCGCCTTTGTCTTCGTCGGCACCGTGACCTTCGAGGTGCTGTTTCTGGAGCCTGTGCAAAAGCGCCTGCCTGCCGACGTGCGCCGCGCGCTGGGCGGCCAGCTTGGCCCGCGCGTGCGCGCCGTGGTGCCCTGGGCGGTGGCCGTGCTGTACCTGGCTGGCCTGGGCATGGCCTGGCAGTACCGAGGCGCGCTTGCCAGCCCCGGCAGTTCGTCCTTCGGCCTGCTGCTGTCGATCAAGATCGCGCTCGCCGCCAGCGTGCTGGTCCATGTGGTCACGGCCATGACGCTGGCGCGGCGCCAGCGCCTGCACAGCGCGCTGCGCAGGCGTGTGCACCTCAGCGTCTTCTGTCACATGGCCGGCATCGTCCTGCTGGCCAAAGCCATGTTCCATCTGTCCTGGTAACCCAGCCCATTCAGCTCTACGCGGAAGCACTCCCATGACGTCCCCCGTCCTGCGCCAACTGGCGTCCAGCCTCACTCTCAGCGCCCTCGGCCTGTCCCCCGCCCTGGCCCAGGAAGCCGGCCAGCTCCGCGTGGCCCCGGCCAGCCAGGCCGTGCCCTCGCTGGCGCCTGTGGTCGTATCCGGACTATCCCTGACGCGCGCCCTCGACCCCGGTCCGCAGCAGGCCGAGGCCGAACTGCAGACCGTGCCCGGCGGCACCAATCTGGCCCAGCCGCAGCGGGAGGTACGCCTGATTACCCTGCGCGACGCGCTGGACTATCAGCCCGGCGTCATCGTGCAGGAATTCTTCGGCGGGCTGGATCAGCCGCGCCTGAACATCCGCGGTTCGGGCATCCAGAGCAATCCCTTGAGCCGGGGGATCCTGTTGATGCAGGACAGCCTGCCGCTCAACGATGCCGACGGGTCCTTCATCATCAGCC
This sequence comes from Achromobacter sp. SD115, assembly GCF_017355315.1. Lineage (NCBI taxonomy): Bacteria > Pseudomonadati > Pseudomonadota > Betaproteobacteria > Burkholderiales > Alcaligenaceae > Achromobacter > Achromobacter sp. SD115. The sequence goes on along the minus strand of NZ_JADIJM010000010.1, from coordinate 71,709 downwards.
TGCTTGAGCCGCGCAACGCCGGCCTGGTCACGGTGCGGCGAGGTGCCAACGCGCTGTCGCCGGGCGCGACCACGCTGGGCGGGGAGGTCGATTTCCAGTCTCTCACCGGCACCCAGAGCGACGTCATCCGCCTGGGAACCGGCAGCTTCGGCACCCGCAATCTCACGCTATCCAAGGGCTTTGAAGGCGAGCGCATGGATGGCCGCTTCAGTTTCGGTTATGACAAGTCCGACGGTTATCGCCACCATTCTTCGTCCGAGCGCTCAAGCTTCCAGGGCAACCTGGGCTTTCGCCGCGGCACCTTTGAAAACCGCACTTACTTGTCCTACACCGACCTCAAGTTCGATATCCCCCAGCCCGTGCCCAAGGCCCGCATGCTTCAGGATCCGCGCAGCGTGCTGGGCGACGGCAATACGCCGCTGGACCTGGCCAACAATGTTTACAAGCGCGATCCGCACCGCGACACCAGCCAGTTCCGCATCGCCAACCGCAGCTATTGGGGCACGGACGCGCTCAACCAGACTGCGGGCATCTATTGGCAGCGAACCAACGACGATTTCACCAATCCCCAGGTCGCCAACGTCACGGACGGGGATACCTACGGCCTGGTTTGGCAGCTGGCCGGCAAGGCCGGCAGCGTGGATTACCGCGTCGCGCTCGATTGGCAGCGCAGTGATATGGACCGCGACTTCTACGCCATACGACCCGCCGACGGCCGCCGCCTGCAACGCTTCGGCGCCTATGACCTCAAGGCCGAGAACCGCAGCGCGCTGGTTGGCCTGGATTGGCATGTGACCGAACAGTTGAGCCTGATCGGCGACCTCAAGTACACCCAGGCCGTGCGCGACGCGCGCGAACGCAACAGCGGCAAGACCCTGGATCAGGACTGGAACTACGCAACGCCGCGCCTGGGCATCATCTGGCAGCCTGCCGCCGCCCAGCGCTGGTACGCCAACATCAGCCGCAGTAACGAAGCCCCCACCTTCTGGGAAATCGTCAATGGCGAAGTGCCCGCGCCCATGAACCCGGCCACCGCGGTCACGTCCATGAGCAAGCTCGACCTGCAGCGCGCGCTGACCTATGAAGTCGGCGGAGACGGCACGGTCCTCGTCGCTGGCCGCGACCTGAACTGGACCGTGTCCCTGTACCGCAGCAACGTCGAAGACGAACTCATGTCCGTCACCAACGCCAACGGTACGCCGGCAGGCACTTACAACTACGCCGGCCGCACCCGCCACCAGGGCATCGAAGCCGGCATCAATGGCAGCCTGCCCGCGCCCGGCGACGGCCTGTTCGACTACCGCATCGCCTACACCTTCAGCGACTTCCGTTTCCGCAGCGGCGAGTACCAGGGCAACCGCATCGCCGGCGTGCCGCGTCACCTGCTTAGCGCGGAGGTGATGTACCGTCTGGGCGGCTGGCGTTTCGGCCCCAATCTGCGCTGGCTGATGAGCGATACCGAAACGAACCACGCCAACGTGCCGGGCACGCAGCAGAACGCCTATGCGCTGCTGGGCTTCAAGGTCGCCTACGAACACGACGCGCACTGGAGCGGGTATGTGCAAGCCGACAATCTGACGGACAAGACCTATGCCAGCAGCTACGCCATCCGCAATACGGCGACGCCCGCGATGCCGATCTTCCTGCCCGGCAACGGCAGGTCGTTCAGCGCAGGCGTGGCGTATCGCTTCTGAGCGGAGCGCTACCCGCGCGCGCACCCGATCAGCGCCGAGCGCTGGTCGTCGAAGTTGCGGCACTCGGATTTGAGCCATTCGGAAAAGATCCGGGTGCGCCGTTCTTCAGGCCGGCGCGACAGCAGCACATAGCGCGCCGGCGCGGGCGCGTGCTTGCCGAACACGTCGACCAGCCGTCCGCTGCGGATCTCGTCGTAGACCATCGCGCTGCGTCCGATAGCCACGCCCTGATGACTCAGCGCGGCGCCGATGGCAAGGCTGGCCAGGTTGAACTGGGGGCCCTCCAGGTGGCGGATCCATGCGGGCCGGTGCGCCTGCATCCAGGTGCGCCACTCGATGAACTCCGCGGCCCCCACCCAAGGCGAGGCGTCGTGCAGGAACTCGACGCCATCGATGGACTTGCCGGCGCGAAACGCCGGGTGCGCGGCCAGGTATTCGGGCGTCGCTACCACCAGCAGATATTCGTCCAGCAAGGCGTCGGCCTGCAAATGGCTGTAGTGCGCCGGGTCATAGCGGATGGCGATGTCTATGTCTTCTTCCTCCATCAGCTTGCGGTCCAGCGGCTGGAACTCCGCCTTCAGCCGCACCGACACATCCGGCTGCAAGCGATGAAATTCCGTCAGGCGCGGCATCAACCATTGCAGCGCGAAGGACGGCAGGCAATTGACCTGCAGCGCGGACGTCGGCAGGCCCAGCCGCTCGATTTCCTGTTGGATATCGCCAAGCGCGCGGCTGACCGTCGCGAATAGCGTTTCGCCCTTGGACGTGAACTTCAGCCCGCGCTGCTGGCGCACGAACAGCAGGTAGCCCAGGCGGTCTTCCAACTGACGGATTTGCTGGCTCACCGCGCTTTGCGTGAGGTTCATGGCCGCCGCCGCCCGGGTGAAGCTGAGATGGCGGCCTGCCATGTCAAAGCAGCGCAGGGCGCCCAGCAGCGTGGAGTCGAAATGGGCTGGCATAAGTCAAACTAATGGCTGAATTAGAAATGATCGCTATTCTTGCACGCCTGCGGAACCTACGATTTGCGCCGAACCATCAACCTGCAAGTCCACGATGACCGCCGATTTCAATCCCCAGCTATTAGAAAATCTTCAATCAAGAACGCCTTTGCTATGGCTCAACCCCGCAAGGGGCGGGCCGTTGCCCGCATCGGCGCCATCGCTGGACCTGATCGACGAGGCGGAAAGCCGTCTGGCGCGTTGCGCGCCGCTGCTGGCCGCCTTGTTTCCCGAGCTGGCTGCCTCCGGCGGGCAGATCGAGTCCCGGCTGATGTCCGCCAAGCCGCTGCAACAGGCGCTGGGCGGCGCCGCCGCGTCGGGCAGCTGGTATCTCAAGCGTGATGACGAGCTGCCTGTTGCCGGATCGATCAAGGCGCGTGGCGGCTTTCATGAGGTGCTGGCCATTGCCGAATCCATTGCGCAGGAGCATGGCCTGCTCAAGGATGCGGCGACGGACCGGCGCGTCCTGGCGACGCCGCAGGCCCGGACGTTGTTCAGCCAGTATGCCGTGACCGTGGGCAGCACCGGCAACCTGGGGATGAGCATTGGCGTCATGGCGGCCGCGCTGGGATTCGATGCCGTGGTCCACATGTCCGCCGATGCGAAGGAATGGAAGAAAGATCGGCTGCGCAAGCGCGGCGTGCGCGTGGTGGAACACGCTGGCGACTACGCCGAGGCGGTCGCGGCAGGGCGGACGCAGGCATTGGCCGCGCCGCGCAGCCATTTCGTCGACGACGAGCAATCCGAGCTGCTGTTCTTCGGCTATGCCGCCGCGGCCCGCGGACTGGCGCGGCAATTGGCCGAAGCAGGCCGCGTAGTCGACGCCGGGCATCCGCTGTTCGTATACATCCCCTGCGGCGTGGGTGGCGCGCCCGGCGGCATCAGCCATGGCCTGAAGGCTTTGTTCGGGTCTCACGTGCATTGCTTCTTCGCCGAGCCTGTCGCGTCGCCTTGCCTTCTGGTGCAGCTTGCGTCGGAAGCGAACGGCCCCGTGTCGGTGTACGACATCGGCCTGGACAACCGCACCGAAGCCGACGGCCTGGCTGTGGGCCAGGCATCGGAATTGGTGGCTTCGCTGATGCGGCCCCAGCTCGGCGGCGTCTTCACCGTGTCGGATGACGAGCTCTACCTGAACCTGCTTGCGCTCAAGGAAACCCTGAGCGTCGAGGTCGAACCGTCGGCCGCCGCCGCGGTTTCAGGACCAGGCTGGCTCGACGGCTCCGCCGCCGGACGGGCCTATGCGCAAGGCATCGACATGTCTGGAGCCACGCACGTGATCTGGGCTACCGGCGGATCGCTGGTGCCGCCTGAAGCGTTGCGCGGCTTCCAGAACCACGCCAGGCTGCTGAGCCAGCGTCGCGCGGCCTAAGCGGCAATACACAAGAAACCAAATACCGAGGAGAAAACCTGTGAGCGGAAGTGCAACCATCCACGCCGGCCGCGCCGCGCGCCCGGACCAGCAAGCCTTTGAAGACGCGACCTACAGAAAGGTCGCGCTGCGGTTCATACCCTTTCTGATGCTCTGCTACGTGGTCGCGTACCTGGACCGCATCAACATCGGCATCGCCAAGCTGAACATGCTGGCCGATCTGCGGTTCAGCGAGGCCGCCTATGGCCTGGGCGCGGGATTGTTCTTCATTGGCTACATGCTGTTCGAAGTGCCCAGCAACCTGATCATGCACCGCGTGGGCGCGCGCCTCTGGATCGCGCGGATCATGATCTCCTGGGGCATCCTGTCCGGCATCATGGCCTTCGTCAGCGCGCCCTGGCAGTTCTACACGGTGCGCTTTCTGCTGGGCGTGGCCGAAGCCGGTTTCTATCCCGGCGTGATCCTCTACCTGACCTACTGGTTTCCCAATCGCCGCCGCGCCAAGATGACGGCTATTTTCCAGGCCGGCATTCCGGTGGCCGGCCTCATCGGCAATCCGCTGTCGGGCTGGATCATGGAGCGATTCCATCTGGTCGGCGGGCATCCGGGCTGGCAATGGCTGTTCGTGCTGGAAGCGCTGCCCACCATTCCGCTGGCCATCGGGGTGCTGCTGATCCTGACCAACCGCGTCCAGGATGCCGCGTGGCTCACGCCGGAACAGCGCAAGCTGATCGAACACGACATCGCCGCCGACAACGCGGGCCGCGAGCACATGCCGCTGTTGCAGGCGCTGCGCGATGCGCGCATCTGGAAAATCGTCGCCATGACCTTTCCGGCAATGATGGCGCTATACACGCTGGGCTTCTATCTGCCCACCTTGATCAAGGACGCCGGCGCCGAAGGCGGCCTGCGCATCGGCCTGCTGAGCGCCATTCCCTATCTGGTCGCCATGGTGGCCATGATCCTGGTCGGGCGCAGCTCGGACCTGCGCCGCGAACGCCGCTGGCACCTGGTCTTCATCCTGGTGCTGGGCGCGGCGGGACTGGTCGCCAGCGTATCCGCGGGCACCAACCTGACGCTGGCCGTCATCTCGCTTTCTGTGGCCGCCGCGGGGATCATCAGCTTCTCGCCGATCATGTGGACGCTGCCCACCGCCTTCCTGGGCGGCGCCACCGCGGCCGCCTCGATCGGCATCATCAACAGCCTGGCCAATCTGGGCGGTTTCGTCAGTCCCTACCTGATAGGCTGGATCCGCGATATCTACCACAGCACCGCGCCCGCCATCTACATCATCGCCGGCTCGCTCCTGGTCAGCGCCCTGATCGCGCTGAGCTTCGATCCCAAGAAAGTCAATCGCTGAAGGCAAGGCACACACACCATGGCACGCACTCAAGCCACTGCGCCGCGACTCGCCGTCGCCGGCCTGATCCATGAAACCAACACCTATGCCGCCGAGTTCGCCGGCCAGACGCCATTGCGCGCGTTCGAACAATACGGCAAGGACGAGATACTGCAAGCCTTCGACAGATCGAATCACCAGGTCGGCGGTTTCATCGAAGGCGCCAGGCAGAATGGGGCCGAACTGGTCTACACCTTCGTCGGCCAGGCCACGCCCTCGGGCACGATCGAGGCCCAGGCCTATGCCGAGATGAAGCGCAGGATCCTGGACGGCATCGACGCCGCCTTGCCGGTGGACGGCGTGCTGCTGGCGCTGCACGGCGCCGGCGTCGCCGACGGCATCGAGGATATCGAGGGCGATCTGTGCCTGGCGGTCCGCCGACTGGTCGGCGCCGATGTGCCCATCGCCGCCGTCTACGACCTGCATGGCAACATGACCGAGGCCATGCGGCAGGCGTGCGACCTGACCTTGCCCTGCAAGCTATATCCGCATACCGACTTTCACGACCGCGCGGTCGAAGCGATGGGGCTGCTGCTCGATATCATCGGCGGCCGGCTGAAGCCGGTAACCGTCATGCGCCGCCTGCCCATGTTGCCCTACATCGTCACGACGCAGGATGGTTTTATTCCGGCCGAGGTCAATGCCGTGTGCGCCAGGCTGGCCGCGCTGCCTGGCGTCATCGACTGTTCGTGGTTCCACGGCTTTCCCCTTGCGGATATCGCCGCGCCATGCCCGGCCGTGGTCTGCACCACGGCGGGCGACCAGGAACTGGCCGATCGCTGCGCGGACGAAGTCGCGCAATGGATCTGGGAGCACCGGGAGGCGTTCCGTCCATCGCTGCCGAGCCCGGAGCAGGGCGTTGCCATGGCGTTGGCCGCCGGACGCGGTCCCGTCGTCGTCAACGAATACGCGGACAACCCAGGCGGCGGCACGCCTGGCGACGGCACCTATCTGTTGCGCGCCATCCTGGACGCCAAGCCCACCCCCGGCACCTGCTGCTTCGCGTCCATCAACGATGCGTCCGTGGTCGAACAAGCCCGCCAGGCCGGCGTCGGCGCGACCATCAGCGTGTCACTGGGCGCCAAGCAGGGCCGCTTCCAAGGACAGCCGCTGCGCGTGCATGCCTATGTAAAGGCCATCACCGACGGCCGCTTCGTCAATCGCGCGGGCTCGATGTTCGAAGGCGTGAAGTTTGACCTGGGCGCCATGTGCCGCCTGGTCATCCAGGGCGTGGACGTGATCGTCGCCTCGCGTGCCGAACAGATCTACGACGAAGAGCCATTCTTTTTGCATGGTATCGACGTGACTGCGTACAAGCTGATCGCCATCAAGGGCGCCAACCACTTCCGCGCGGGCTATCGCCGGCTTGCGACGCAAATCATTTCTGTGGATAGCGTGGGCCTGAGCACTGCCGACATCACCTCGTTCCCGCGGGAGCGGCTGGCAGGCGAATACTGGCCGCTGGCGGACATCGCCGACTACGCGCCGTATTCCAACGCGTAGTGGCTCTGCACGAAGCCGAAATTACCTGCCGAAGTACTTCTTGAACCATGGCTGCTCTTCGTATGGCGATTGCTGGCCGCTGCTTATCCGGCAAAGCTTCGCGGGGTTGGCATCGCCGGCCCTGCTCTTGCCAACCAGCGTCCAGCTCTTCGATTCGGGATTGTTGAAGACCTCCATCTCCCATTGTGCATTTGTCGCTGTGACACCCGTCGGCACTTGCTTTGCGATATTGACGAGAGCGCTCTTGACGCGAAAGCCATAGTCGCACACTGGTTCCTTGTAGAAGCCGATCTCATCGCGTTCGCGTTCCCATTCAGCGGCAAGGGCGGAATTTACGGCGGCAAGAGTGCAGAGCGCCATGGCGAACGGGGCGGATCTGCAGAGTGGCATCGGCATCGCTATGTACTCCTGGCGTTGCAATCGTCGTGTGATTCTTGCCACCGGGCGCGCCGGTGGTCAAGAATCCTTAGGGATGAATCCAAAGGATTGAGCTGTTGGCGTTGCCTGTCCGCCAAGGGAGAGCGTGGGCTTGCGTGTGTGGCGCTGGCATGCATACGATGGATCAGGCCGGGGGGGCTCGCGGCACGGGAGTAGTGCCCTCTCTTTGCCGCCCGACTGATATCCGGACGTCCGCCCATGAATACCTGTTGCCGACTCATCACGTCCCTTATGGCCGCGGCGCTCGCCGTGCCAGCTTTCGGCGCTTCTCCCGGGAAGCCCAACCTGGACGAGTACGGACTGGAGAGAGAGCCTCTCTGCAGCTACGCCTTGCCTGAATCGTTGAAGGCGCTACAAAAGGAATTGCCGTCGGGCGAGTACGTGCAGACGGCGGGTTGGAAGGCCGAGATATATGTCAATCGGGACAGGCGAACCTGGACGCTGGTTGGAACATGGCTGGGACCGGATGAGGACCCAGACGAGATGTGCCCTCTCGCGCGTGGCGTGGGGGACTACAGGGCGCAGAAGTGGTATCAGGCGTACTTCGCGCAGCGCAAGTAGGGCGGTCCAGCCGTGTTTGATCCGAGGCTGTGCGAGCGCACGCGTATCCGTCCCGCTCAGTCGGAAACCAGATACGCCTGTCCGCCCGGCTTCAGATAAGGCGCCAAGGCCTTGAACGGCACGCTGGCGTGCGTGCCCAGGCAAGCGCCCGCCGAGTGTCCGACTCCGGACACGGACAGGCTCAGCGCACCGGGCGCCTGGACTCCTAGCGCCAGATAGTCGGGCCAGAGGTCCGCGCAATCTTCCAGATTGGGGTGATCCTCGGACTGCTGCACGGCCGTTCCCGCCTTGACGGCCTGTTGCACCAGCCCGAGCAGGGCAGCACTCTTTTCCCCGCCAAAGCTGCGCTTGCCCGGCGCATACGCGTCGAACACGCGATTCCAGTCCAGGTACTCGCCGCGCAGCAGATCGAAGGTATAGGGCTCGAAATGGTTGTAGGGATGCGCTCCGCCGCAGTCCAGGCTGCCCGACTCGGTCACCGTCATCAGCGCGCCGGACAGCCAGGTGACGTTCACCGCTTCCTCATCAAAGCCGCCCAGCGTGCCAGCGCCGGGATTGCCGCTGGTGTAGGCCGACGCCATGCAATCCAGCGCGCCCAGGCTTTTCTGCCAATGGCGCTGTTCCAGCAGATAGTTCGTGCGCTGCAGGACCTGCGCGTCGGGATGGCGCGTCAACCGGGGATACGTGAACTTGGTGCGCGGGTCGCGCCACATGCGATAGGCCACTACGCCATGGCCGATCTCCTTGCCAACGGGCTGGGCGTGTTCCGCCAGCTTCAGCGTTTCGTACGGCGCGCGAACGGCATTGATGCCTGCCTGGACGTCGACATCGCCGAGATTGACCTGACTGGCGCGGGCCTGCTTGCGGTCCTTTTCCAGTTGCGCCGTGTCGTATTGGGCGACCTGCTTCAGGTCGAAGCGGCGTTGCTTGCCGGTGCGGACGTCGGTCCAGAGACCGCGGTAGCCGTTGGCGTCGCGCGTGCCTTGCCAGCTTGCGGCTTTATCCGCCAGTTTGGAAGCCGACGTGCCTCCCTGGAGGGGCTTGGGCTCGAAGAGTTCCCCGGCGGTGCCTTGCAGCGGGATGTCCACGCCGTGCTTGGCGTAGAAGTAGCGGCCGGTCAATCTGCCGTTGGCCGCCGCTTCGGTGTCCAGTTCTAGCACGATGTCGCCAGCGCCCTGCAGCGTTCCGCTGTAGACGGTGCGGGGCGTGGCGGCGGCCTGGGTGGCCGAAAGGGACAGGACGGCAAGCGCAAGCACGGCGCGGACGTTACGGTGGTGCATACCGAACGGTGAGCAAAGCATCGAGGGGCCTGGGATTCTAGGGGACGGGTCGGCCGAATATACCGGAACTGTCAGCCCAGCAGCGCAATCGCCTCGCCGTCCGCAAGCACTTGCGCGATCAGTGCGTCGAGGTCGTCGGTCATCACGCTGACGGCCTCGAACTCAAGGTGAAGGACGTCTAATAATGTTTTATTTTGAATTAAAAAAATATTTGTTGTAATAATATTATCGCTGGCGCCAGGTCTCCCGCATAGGGCGGGCGTTTGATCAGCGCGATCATGTGGAAAGAGGATAGGAATCGTGTACTTGCGGCTTGCTTGTATGGTTGTTGTCGTGGCGCTTTCGGGATGCGGGAACATTGCGGTGGTGAAGTCGTTTTCGACGAAGTTCGAAAGTCCTGCCGAGGGCGAGACTGCGAACTTGCGGGTGATCACAAACGGCATGGTTCGTGGGGTGCCTAACAGCGAGTGCATCAACTGGTATCACCCCGGCGCAGGGGTGATAGCCGCCAGGGATGGATTTGCCCATAGAAACAACGAAGATCTGGCCATGCCGGACAGCAAGTGGACGGCGGCATCGTCCAAATCGAATTTCTACAACACCGAAGTGCGCGTGCCCGCAGGTAAACCGCTGTCGTTGGATTTCATCGGCTACGGCCGCGTCACGGCCTATGCCCGGGAACAGTGCTTCGTTTCCCGGAGTTTCGTTCCAGAGGCAGGTCACAACTATGAGCTCGTGATGATCGAGGACGGGTCGAGTTGCCGGTCGAGATTGGTCGACTTTGTCGATGCGACTCAGGAGTCTGTGGTCAAGACCAGCGTTCCGGGTCTTTGCAGCAAATGGCACAGCTTCATGTAGCGCGGCCAGGCAAATGGCGTTGCGTGTTCCATGCCTGTCGGACGTGGCCAGGCGATTTTCTTCTGTAACTTGATAGTCTAAATCTAAGTGGTTACATTGGGGGTGGAGAATGCCATGACCAAAACTACCCCCGCGCCCGAATTTCGCCTGCTGGGCGACCACATCGCTCTGGATCTGATCAACACCATCGAGCAATCCGACGACGGGCCTCGCGACCGCCTTCAATCGGATGACGATGTGCTGGCATGGCTGGAAGTCTCGGGCTTTGAGTCTGCCCAGCGCAAGGCCCCCAAGGGCCTGCTCGAATCCGCGCGAGCCTTGCGCGAGACCGTGCGTGTGTTGGTCGCGCAACGAAAGGCGGGTTTGCCGCTTAAGCTTAACGCGCTCAACCAGGCGCTCGCGGCCGGCGGCAGTCATCTCGAGCTTACCGTTGTGGCGGGCGCGCCGAGCCTGGCACGCCGCTATGACGCGGCCACCCCCAATCAATGGCTGCTGCCTGCCGCGGAGGCCGCCGCGGACTTGCTCGCGCATGGGGATTTCGAACTGGTGCGCAAATGCGAAAGCCCGCTCTGTTCCCTCTGGTTCTACGATCGCACGCGATCCCACCGGCGCAGGTGGTGCAGCATGTCGCTTTGCGGTAACCGTCATAAGGTGGCGGCGTTTCGCCAAAGGGAAGCCCAGGACGCGGCTTCCTGAGCGCTTGCTTGCTCACCCATCCGGCCGCTAGGCCGGATTTTTTTTGGATGAACCTCTCCTGGTAATAGTCTTCCTCTATTTAAGTAACCGTTAAAACTTAAATTGACAGGTTACTTAAAACGAGAAAGAATGGCGCGAACGGCCTGAGGAATCCGGCCATTGATCCAGTCCCTGACCACGGAGATCGTCATGTCCAGCACCCCTGAAAGCCAGATCCAAACACGTCGCCTGCAAGCCGACGGCCTGAATTTTTTCTATCGTGCAGCAGGCGATCCCAATGCGCCCGTGCTGCTGCTTCTGCACGGGTTCCCCAGTTCCTCTCATCAATTTCGCAACCTGATCCCGCTTCTGGCCACGCGCTTTCGCGTGATTGCCCCGGATCTGCCCGGCTTTGGCTTCACGGAAGTTCCCGAGGAGCGTGGCTATCGGTACACGTTCGACGACCTGGCTGTATCGCTCGGTGCGTTCGTCGATGCGTTGGGCCTGAAGCGCTATGCGATGTACGTCTTCGACTATGGGGCGCCCGTCGGGCTGCGCCTGGCGCTTGCCTACCCAGAGCGGGTGACCGGCCTGGTCTCGCAGAATGGCAACGCGTATCTCGAAGGTTTGGGCGATGCCTGGGCGCCGGTCCGTGCCTATTGGGCAGAGCCGACTGCCGCCAACCGGCAGGTCATCGCCGACGCCGTGCTGAACTTCGAGGGAACCAAGTGGCAATACGTGCATGGCGTGGCCAATCCGGACGACGTGGCGCCGGAAAGCTACACGCTCGATGCCGCGTTGCTTGAGCGGCCGGGCAACAAGGACATCCAGCTCGATCTGTTTCTGGACTACGCCAACAACCTGAAGCGGTATCCGGATTTCCAGGCCTTCTTCCGCGCGGCGAAAATCCCGACGCTGGCCATCTGGGGCCGCAACGATCCATTCTTCATTCCGCCTGGGGCCGAGGCGTTCAAGCGGGACAATTCGGACGCGCAGGTTGAGTTACTGGATACCGGACATTTTGCGCTTGAGACGCATGCGGCGTATATCGGGCGTCGGATCATCGAGGTGCTGGCGCCTTGATGGGTTTCGATAGGGGCGCGTCGAGTGCGGCCTTGTCATTCGGCGCATCCCTTGGTTCCCACCACGCAAACCACCGCAGCCGACTCCATATCCGCATCGTCTAGAGTCGCTGACGGGTTCAGGCTAAAGTGGCTGGTTCATGTGGATCAAGGGTGGATTGAGTATGTCCGACGAAAGCACGCTTCTTGATGGCAACGCGGTGTACAGGACCTTGCTGGAATCGACCAAGGCGATTCCCTGGAAGATCGATTGGGCCACGAAGAAGTTCGCCTATATCGGTCCGCAGATCGAGGCGTTGCTGGGCTGGACGGTTGAAAGCTGGGTGAGCGTGGAGGACTGGGCCATGCGCATGCACCCGGACGACCGCGATTCCGTGGTGAATTTTTGCGTCAGCCAATCCCAGGCCGGCGTCGATCATGAGGCAGACTACCGAGCCTTGACCAAGGACAATGGCTATGTGTGGATCCGCGACGTCGTGCACGTCATGCGCGATGACAGAGGCGAAGTCCAAGCGCTGATCGGCTTCATGTTCGACATCACCGAACGCAAGAAGACCGAGGAAAAGCTGCTGACCTTGCAAAAGGAGTTGGAGGCGCTGTCCTTCAAGGACGGCTTGACGAATATTGCCAACCGGCGTCGCTTCGATAGTGGTTTCGAACTGGAATGGGCGCGCGCGGACAGCGAACGAAAGCCCCTGTCCGTATTGTTGCTCGACGTTGACTTTTTCAAGCAGTACAACGATTTGTATGGCCACACCCAGGGCGACCAGTGCCTGGTGGATATCGCGCAGACCTTGAACCTTGCGCTGGACGGCCCGCGCGATCTGGTTGCGCGATACGGCGGGGAAGAGTTTGTCGTGCTGCTGCCCGAAGCCGATGCCGAAGTCGCGCGGAAGGTTGCTGACCGTTGCCAGCGGTTGCTCCAGAAGAAGGCTATCGTGCACGCGCTGTCACCGCATGGCAGGCGCGTTACCGTCAGCATCGGAGCAGGCACGGTGGTGCCAGACGGGCAGACAGACCGTGCTGGTTTCGTCAAGGCCGTAGATCAGCAACTGTACGCGGCCAAGAACAACGGGCGAAACCGGATTGAGCACGTGGAGCTATGACCCGTCCGTGTGTAGGAAATAGGTGCCCGGCTACAATTTGCCTACCCAGATGCTGCGAAATTGTAGTCTGACACCGTTGTCCTGCCGAGGAATCAGCCCTTTCATGCATATCGAAGAACGTATCCAAATCGCAGTGCCTCCCATGGTCATCGATCATATTTGGAGCGAAGTCGACCGATGGCACCTTTGGGACCCGGACACCAAGCAAGCCCAATTGAACGGGCCATTCGTAGTTGGAACAAGAGGCCGGATAGTTCCCCGCAAGGGCATGGGCGTGCCCATGGTTGTCACAGAGCGATCCGAGGGCCGATCGTTCACCGTAGAGGGCTACATCCCTCTGTTCCGCATGCACTTCGAGCACACCGTTTCGCCGGTGGATGGCGGCTCGGAAGTCGCTCACCGCGTATGGTTCTCTGGCGCCCTTGCTGTTATTTTCGGGCCACGTGTTGCCAAGCAGATTCGGGAGGGGCTTCCTCAAACCATGCAATCACTTAAAGCATACGCTGAGCAACGCCAAGCGCCGCGTCGCTAGCCATGGGCCAGCCAGGGATGGCGTCAGCTTCACACTTGTCCGCCAGCCCTACGCGTACCGCTTTGCGCCCGCCACGCAAACCACTGCCGCCAGTGTCACGATCAACATCGTCCAGCTGACATTCTCATGCAGCAGCAGCGCCGCCAAGCCCAGGCCCATGAAAGGCTGGAACAGCTGCAACTGCCCCACAGCGGCAATCCCGCCCTGCGCCAGTCCGCGATACCAGAACACGAACCCGATAAGCATGCTGAACAGCGACACGTAGGCGAAGCCTATCCACGCTGGCGTGCTGACGTGCTCGAACGAAGCGGGCATGGTCAGCAGCGCGATGGGCAGCATGACGGGCAGCGACAGCGCCAGCGCCCAGCTGATGACCTGCCAGCCACCCAGCTTGCGGGAGAGCTTGGCGCCTTCGGCGTAGCCCAGGCCGCAGACGATGATGGCGGCGAGCATGAGCAGGTCGCCCGTGGGCGAGGCCTCCAGGCCGCCCCAGGCGGCATAGCCTGCAACACAGGCGGCGCCGACGATGGAGAACATCCAGAACGGCGGGCGCGGGCGTTCGCCGCCGCGTATCACCGCGAAGATGGCGGTGCTGAGCGGCAGCAGGCCCAGGAAGACGATGGAATGAGCCGAGGTGACGTGCTGCAGGGCCAGGGCCGTCAGCAGGGGGAAGCCGACGACGACGCCTAATGCGGTCAGCGCCAGGGAGGGGGTGTCGGACGGAGAGGGCCGGGGTTGGCGCAGCAGCATCAGGAGCGCCAGACCGAGCAGGCCGGCGATGGCGGCTCGCGCACAAGTCAGGAAAATGGGATCGAGGTCCGCCACGGCGACCCGGGTGGCGGGCAGGGAGCCCGCGAAGATCACTACACCGATAAAACCGTTTACCCAGCCGCTGGTGGCCTTGTCCATCTGAAGCTCCTTGATTCCGGGCGTCAGTACAGCATGGCGGCTGACCCGAGTCCACGCACAATCCAGTACAATTTTACGGAACTGTTATGTAATAAAAGCCAGTACAGCGGAGCATTCCATGGCGCGTGGCGGCACTCTCATCAAGCAGGTCATGGGCGAGATCCAGGGGCGGATTGCGGCACGCACGGCTTTGCCTGGCGCGCGCCTGCCCTCGGTGAGAGTGCAGGCCAGGACGCTGGACGTGTCGGTGTCCACGGTGGTGGAAGCCTACGAGCGGCTGGCGGCCGAGGGGGTGCTGGTGTCGCGTCCCGGGGCGGGGTTTTATGTGGCGGGACCCGTGGCGCCGCTGGCGCTTACCGAGATGGGGCCGAAGCTGGACCGGGAAGTCGATCCGCTCTGGGTATCGCGCCAGTCGCTGGCGGCCGATGCGGACAGCTTGCGGCCGGGCTGCGGGTGGCTGCCGGTCAGCTGGATGTACGAGGAAGGGCTGCGGCGCGCCATGCGCGGCATGGCGCGGGCCGAAGCCGCGGAACTGACTGAGTATGGGACGCCCTTGGGCCACGCGCCCTTGAGGCAGCTGCTGGCGCGGCGGATGGCGGGCATGGGGATAGAGGCCGGGCCGGAACAGATCATGCTGACCGATTCCGGAACCCAGTCGATCGACCTGATCCTGCGCTTTCTGCTGGAACCGGGGGACACTGTTCTGGTGGACGATCCCTGCTACTTCAATTTCCATGCGCTGTTGAAGGCGCATCGCGTCAAGGCGGTGGGGGTGCCCTATACGCCGAACGGTCCGGACGTCCGGGCGTTTGAAGCGGCGCTGCGCGAGCATGCCCCGCGCCTCTACATCACGAACTCCGGCATTCACAATCCGACGGGGGCGACTTTGTCGCCCTTGGTTGCGCATCGTCTGTTGAAGCTGGCGGACGATTCCGAGCTGGTAATCGTCGAGGACGATATCTTCGCGGATTTCGAGCACACGCCCGCGCCGCGCCTGGCGGCGTTCGACGGGCTGTCGCGGGTCATACACATCGGCAGCTTCTCGAAGACGGTGTCGGCGTCGGTGCGCTGCGGATACATCGCGCTGCGGTCCGACTGGGTGGAAAGCCTGACCGACCTGAAAGTCGCCACGACCTTTGGCGGTAGCCGGCTGGCGGCCGACATCATTTTCAGGACGCTGACGGGCAGCGGCTACCGCAGGCACATGGAATCGACCCGGCTGCGCCTGGCGCAGCAGATGGAAAAGACCGCCGCCAAGCTTCTGAAGCTGGGCATCAAGCCCTGGCTGACGCCCCGCGCGGGAATGTTCCTGTGGTGTCGCTTGCCCGAGGGCAAGGATGCGGCCACCGTCGCCCGCCTGTGCCTGAAGGAAGGAGTGGTGGTGGCGCCGGGGAACGCGTTCAGCCAGTCGCTGGCTGCCGGGGATTTCCTGCGGTTCAATGTTGCGCAGTCCACGGACGAGCGGGTATTCACGGTGCTGACCAAGGCGCTGAACGCCGCTTGATCTTGGTGCGATGCGGGTTTCCCAAACCTCTGCCAGCCCGCATTCCACAAAATATTTTCCTGTCCCCTGATACTTTTTGCTTTCTCAACTGGCATAGCAACTATCCACCCCAGTTCGAGAGGCTATTTGCATGCGTTCCCCCTCCATCAGGCGCCGCCGCGCGATTTCCATGGCTGTGCTGGCCGGCACCCTGACCGCAGGCGTGGTCCACGGGCAGGGCGCTTCGGCGCCCGCCGCTGTACAGGCCCGTCAGGTTTATGACATCCCGCCCGGTCCGCTGGGCAAGACCATTGCAAGCTTCGCGCTGGTGTCGGGGATTTCGCTGGCGTTCGAGCCGTCCTGGACAGACGGTCTGCAAAGCCCCGGTGTCTCCGGGGAGTTGAGCCGGGCCGAGGCGGCGCGGCGCGTGTTGGCCGGTAGCGGGCTGGAGATGGCGCCGCGCGCCGATGGCAGCTACACCTTGCGCAAGGTGCTGTCGGACGCGGCGACACTGCCGGCGATCACGGTGACGGGCGCGGCGGGCTATTCGGGCGCGAATCCATATCTGGTCGGCAACGCCACGTCCGCGACCAAGACGGCGACGCCCTTGATGGAGACGACGCAGTCGATTTCCGTGGTGACGCAGGAGCGCATGGCGGTGCAGGGCGTGCAGACGGTGAGCGACGCGCTGAGCTACACGGCGGGCGTCTATGCCAACGTGGCGGGGGACAACCCGACCGACAATACGCTGATGGTGCGCGGCTTCCAGCAGATTTCGACCAATGCCTACACGGACGGCTTGCGCAACAGCAATACCGGATATTTCGCGCCGGAGCCTTATGGCATGGACCGCATCGAGGTGCTGAAAGGACCGTCGTCGGTGATGTACGGCCAGGGCTCTCCGGGCGGCATAATCAATTTCGTGTCGAAGCGCCCCTTGTTCGAATCGCATCGGGAAGTCGGACTGTCCACGGGCAGCCATGACCGGGTCCAGGGTTCGATGGACATTGGCGACGTGATCGATGAGCCGGGCACGCTGGCCTACCGGCTGGTCGCCCTGGGCCGCAACGCCGACAGCAGTATCGACGGCGTGCCGGACGACCGCATATACGTGGCGCCCAGCCTGACCTGGGCGCCCAGCGCGCGCACCTCGGTGACGCTGCTGGCTTCTTACCAGCGCAACCGCAACCTGTTCACCAGCAACCTGCCGTATTCGGTGCTGGACGGCTCCAACCCCAATGGCCGGGTGCCGCGGCATCGCTCGCTGAACCAGCCGGGCTTCGACAAGGAGCAGGGCGAACTCACCAATATCGGTTACGAGCTCAGCCACGCGTTTTCCGACACGTGGACCTTCCAGCAGAATTTCCGCTATGGCCATTTCAAGGGCTACGAGGATCAGCTGTTCCGCAACAGCGGCGTGATCAATGGCACGGACATTGCGCGCTACTACCAGCTGCGCGACTACGACAGCGACACGTACTCGGTGGACAACCGGCTGGTGGGCAAGTTCGCGACGGGCGCGCTGGACCATACCTTGCTGGTCGGGCTGGATTATCAGTACAGCAAACGCACCGCGGATACGCAAACGGGCAATGCGCCGCCGATCAATATCTATCACCCGGTGCGGGTCAGCATCGACACCTCGCGCTATACCTCGTTGCTCAGCACGGACGAGAGCAGCCGCCAGTTGGGCGTGTACCTGCAGGACCAGGTCAAGCTGGACCAATGGGTAGCCACGCTGGCCGGCCGCTATGACTGGGTCAACCAGCGCACCACCAATGTGCTGCGGGATGTGCGCACGGACACGGCGGCGGAGGACTTCACGGGCCGCGCCGGCTTGGGCTATGCCTTCGAGAGCGGCTTCTTTCCCTATGTGAGCTATAGCGAGTCCTTTTCGCCGCTGACGGGCACGGACATCAACGGTGCGCAGTTCAAGCCCGAGAAGGCCAAGCAGTACGAGGTGG
The DNA here is from genome assembly GCF_017355315.1 of Achromobacter sp. SD115. Taxonomy (NCBI): domain Bacteria; kingdom Pseudomonadati; phylum Pseudomonadota; class Betaproteobacteria; order Burkholderiales; family Alcaligenaceae; genus Achromobacter; species Achromobacter sp. SD115. Next base: position 53,858 of record NZ_JADIJM010000010.1, on the reverse strand, counting down.
GCGTGAAGTACCAGGCGCCGGGCTCGGACAGCTATGTGACGCTGGCGGCGTTCGATCTGCGGCGCCAGAATGTGCTGACGACCAACCCGCAGAACACCTCGTTCAGCGTGCAGGAAGGGGAGGTGACGTCGCGCGGCATCGAACTGGAGGGCGTGCTGCGTCCGGTGCGCGGGCTGAACGTGATCGCCTCCTACACCTACAACGACGTGGAAGTGACCAAGGACAATCCCAATTTCGCGGGCCTGAGCAACAAGGGCAAGGCCCCGGTGCGCGTGCCCAGGCATCTGTTGTCCTTGTGGACCGACTACACCTTGTCCAGCGGCGCGCTCGAAGGCCTGACGTTGGGGGCAGGGGTGCGCTACACGGGGTCCAGCTATGGCGACGCGCAGAACACCTTCAAGGTGCCGGCCTACACGTTGGTGGACGCCATGGTGGGCTATGACTTCGGCCGCGCCGATCCGTCCTTGAGGGGCTTGAGCGCGTCGGTCAATGTGCGGAACCTGACGGACAAGTACTACGTGGCGGGCTGCTTCCTGAACAATGCCTGCTTGCTGGGCGCGGGCCGCAGCGTGATCGCCAACGTGTCGTACAAGTGGTGAAGGGCTAGGCGGCGGGACGCGGTCTGCGTCCTGCCCGTTTCAGGCCGGGCCTACCGTGATCCAGTAGCCGCCCAGCCGCGAAGCGACGGCTACCGGATAGGTGGCGGCCAGCATGGCCAGCGAGCGGTCGGTGTCTGCTAGCGGGAAGGTGCCGGACACGCGCAAGGCGGCGACGGCCGGATCGCAACGCGTCACGCCCTTGCGGTAGCGCGCCAGCTCGGCCACCAGCAGGCCCAGCGGCATGCCGTCGGCCAAAAGCATGCCGCGCGTCCAGGCGATGGCGCCTGGATCCAGCTGGGCTGCGGCGTCGATGCGGCGCGCCGAGAAGGTGGTCTGCTGGCCGGCGTTCAGGACCAGCGTGTCGTGTTCCGTGGCGATGCGCACCGCGCCTTCCTGAACTGCAAGGTGCGTGCCGTCCTCCTGCAGCCGCACCGTGTAGCGGGTGCCCAGCGCTCGCAGTCTGCCATCGCGCGTGTGGACCTCGAAGGGGCGAGGGTCGGCTGCTGTCTCGATGTAGATCTCTCCGGTGCGCAGCAGGACGATGCGCTGGTTGGCGTCATAGCGCACGTCGACCGCGGAGGCCGTGTCCAGCGTCAGTCGCGTGCCGTCATCGAGGCGGATCTCGCGGCGTTCGCCGGTGGCGCTGCGGTAGTCGGCGGTCCAGCCCTCGGCTTGCGACCAGCGCCAGGCGCCCCAGGCGGCGGGCGCCACCGCCAGCAGGGTGGCCAGCTTGGCCAGGGCCGCGCGGCGGGAGCCGGGACGATCCAGCGCCGGCATGGCCAGTGCGGGGGGCAGGTCGCCCAGCGTGCCCAGCAGCCGCTCGGCGCGCAACCAGGCCTGTTCATGCGCGGCGCTGCGCGCGCGCCAGTCCATCCAGGCGCGGCGGTCTTCGGCCGACACGGCGCCGGCGTGCATGACGACCAGCCATTCGGCGGCTTGGTCGAGGATGGAGTCGTCCACGGCGCTCATCGGCGATTCACTCCATGCACGCCAGGCACAGGCGGAAGGCGCGCGCCATGTAGCGCTTCACGGTGATGAGCGATACCCCGATCCTGTCGGCGATCGCTTCGTACGTCAGTCCTTCTATTTGCGACAGCAGGAAGGCGCGCCGCACTGGCGTCGGCAAGGCATCCAGCATGGCGTCGATTTCATGCAGGGTTTGCAGGACGATCAACTGGCGTTCCGGCGAGGGCGCCTGATCCTCGGGCAGTTGCGCCAGCGCCTCCAGGTAGGCTTGTTCCAGCGCGCGGCGGTGATACCAATTGACCAGGATGCCGCGCGCCACGGTGGTCAGATAGGCGCGAGGTTCATGCAGCACGGCAGGCAGGCGCGAATCGAGGATGCGCGCGAAGGTGTCATGCGCGAGGTCGGCGGCGTCGCCCACATTGCCCAGCCGGCGCCGCAGCCAGTGCTGCAGCCACGCGTGATGGTCGCGGTACAGCGTGCCGACTTGCTGACGCGGATCGCAGTTGTCAGCCTCCATGGGCTTCTCCCCTGGGCTGACGGTAGCAGCCTAAATGCAAATAAGATTGTTTCGCATTTTATGGCAAGGGCGAAGCGCAGGCAATCCGGCGGCACGTGTGGCCGCCAGATTGCAGGCACTGACGACTACAGGTAGGCGAGCGTGACGATGTAGCCCTGGGTATCTTTCTGCCCGGGTCGCGATGCCTTCAGGGACACGGGCTGCACGTCGACCTGCACGCGGCTGGCGCTCACGCGGTCGCGGGCAGGCTTGCCAGCGGCGCGGGCGCGTTCGGCATCGCATTCCAGGCGGACGGCTACTTTTCGGGATTGAACCTGCGGCATGCACGAAGCCGCCTCGACGATGGCTCCCTGGAAGTGGATGGTTCCATCCGCGGCGTGGGCGGCGGGGAGGATGCTGGAGGCGGACAGCAAAAGCAGGGAAAGGCGATATTGGAGCTTGGACATGACAGCAACTCCTTGCGACTGGGAACGGAGGGGATAGCTATGTCTGTCTTCACTTCATTTACGGCATTCGACGGCGAAAGTTAACCGTAAGCCGTCGGCGGCCGTGTTCGAGTGCGCGAGCCCATGCCGGCTTGCAGCCGTAACGCAAGCGCATCAGTCCACTTGGCGAAATGCCGCCGTGGCCGGAACTTGGCGTATGGACTACTACCTGGAGCAGGGGAAGGACGGGCTCGCTACGCGAACGGAGGGGAGGAGTATCGGCGGCATCGTGGGCTCCTTTGAACACGCGTTGGAAGGCGCGGAGGTGGTCAGGGACCAGGAACGGATTGTCGGCCAACAGGAAATGCGTGATTTCATTGTGGCAGGTCGCGTAGAAAAATCAATACCTAGCGGCTGATGTTTATGCGCGATCCGTCGCGACGCGTGCGCAGGCCGTAGGTCTGGGCCAGCATCCCGACGGCCAGGGGCAGGTCGTTGATGGGGAAGGCGCCAGAGACCCGCAGCGAGCGCATTGGCGCGTCGCAATCGATGGTGCCGCCACCGTGGCGCATCAGTTCCTCGGCCCATTGCAGCACGGGCATATCGTCGGCCACCAGCAGGCCCCTGCGCCAGGCCAGGGCATTGGCATTCGCGGCTTCGATTGCGCCCAGACTGTCGCGGTCGAACCGGACCTGCTGGCCCGATTCGATAATGTTGGCGCGGGCCATGGCGCCCGTGCCGTCCAGGTGGATCTGCACGGCGCCTCCGTACACGGCCAGGAGCGTGCAGTCCGTGAACTGGCGCACCGTGAAGCGTGTTCCCAGCGCCAGCATCAGGCCGTGGTCGCTCTGCACCAGGAAGGGGCGCGGCGGACGCTGCGTGTCCGTCGCGGTCGCGATATGGATTTCGCCCCTGCGCAGGCGTAGCAGTCGTTGCCGCTCGTCGTAGCGTACGTCCAGCGCGGTGTCGGTGTTCAGCGCGATTTGCGCGCCGTCTTCCAGCTTGATGTCCAGGCGTTCGCCCACCGCCGTGACGTAGTCGGCCGCCAGCCATTCGCGCCAGGCTTGATGCCGCCATGCCAGCCAGCTCAAAGGCGCCGCCGCCAGCAGGACGACCAGGCTGCGCAGCATGGCGCGCCTGCTCGCGTGCGCGGGGCGCTGCAGCGTGGGTTTCGCCAGGACGGGCGGCAGGGAGCCCATGCGGGCGAGCAACCGTTCGGCGCGCTTCCAGGCGCGCTGATGATCGCTGCTGCTGCCGCGCCAGCGTTCGAACTCGACCTGCTGGGCGGGCGCGAGCGGCGCGTCCTGCATCAGCAGCAGCCAGGTGGCGGCTTCCTCCAGGATGTGCGGAGCGAGGGTGGCGTCATTCATCGGGCATCAGGCTCAGGCACGCCAGATAGGCTTTGTGGATGTAGCTCTTGATGGTGGGCACGGCCACCTTCAGCGCTTGCGCGATCTCCTGCTGCTTCATGCCGTCCAGCGTCGCCATCAGGAAGGCCTGTTTGACGCGGGGCTTGAGCGTGTCGAGCATGGCGTCGATCTCGTGCAGGGCCTCCAGGATGATGCTCTGCCGTTCGGGCGATGGGTGCTGCGGCTGGGGCAGCGCGGCCAGCGCATCCAGCCAGGCGCGTTCCAGCGTCTGGCGGCGCATCCAGCTGAACAACACGCCCTTGGCCACGGTGGTGAGGTAGGCGCGCGGCTGCTGGATGGACTCGCGCCGCGCGTCGCTGCGGCTGGCCAGGATGCGGACGAAGGTGTCGTGAGCCAGGTCGTCCGCCATGCCCGCGCCCCAGGAGTGCAGCCGGTAGGCCAGCCAGTTGCGCAGCCAGGCGTGGTTCTCGATGTATAGGGCGGCGATGCTGTCGCGCTGTGGGGCGGCGAACGATGGACTTGGGGTGGTCATCACGGGGACGGGCGATTCAGGCAGCGCCAGGAAGGGACCTGACCGAATGCAGTATTGGCAATTGAATAAAAACAATTATCATTCAGGTTTTGGCGCTTCGCAATATTCAGGGGGCGATGTGAAGTCAGCAAGCAACAGCGCAAGCCCTGTTTCCATGGCTGGACCAGACGATTTCGATGGCGGCGATCCGCGCGGTCGGCTACGCGCGAAAAATAATTCCGCAAAAAACATATCCCTTTTCCGATCTCGTGCGGCAAGGGGTCTGAGAACTCGCGCCAGGCGCGGGACCCAGACCCCACGAGTTAGGAAAAGCATGCATCGAGTACGCCGTTCTTCCCCCGGACCTCAATCCCCATGGCGCTTGCGCCCGGCTGCGTTTGCGCTGCGTTGCGCACTGATCGGCCTGCCTGCTGCTACCGTCGCCGCTCCCGTGCAGAAAGCGCAGGCAGCCGCTCCCGCCGCGCCGGCAAGCGCCGCCGCGAGGTTGGACGATCCCACGCCGCGCAATTACGACATTGCCGCTGGATCGCTGGGCGCGGCGCTGGGCAGTTTCGCCAGCCAGTCGGGACTGCTCTTGTCGTTCGACCCGGCGTTGACGCGCGGCTTGACGGCGCCTGCCTTGGCGGGGCGCTACACGGTGCGCAGCGCCTTGCAATCGCTGTTGGCGGGCACGCAGTTGCGGCTAGTGCCGCGGCAGGACGGCAGCTACGCGCTGGCGCCTGCGCAGGGGGCGTCCGCTGGTGCATTCGCCTTGCCTTCGGTGCTGATAGCCGCCGACGCCCTGCCCGAGAAAGAGGTCTACCTCGCACCGCGTTCCTCCGTGTACCTGTCGAGCGAAGACATCGACCGCTTTGGCCGCGTTTCGGCTGGGGACCTGTTGAAAGGCGTGCCCGGCGTGCAGGTGGGCGACAGCCGCAACGGCGGCGGGCTGGACGTGAACATCCGGGGCATCCAGGGGCAAAGCCGCGTGGCGGTGCGGGTGGACGGTTCGGAACAGGCGCTGGACGTGTACCGGGGCTATGCGGGTACGCAGCAGCGCAGCTACATCGACGCCGACCTCATCAGCAGCGTCACGATCAACAAGGGCCCCTCGATCAAGTCCGGCGCCATAGGCGGTTCGGTGGAGATGCAGACCATCGGGATCCAGGACATCCTGGTGGATGGCAATACGTTCGGCGTGCGCCTGACGGGCGATGCTTGGAACAACGGCGTCGCGCCCGCCTATCGCGACCCGAACGCCCGCAAGGGGAGCCTGGCGTCCCCGCCGCACGACAGCCGGGGCAGCCTGTTCGGGTCGCGGGCGGAGTCCGGCAGCATCGCGCTGGGGTACACGAATGACAAGCTGGATCTGGTTGCCGCCTATGCGCGCCGCAACCAGGGCAATTACTTCAGCGGCAAGAGGGGGCAGGACCGCTATCGCGTCTACGACAAGTATGGCCGCGAGCAGAAAAGTGTCGCCACCGTGTACAACGCGGGGGAAGAAGTACTGAATTCCTCGGCCGACACCGAGTCGATCTTGCTGAAGGTGACGATACGCCCGGCCGACGACCATACGCTGAAGCTGGGCTATCGCAGCTTCGACGGCCGCATGGGTGAGATCATGCCGTCGGACATCTTTCGCATGGGGACCGCGGGCATCTATCAGTACCCCTTGAGCGACACCAAGATCGATACCTACACGGCGCGCTACGACTTTCAACCGGCGGGCAATCCACTGGTCGACCTGACGGCCAACCTGTGGATGACCGATGCCAAGACCAGCCAACTGACTTCGGTGCTTGCGCCGGCTTCGCAGGCGTACCGTTCGGACCGCAACTGGACCCGGCAGGCAGACCGCCGCATAGGCGGCGACCTGGGCAATACCTCGCGGTTCCAGACAGGCGTGGGCGACTTCAAGCTGGCTCTGGGCGGATCGTTCCAGATCGAAGACATCCGCCCGCAGAAAGGCGTGGTCACCACGCAGCACGATATCAACTCCAACCGCATGCTGCGCGACGCCTCCAGGCAGGAGTTCAGCTTCAGCGGGCAGCTGGACTACAAGCCGACCGACAAGTTGACCCTGTGGGGCGGCGGCCGCTACAGCCACTACACCAACAAGGACAATGGCGTCTACGCCAGCGCGCGGCGCGAGGAGCGCGAGCTGCGCTACGTGTCCGTGTCCAAGCCGGGAGGCTGGGGCAACATGATGTGGTTCCCGGACCAGAACGGGCAGTACACCGACGCCACGGATCCCCGGCTCAATAACGGAATCGTATTCGGCAACACCAACAATCCTTATGAAGGCGTGCGGTTCGACGAATTCGGCGCGACCGAGACCCGCGCCTACCCGTCGCAAATCTCGGAGGTGGTCACGGGCTTCGGCTATTCCGGCAAGCAGCGCAGTAGCGGCGGCGGCTTTGCGCCGTCGGCGGGCTTCAATTTCGAGCTGGTGCCGGATACCTTCGTCTATGCGTCCTACACGCAGGGCCTGCGCCTGCCGTCCTTGTTCGAGACGAGCCGCGGAGTGCTGCAGACCGATCCGGGCAAGGGTCTGAAGCCCGAACGCTCGAACAGCTGGGAGGTCGGCGCCAGCACGCTGCGCGGTAATGTGCTGACGGACGGCGATTCGGCGGCCGTCAAGCTGGCGTACTTCAACAACAACATCAAGAACTACATCACCCGCTACTACGATCCCTCGCCAGGCATGAACGGTCTGATGCGGTTCAGCAACGCAGATAGCTACAAGACCAGCGGCCTGGAGCTGCAATCGCGCTACGACGCCGGACGCGTGTTTGCGGACCTGTCGGCCACCTACTACCTGAAGACCGAGACCTGCGATGCGGCGTTCGCGGCGCGCCTGCGGGCGGCTGCGAACAGATACCAGAAGACCGGCGATACGCCGAACTGCACGCCCGGCAGCTTCATGGGTTCGTACACGAACACGCAGAACCCGCCCAGGCTGGCGGTGAACCTGACGACCGGCCTGCGTTTTTTCAATGAAACGCTGACCGTGGGCGGCCGCATGACCTACACCTCGGGCCCCACGGCCAAGGCCGATCAACCCTGGCAGACGGGAGCAACCACGCCGCAACTCGTCTACCACCAGGTCACGCTGTTCGACCTGTTCCTGAACTACAAGCTGCGCGAGCACACCGTTGTGAATGTCTCGCTGCAGAACCTGACCGACCGCTACTACCTGGATCCGCTGGCCATGAGCTTCATGCCCGCGCCTGGCCGCACGCTGCGCGTGGGGCTGCAGACCAGGTTCTAACCCGAGGAGTCTGCCATGACACAAGCATCCCCCACTCTTGCCGACCGAGCCAGGCGCCTGAAGGCGCTCACGACGTCCACGCACGATACCTTGGACCGCCGCATCATGGACGCCGGCATATTCGACAGCCGCGAGCGGTACGCAGGCTTTTTGCGCGTGCAATACCGGTTCATGCGCGACGTCGACGCGCTCTATGCGCGGGCCGACCTGGCGGCGCTGCTGCCCGACCTGAGCGAGCGGCGCCGTCTGGACCGGGTCGCGCAGGACTTGGCGGACCTGCGCGCCGCCGCGCCGTCCGAGCCGTCGGCCATCGGCGCCGCCACGCCCCTGCCGCATGCGCTGGGATGGCTGTACGTGTCCGAAGGCTCAACGCTGGGCGCGGCCGTTCTTTATAAGCTGGCCGGCAGCCGGCTGGGCCTGGACCGGGATTTTGGCGCGCGGCATCTGGACGGACATCCCGAAGGCGTGGCCCGGCATTGGCGCGGGTTCGCCGCGGCCCTGGACGCGGTGCCGCTGACGCCGGAACAGGAGCAGCTCGTCGTGACGGGCGCCCAGGCGGCATTCGGGACCGTGCGCGGCTATGTCGAGCAGGAACTCGCGTGAGTCGCGCGTGGGCGCGTTGCGGCGCGCGCCCGCACGGCGCCAGTCGTAGCGGGCCGGTGCGCGCCGCGTGGCTGTTGCTGGGATTCCTGATGGTGGCGCTGGGCCTGATAGGCGCCTTGCTGCCCGTCATGCCGACGACCATCTTCCTGATTCTGGCGGCGGCGTGCTTTGCGCGGTCTTCGCCGCGGCTGGAACACTGGCTGCTGACGCATCCGCGCTTCGGCGCCACGCTCAGGCTATGGCGTGAACAAGGCGCGATCAGCCGCAAGGGTAAGCGCTACGCGGTGGCCGGCATGGCGCTGGGCTACGCGGGCTTTGCCTGGGGCGCGCATCCCGCCTGGTGGCTGGCCCTGGGCGTGGGGCTGGGCATGCTGGCGTGCGCGGGCTGGGTGCTGTCGCGTCCGGAGCCGCTTCAGTAAACTCCGGGCTGCCGCAAGGCGAACGCCGCTATTTTCATGCCTGCCCATCTCCATGCCCGCTTCCGACACGACATTTTCCGCTGCGCTTTGCACTCCGGTCACCGCTGCCGATGATCTGGACCCTCTGGAGCAGTTTTTCCAGCGCCCCGAAGTCAGCGCCTTTCTTGCCCAGGCCCGCGAGCCGGGGCAGGCTACCGCCAGCCTGCGGACCTGCGCCGGTCTGTTGCCCGCGCTGCACCCCGGCCGCGCCGCCGCCGTGGCCTTGATGTGCGGTTCGCTGGTGGAAGACGGCGCCGATCCGGCGATTCTCTTCCCTGTCCTGCAAGGCCTGTTGCGGCAGTGGCTGCAGACGCTGAGCCCGTATTGCGCGCAGGAGGTCGAGGATGACGACGATGAGGTGGAGGAGGCCGACCGCAGGGCCTGGCTGGACGCCCGGTCAAGCATGGCCGATGTGCCTGCGGACCGGCGCTGGCAAGTGGAAGCCTTGCATCAGGCGGTGGACCTGCTGGTGCTGCCGATGATGACCATGGCGCTGCGCGACCGGGGCAATCATGCCGGCTTGGTGTCCGACTCGGATCTGATGGCGCTGTTGCATCCCATGGCCACCAGCAACGACAGCCTGCCGTTCGAGAACCTGCACTATCTGTGGCTGGCCTCGCAGCTGGGCTACGAGGACGAGCTGGTGGTGGTGCTGCCTGCTTCCATGACGGGCTTTGTCGCGCGGGCGCATGCCGTCAACAACAACTTCCACGCGTTCACACTGCTGCAGATCATCATCGGCGGGCACGCGCAGGCGCTGGGCGTGCAGCGCGAGATCGCGGCGCGCGAGCCGGACCAGGATGGCGATACCGCGGATTTCCAATGGCTGCAGGCCGATGCCTACGCCAATGGCGAACTGATCGACGCCATGCGCTTTGCCTGGGGCGAGGCCTCGCTGCGCCACAACGCGTCGCGGCACGGCAAGCGGGTGCTGATCGCGCTGGAGACGGAGGAAGGCATGAAGCGCAACTGGTCGGGCTTCAACGGCGCCATGCACGAGGCGCAGCAGCCGTCCATGACGTTCACGCGTTATCTCACATCCGAAGAGGTCGCTTCCTACCTGACCTGACCCGAGGCGACGAGGCCGCATGGCGGGGGTATATTCAAAGGCTCCCTTTCCGACAGGAGCGCCACATGCAGACCAACGAAATCCATCGCGGCCGGCTGATCGACCACATCCAGCTGGTGGTGCGGGATCTGGCGGCCAGCCAGCGGTTCTATCAGGCGGTTTTCGACGTGTTGAAGGTTCCCATGGGCGGCACGGGCGACAACTATTTCTGGGCCGACGAACTGTTTGTGTCCACGCTCGACAGCAAGGCGGCGGCAGGAGAGCTGACCGGACGCCATCACCTGGCGTTCCAGGCGCAGGGCCAGGCCATGGTCGATGCTTTTTACGAGGCGGCGCTGGCAAATGGCGGCAAGGACAACGGAGCGCCGGGCTTGCGTGACTACCACCCGGGGTATTACGGGGCTTTCGTGCTGGACCCAGATGGCAACAACATAGAGGCCGTGTTCCATGGCGAGGCGCAACGCAGCGCGCCCTCGGTCAAAGTGACGTTCTGAGCCCCGCTGGCGTTCGCCGCCGTGTGAGTCAGGCGGAAACGCCTGCGGGCTGCCGGGCGCGCCTGGCGGCGCATCACCACTTGCTCTGGCCCTGCGACTGCTGCATCTGCGGGGCGTTGGCAGGCCTGACCGTGTCCACGTACTTCTTGTAGGCGGCAACATACTCGGGGCTGCTGATGTCCGGGGTGCTGTCGCTATCCCAGTTTCTTTCAACGCCGGATTGCTTCCAGGCAGCGAGATCCCGTTCGACCTGATCGCGGCTGAGCTGGACGTCGGACGGGGGCGCCGCGGTGGTGGGCGCGGCGGACATTTGCGCGACGGCGGGGCCTGCGAGCAGGGCGCAGGCTGCCAGGACGACGGGAATCGCGGCGCGGACGGTTAGGGCAGTGTTCATGAAATGCTCCTGATGACGTGAGTGACCGCAGCATTGGAAACCGGTGTCCATGGGGGCTTGCGGCAATGCAGCCCGGGGCAGGGACAGCTGCGCGACCGGATTGGCGCATTGGTGTTTTTCTTGGGCAGACCGACCCGGCCCGCGGCGGGCGCGGACGCGCTCCTGGCGCGGAGCCACGCCGCCAGGTTTACGACTCGGGCCGGATAGGGCGTCCGGGCCTCATGCCTTCGTGCTCATCGTAGGCCGGCGCGGGTGGACGCCACATACTCAATATTGAGTACGTCACGCTGGCTTGCCAGCGCGCCTAGAGCAGCGAGGCCAGCCTGACCAGCTCGGACTGGCGGTTGCATTCCATCTTGTTGAGCAGGGACGCCACCTGTTTGCGCACCGTCAGCACGGAGGCATGGCGCAGGGTGGCGACTTCCTCCACGCTATGGCCCATGGCAAGTCCAGCCAGCACCGCCGCTTCGGCGTGGGTGATGGCGAACACGGATTCCAGCCGGTCGACGTCGGGTTGGGCGAAGGCGCTCTTGCGCCGCATGCGCACCAGCAGCATGCGGTTGCCGGGCAGGCTCAGCGCTTGCGGGGCTGCGCTGATGTCGACCCAGGTCAATTCGCCCCAGCCGGCGGCCGCCGCCAGCGATCGCGCCTTGCCGTCGCGCGCAACCGCCTGGCAATAGGCGTCGAACAGCGCCTGTATTTTTGCGTCGGGATGGAGCAGTTTGCCGCCCCGCACATTCCAGCCGCGCGCGTCGTCCAGATACCGCACGGCGAGCGCGGACATCTTGTCCACGATTGCATCGCGGCTGACCAGCAGCACCGCTTCGCCGACATCGGTGAGTGCGCTTTCGATAGCTGTCCATCCGATGGCGAGCGTCTTCTCGCGCTGGGCCAGCTCGCGGGAGCTCAGCAGGACGTCATGCCAGTGCGGATCGGGACTGGCCAGGTGGTCCAGCGCCTCGATCGCGCTCTGGACGGCAATCTGGTGTTCAGCCATTTGGTGCCTCCAACTCTGGTTCAGACGCAAACGCCGTCACGCATCACAGATCGTTGTAGAGGTGGCTCCGGCCAGATCGGGAGGAGCGCAGCGCGGCCGTGGTCTGGCGGCGCGAAGGCAACTGGCCGGTCTGATTGCCGGCGGTCCTGCCCTGAGGAAATTATCCTCGCAAAATCCCGGGTCAGATGAAAAAAATGGGTACTGGGCGAGCATGAAAGGGGGCCGGATGCGTAGCCGGGCGCCTCATCAACCGGGAACTGGTGCGCGCCTACCGGGCCATGCTTACCAGCGTGCCGGGAAACTGCGTCAGGGCTGTGCGCCGCCGACCGGCGGATGGACCGCCGCGCGCCACAGGTCCAGGAAATGCCGCTTCTTGAGCGGGTCCAGATACACCAGCAGCCCCACGCCCAGTCCCACCGGCCGCACGCCCGCTTCAGGGTTGACCGAAGCGTTTACCGGCCGCATGCCGGACTGGCCGGCGACCATTTCCTGGCCGCGGGGCGACAACAGGTAGTCCAGGAACATCGCGCCCAGATCCGCACGCGGCGCCTGCCTGGGGATGATGGCGGAGCGCGACAGCATCAGCGTGTAGTCCTGCGGATACACGATGGCCAGCGGCGCGCCCTGGCCGATGCGGTGCCGGGTGTAGGACTCCAGCAGGTTGTAGGCCAGCGTGATCTCGCCGCGTTCGAGTTTGTCCAGCGCGTCTTCCGTGGACGCGTGCACGGTGACGCGGTTGCGGCCCAGCTCGGCCAGCAGCGCGCCGGCCATGCTGTCCAGGCGCGTGTCCTGCGTGGCCGCCAGGTAGCCGATGCCGCTGCCTTCGACGTCGTAGGTGGAGATGGCGCCTGCCAACGGCTGGTCCGGCGCCTGCAGCAGGGACAGCAATTCGCGCCGGGTGCGCGGCGCCCGTGCGGGAGCGAGCTTCCCGGTGTTGTAGACCATGACGATGGGATCGGTGCCGATGCTGAAGACTTCATCGCGCCAGTTGGCCCAGGCGGGCAGGGCGCGGGTCTCGGGCGAGACGTGCGCCTGCGCGTAGCCATCGTTGACCAGCTTGGTCTGCAGATCCATGGCGCTACTGATGACGATGTCTGGGCCGGACCGGGACGCCGGCGTCCGCGCGCTGCGGGCGACGGTCCCGGCGTACAGATCCTGCGTGGACAGTTCGGTGTATTCCAGCCGCAAGCCGGGGTGGAGCCTGCTGAAGTCTTCCAGCACGCCGCGGAACACCTGCACGCTGTTGGAAGCGTGCACGACCAGCACGTTCTTGCTGTCGGCTGGCCCCAGCGTCAGGCCCTCGGCGCTGGTTTCCGCGGCATGGCCGGCCGCGGCCGGCAGCAACGCGGCCAGCGCCGCCAGCAGGCGCAGGGGTTTCAGGAGATCAAGCTTCATGGGGGCGGGCCGGCAGCGTGACCACGGCGTCCAGGCCGCCGCCGACGCAGTTGCTCAGGGCCAGCCGGCCCTGATGGATATCGACCACGCGCTTGATGATGGACAGGCCCAGGCCGGCGCCGGGCGCGCGCGGGTTCGGCCCGCGCACGAAACGCTCGAAAGCGGCGTTGGCCAGCGCCGGCGGAATGCCCGGTCCCTGGTCGGATACGGCAATGCGCCAGCCTTCGTCCTGCGGCTCCAGCCGCACGTCGATGTGGCCGTCTTCCGTGGCTCCGTGGCGCAGCGCGTTGTCGATGAGGTTCTTGAAGGCTTCGCGCAGCATCAGGCTGTCGCCCAGCACGGAGGGAGGACTGCCGGGCGGGTAGGCGGGCAGATGCAGGCGCACGTCGGGTTGGGGATCGGCTTGCGGCACCGTGTCGTAGACCGCCTGGCGCAACAGTTCGGCCAGGTCCACCGGTTGGAACTGGCGCACGTTGCTGCGGTGGATGACGCTGGCGTCGCTCAACAACTGGTTGACCAGACGCGAGAGCTTTTCGGCGTTGCGCAGCACGGCCAGCAGGCTGCGGCGCTGTTCGGCGGGATCTTCTTCGTCCAGCGCGACTTCCATCTGCGCATGCAGCGCGGCCAGCGGCGTGCGCAGCTGGTGCGCGGCCTCGGCGATGAAGAGGCGCAAGGTGTCCAGATTCTCCGACAGGCGCGCCATGAAGCCGTCCAGCGAGTGCACCAGCGTGTCGAGTTCCTCGGGCACGGGAGCGGCGATGGGATGCAGATCGGCTGCGCTGCGGGCCGCCAGCTCGCGTTCGATGCGGCGGATGGGCGAGAGCGAACGCAGCAGGCCCCAGTAGGCCAGCGCCAGCGCCGCGGCGGTGAAGCCGATCAGCGCCAGCGTGCCTTGCCAGAGGATGCCCGCCGCCAGCGCGTTGCGTGCTTCGCGAGTTTGCGCAACCTGGATGAGCGCGGTCTCGGCGTTGCGGGGGCCGGCGATCTTGCGCTCCATCCAGGCAACGCGTACCGGCTCGCCCTGGTAGCTGGCGTCATACAGGCGGGGCGAGTACGCCGGGCCGTCGTTGCCGCGGGCGGGCGGGGCCGGCAGACCCTCGTAGCCGGAGATCAGCGCGCCGCCGGCGTCGCCGACGCGGTAGAACACGCGGTCGCGCGGCGCCTGCTCCAGCAGCGCCAGCGAAGCATAGGGCATGTCCATGCGCCATTCGCCCTGCACCAGCTGCAGGCTGTCGGCGATGGACAGCACCGAGGAGCGCAGCAGCTGGTCGTAGGTGGTGTCGGCCGTCTGATTCGCGTAGCCGCGCACCAGCAGGTAGAGCGTGATCAAGGCGGCGACGAACAGCGCCAGCAGCATGGCCAGCAAGCGGCGCTTGATCGAGATGCGGCCCTGCGCGGCGGCGGGCCGGGCGGGTTCAGTCCCGGCCAGGGCCGGACGCGGCGGGGCTGTCGTGGTCATCGGTGGCGGTCAGGAGGTAGCCGGTGCCGCGCTGCGTTTCGATGCGCAGGGGCGAGCCTTCGAGCTTGCGGCGCAGTCGCGCGATATAGACCTCGATGGCGTTGGGCGCGGCATCGTCGTCGAAGGCGAACAGCTTGTGGGCGATTTCGGTTTTGCTGACGGCGCGGTTCATGCCGGCCAGCAGGATTTCCAGCAGGCTGTATTCGCGCTTCGGCAATTCGATGCGCTGGCCGGCCAGCGTGACCTGGCGCGCCGCGCTGTCGATGACCAGTTCGCCAAAGCGCAGCACGCCGGCGGCCTGGGCGCTGGGGCGTCGCAGCAGGGCGCGGCAGCGGGCTTCCAGTTCGCGGAAATCGAAGGGTTTGGCCAGGTAGTCGTCGGCGCCGGTATCCAGGGCGTGGACGCGGTCTTCGATGTCGATGCGGGCGGTCAGCGCCAGCACTGGCGTCTTGCTGCCGCGGTCGCGCAGGCGATGCAGGATGTCGAAGCCCGACATGCGGGGCAGGCCGATGTCCAGGATGACGAGGTCGAAGGTTTCGTACTGCAGCACGCCGTCGGCGCTGAGGCCGTCGTTCTGGCAGTCGACGGCATGGCCGAGACGGCGCAGCCGGCGCACGAGTGCGTCGGCAAGGTCCGCGTCGTCTTCGATCACCAGTATGCGCATAGCGGCGATTGTCGCATGGCTGGACGGGCCTTCCCACGTTGCACGCTTGTTCAAAAACGACAGGTTGCCGACAGCTTTTATTTCTAGTCTTGCGGTCGCGCTTCCCCAGCCGGAGGCGCGACACATGCATAACAACGACTAGCCGGAGATAACCCTCATGCTTCTGACCCTGCTTGGCTTCGGCATGGTGATCACGTTCATGACGCTGATCATGACCAAGCGTCTGTCGCCGTTGGTGGCGCTGATCCTTGTCCCCATTATTTTCGCCCTGCTGGGCGGATTCGGGTCGGGCATCGACAAGATGATGCTGGACGGCATCCGCAAGATTGCGCCCACCGGCGTGATGCTGATGTTCGCCATCCTGTATTTCGGGGTCATGATCGACGCCGGCCTGTTCGATCCCATCGTGGGCCGCATCCTGCGCGCGGTGAAGGGCGATCCGTTGAAGATCGTGGTGGGCACGACCGTGCTGGCCCTGGTGATCTCGCTGGACGGCGACGGCTCGACCACCTACATGATCGTGGTGGCGTCGATGCTGCCGCTGTACCGCCGCCTGAAGATGAACGCGCTGTCCATGACCTGTTTGGCGATGCTGGCCAGCGGGGTCATGAACCTGACGCCCTGGGGCGGCCCGACGGCGCGCGCCGCCAGCGCGCTGCACGTGGACGCGGGCGACATCTTCGTGCCGCTGGTGCCGGTGATGGGCGTGGCCATCGTATCCATCCTGGTGCTGGCCTTCTTCCTGGGCCTGCATGAACGCCGCCGCCTGGGCGTGCTGTCGCTGCCGGACGGCGCGTCGCTGCACGCGGGCTACGACGAGGACGGCCCCAAGAACCTGCCCGAGATCGAGGTCGACCAGGACCTGCGCCGCCCCAAGCTGTTGTGGGTGAACGCCGGCCTGACGCTGGCGCTGATGGTGAGCCTGGTGCTGGGCGTGCTGCCGCTGCCGGTGCTGTTCATGATCGCCTTCGCGATCGCGCTGGTCATCAACTATCCGGACCTGGCCGAACAGCGCCGCCGCGTCGCGCAGCACGCGGGCAATGTGTTGTCGGTGGTGTCGCTGATTTTCGCGGCGGGGATCTTTACCGGCATCCTGTCTGGCACCGGCATGGTCGAGGCCATGTCGCGCAGCCTGCTGGCCGTCATTCCGGATGCCATGGGTCCGTACCTGGCCGGCATCACCGCGCTGGTCAGCCTGCCGTTCACCTTCTTCATGTCCAACGACGCCTTCTACTTCGGCGTGCTGCCCATCCTGAGCGAGGCGGCCCAGGGCTATGGCATTTCGCCCGTCGAGATGGCGCGCGCCTCCCTGATCGGCCAGCCGGTGCACTTGCTGAGCCCGCTGGTGCCGTCGACCTACCTGCTGGTCGGCCTGGCCGGCGTGGACTTTGGCGACCACCAGCGCTATGCGCTGAAGTGGGCCACGATGGTCTGCCTGGTGATGCTGGCCGCGGCGCTGGCGTTCGGCCTGTTTCCGCTGGTCGGCCAGGTGGCCTGAGCGGCGGCGCGATACCGTCTTTTCAAAAGGGGAAGTACATGGCTTTGCGCATTGCTTACGTCACCAGCGGAATGGGCCACACGGGCACCGCGATCTGCCAGGCGCTGCAACTTGCGGGACACCGCGTGGTGGCGGGCTGCGGGCCGCGCTCCTCGCGCAAGGAGCACTGGCTGAAGGAACAGAAGTCCCTGGGCTACGACTTCATCGCGTCCGAGGGCGACGCCACGGATTGGGTCTCGACCGAGGCGGCCTTCGCCAAGGTGCGGCGCGAAGTCGGCGAGATCGACGTGCTGGTCAACAATGCCGGCGCCATGCTGGACATGCGGTTCCGCCAGATGAGCCACGCGGACTGGTCGGCGGTGCTGCGCAGCAATCTGGATACGCTGTTCAACACCACCAAGCAGGTGGTCGACAGCATGGCCGACCGGGGCTGGGGCCGCATCATCAACATCGGCTCCGTCGCGGCGGAGAAAGGCCAGATCGGCCAGATCAACTACGCCACGGCCAAGGGCGCCGTCATCGGTTTCACCCGCTCGCTGGCCCAGGAAGTCGCGGCGCGCGGCGTGACCGTCAACCTGGCGTCGCCGGGCTTCATCGCCGACGATACCGTGAAGGCGTTTCCGCCGGCCCTGCTGGACCGCATCATCGAAAGCGTGCCGGTGGGCCGTCTCGGCACGGCCAAGGATCTGGCGGGGCTGTGCGCCTGGCTGGCATCGGACGAGGCGGCGTTCGTGACGGGGGCGAACTACGCGATCAATGGCGGCGTGTATATGAGTTGAGGGCGGGGCAGCGAGCCTGACAAGGCGAGATACTCAGGCGAACTGTTCAGGATAGGACAAGCCGGCGGATGCCGGCTTGCCGTCCGATTCAATCGATCCTGATATTGGCTTCGCGAATCAATTTTCCCCACTTCGCGTGTTCGTCGCGGATGAGTTTTTGAAAGGCTTGCGGCGTGCCTGGCGTGGGAACATTGCCTTCGGCGACCAGCCGTTCCTGCACATCAGGTTGTGCCAGGATGTGCACGAGTTCCCGGTTGATGGCCTGGACCAATTCCGGGGGCAGCTTCGCCGGACCTACCAGGCCCAGCCATGTCGTGGCTTCGAAGCCGGGATGGCCCTGTTCGGCCACAGTGGGCACGTCGGGCAGCGCCTTGAGGCGCTGCGCGGACGTCACTGCCAGCGCGCGGATCTTGCCTGTCTGCAATTGCGACATGACCGATGCGCTGCTGCCGATATAGGTATCCACTTGATTGCCCAGCAGATCGTTCATGGCTGGGCCCGCGCCCTTGTAGGGCACCTGCAGCACTTTGATCTTGGCGCTGCGCACCAGCATTTCGCCGGCCAGATGGCCCACGGTGCCCATGCCGGCCTGGGCCAAGGTGTACTTGCCCGGATGTAGCCCAGCTTGCTTGACGAAGTCAGCCAGCGTCCTGAACGGGGAATCGTCGCGCACCACCAGCACGACGGGCTGAGCGCACACTTCGCCGATCGCCTGGAAATCCGTCAGCGAATCGAACAGCATCTTTGAGTACAGCGCGGGGTTGATCGCCAGATTGGAAGTCTGGGCCATGCCCAGCGTATAGCCGTCCGCTGGGGCCTTGGCCACGGCATCCAGCCCGATGTTGCCCGCCGCGCCTGGACGATTGTCCACGATGACGTTCCACTTCTTCAGGGTGGTCAGTTTCTCGGCCAGCAGTCGGGATACGGTGTCGGTGCCGCCGCCGGGCGGAAACGGCACGATCAGCCGTACGGCTTGCTGAGGCCAGCCGGCTTGCGCCAGGGCGGCGGGGGTGGCCAGCGCCAGCAGGCTTGCCTGCAGGAATTGACGTCGTTGCATGGATGTCTCCTCTTGGGTTCTGGTTTTATGTTCCGTCCTCGACACGGGACGTTTGGCTCAGATCGGCAGTCCCTTGGCGCGCAGGACTGCGTCGAAGCGTTCAGGATCCGACGTGCCGCTGCGATTGCCGGCACGGATGACTTCCTCCCTGTCCAGGTGCGCCAGGGTCCTGGCCAACACGCCGGCGGCATCCGCGGCGGAGATGGCGATGACGCCGTCGGCGTCTCCCACGATCAGGTCGCCGGGCAGCACGGCCAGTCCGGCGCAACTGATGGGCACATTGATTTCGCCGGGACCGTCCTTGCTCGGGCCCCGGTGCGTGTGGCCCTTCGCATATATCGGCATGCCGTCTTCGGCCCATTCGGTCAGGTCGCGCACTGCGCCGTCGATCACCAGCCCGGCCAGTTTCCTGGCCAGGCAGGTGGTGCGCATCAGGCCGCCCACCAGCGCCTGCGTCAGGTCGCCGCCGCCATCGATCACCAGCACGTCGCCGGGCTGCGCCATCATCAGCGCCTTGTGGATCATCAGGTTGTCGCCGGGGCGCACCCGCACGGTGAGGGCGGGGCCGCACATCGTGGTGTCGAGGCGGGCATGGTATTGGCGCAGGCCCACCGTGCCCACGTTGCGGCTCATGGCGTCGCCGATGGCGGCCACGGGCAGTCCCAGGAATGCGGCGACGACGGCGGGGTCGGCGCCTTCGGCGCGCGGATTGATGCGATAGCCGGGCGGCCAGTTCTTGGTGCTTGCTTCTACGGTCATGCTTCAGGAGTCCATGTCGTCAGAGGGGATGGGAAGGGGTTGCCAGAACCTGTGGATTGACACAGGCGCCGGAATCCGCGGGCCGTCCCTGCAGCCAGCCCAGGACATTGCGGGCGGCGCCCGCCGCCATGGCATCCAGGGCGGCCGGAGTGGAGCCGCCGACATGCGGCGTGAGCACCACGTTGGGCAGCGCCAGCAGCGGGCTGTCCGCGGGCAGAGGCTCCACCGTCATCGTGTCCAGGCCGGCGCCGCGCAGTCGTCCGGCGGATAGCGCGCCGATCAAGGCGGCTTCGTCCACAACTTCGCCGCGCGCCGTGTTGATGAGGATCGCGCCGCGTGGCAGCAGGGCCAGTCGTTCGGCATTGATCAGCCCGCGGGTATGCGGATTGAGCGGCACGTGCAGGCTGAGCACGTCGCTTTGCGCCAGCATGGCGTCCAGATCCTCCCAGCACTGGACGCCCGCGACGGGACTGGCGCCGCCACGCAACGCAGGATCGTGGGCGTGCACGATCATGCCCAGGGCCTGGCATACCCGCGCAACGCGCTGGCCGACCTGGCCGAAACCCACCAGTCCCAGCCGGCGGCCGCTCAGTTCCAGGCCGTCCTGGGTGCGGGACCAGCGGCCAGCCTTGATTTCGGCATCCATCCACGACAGGCGGCGGGCAACGGCGAACAACAGGCCCAGCGTCAGTTCCGCGACGGATTGCGCATTGGCTCCTGGCGTCATGTAGACGGGAATGCCGCGCGCGGTGGCCGCGGCTACGTCGATGTTGCTGACGCCCACGCCGTGCTTGGAGATCACCTTCAGCGTGGAACAGGAGCCGATGGCGCTGGCAGTCAGATCGACCGTTCTTGAAATAACGGCATCCACCGGTTCCCGCGCCAGGATGCGCGCGACATCTTCGGCGGTTCCCAGGGCGGGCAGATACAGCACTCGGGCGCCCGACTGTGCAAGCAGTTCGGCGCCGGCGGGAGCCAGCTTGGGTGCGGTGACCAGTACGGTGTGCGGCTGCGAGGCGAAGGCCACGGTTGTCTCCATGATTTTTGGAGCATTGTGGATTTCGCCAATTGATTCCGTCTACTTTAAAATTTTCATCAAACGAATCGTTTTATTGATCAATTTGCCTTGCGGAGATCTGCCTCATGGACCTGCGCGACCTGAAGTACTTCGTCGCCATCGCTCAGCACGCCAGCACCCGGCGCGCGGCGGAAGTCGTGCACCGCAGCCAACCCACGCTGACCAAGGCGGTGGACCGTCTGGAGGCCTCGCTGGGCGCGCGCCTGTTCGAGAAGGACGGCCGCGGCCAGCGCCTGAGCGCGGCGGGCGCGGCGCTGCTGGCGCGGGCCAGGCCGCTGCTGGGCGCGGCCGAGGCGGCGCGGGCGGAAGTCGCCGCGCTGGGCAGCGGAACGGCGGGTCTGGTGCGGCTGGGCAGCGGCCCGTTGGGAGCGGAGTATCTGCTGCCCACCATTTCGCGCCTGTTGCTGGAAGAGGCGCCGGACGTCCGCCTGCAACTCGCCATCCGCATGAATTACGAGTTGCGCGTCGAGTTGCGCGATGGAGGCTTGGACCTGATCCTGGGTTTCGTGCCCGAGCAGGAGAGCGAGTTCGCCTGCGACACCTTGCTCAGGGACATGGTTGTTGTTGCGGCGGAGCGCAGCCATCCCATTTTCGGCCAACAGCCTGTCGATCTTGAAACCCTGGGCCGCTACCGCTGGGCGCTGCCCAACGCTTCGGTGGCCAGCCGCGGCTGGCTGGACCAGGTGTTCGCGTCTCGCGGGCTGCCGCCGCTGATGGTGCAGATCGAGACCAATTCGATTCCCTTGATTCCGCGCGTTATCGCGGACACGCATTTGCTGAGCTTTGTTTCGCGCAGGACGATCCGGGCCAGCCGCGGCCAGTTGCGGGAGATTCCGTTGGCCGCTACGACACTGCAGCGGAACTTCGGCCTGACCTATCTGAAGGACCTGCCGCTGTCGCCGGCCGCCGGCCGTCTGCTGGCGCTGCTGCACCGGCACGGCAAGAGCTTGTTCGAATCCGAGGAGGCGGCGCGCTAGTGCGCCGCCGCGCTCAATTCGCCAGCTTCACCGCCCCGCTATCAATCAGTTTCTGCCACTTGGCGCTGTCCGCCTGGATGAATGACTGCAATTCATCCCGCGAACCGCCGCCGGCGATCATGCCGGCATTTTCCAGGGCCGCCTTGAACTCCGGCGTGGCCACGGCGGCGCGTAGCGCGGCGTTGACCTGATCCAGCTGCGCGGCCGGGATGTCCTTGCTGGCCGCGACCGAGAACCATTGGGTGGCGGCGTAACCCTTGAAGCCGGTTTCTTCCACGGTTGGCACGTCGGGCAGGCTGTCCAGGCGGTAGGGCGTGGTGACGGCGTAGGCCTTGAGTACGCCAGCCTTGATCTGGGGCATGACCGGGGCCGAGCCCAGGATGGCCAGGGGGATCTGGCCGCCGGCCACGTCGGCCACCGCCTGGCCGCCGCCCTTGTAGGGCACGTGCACGATGCGGGTGCCGGCGTACTGGTTGAGCAGTTCGCCAGCCAGGTTTTGCGAGGTGCCGTTGCCTGAGCTGCCGTAGCTCCAGGCCTCGGGCCGCTGGCGGGCATCGGCCAGCACGTCCTGCAAGGACGGCTTGGCGTCCTTGGCGGGGCCGACGATGACCATGGGGCCTTGGGCCATCAGGATCACGGGCGCCAGCTCGCGGCCGATTTCGGGCTGGGGCGTGGGGTAGATCAACGGACCGGGTACGGTCAGCAGGTAGCCGTCGCTGGCCTTGCTGCGCGCCACCAGCTGTAGCGCGATGGCGCCTGCGGCGCCGGGGCGGTTTTCGACGATGACGTTCAGGCCGCTGCGCCGGGCCAGTTCCTGGGCGGCGATGCGGGTCAGTACGTCGGCGGTGCCGCCCGGCACGAAGCCGATCACCCAGGTGATCTGCTTGCCGGGCCATTCCAGCTTGGCGTCCGCCGCGCTGGCGGTGGCGGTCAGCGCGGCGCCCAGCAGCAGCGCGCAGCAGCGGATAGCGAATTTCATGTGTTCCCCTTGATGTTCTTTTGCTCAGGCCGCCGCGCGTTTCAGCTCGGGTCCGGCTTGCCGGGCGGCGTATTCGGATGCGCGGCGCAGGACTGGTTGAAGGACTGCACCATTTTCAGGATAGGCCCCAGCACCCAGGTATTGAAGATGAGGATGTCGCTTTCTTCCTTGGGGTCCTGCTTCAGGTTGAACAGGTACGGCGACTCCAGTTTGCCCTTGCCTTCGTTGACCTCGGGCTCCCAATAGAAATGCAGCTTCCAGTCGCGCCATTTGACTGCGCGCAGGTCGTTCTTGATATAGAACAGGAAGCCCTCGCGCGCCGACGCCGGGCAGGCGCCGGTGAAGAAGTCGGTCTGGTCGATGCCGTCGATGGGCCGGTCTTGCGGAATGGATGCGCCGCCGATGCGCGACAGCGTGGTGTACAGGTCGGTGACGTGCACGATCTCGTTGGAGACCTGGCCCGGCTGCACCTTGCCCGGCCAGCGGATCATGAAGGGCACGCGCAGGCTGCCTTCCATGGCGGTGTGGTAGGTACCCGTCCAGGGGCCGGCGGTGCCGCGGTAAGGCTTGCGGAATTCCGGGCCGTTGTCGCTGCAAAAGATGAACACGGTGTCGTCGCGCAGATTCAGCTCGTCCACCGCCTGCACGATCTGGCCGACGCGGTGGTCCATTTCCACCATGGAGTCGGCGAAGTCGCCGGCGCCGGTGCGGCCCGCGAAGTCCGGATGCGGCAGGGTGGGAAAATGCAGATGCACCAGCGGCAGGTACAGGAAGAAGGGGCGCCCGGCCGCGGCATGCTTGCGCATGAAGCCGACGGAGCGCTCGACCAGTTCGGCGTCGATGCCGCGGCGGGTCTCCAGATCGTAGACCTTGATGTTTTCCGAAGGCGCGCCAGCCTGGCCCTGCATGATGTGCGGAATGTCGGCGACCGAGGGGTCGAAACCGATGGATGAGGTGAACTGGCTTTCGTCGGTGGTGCGCGGAATGCCGTACCACTCGTCGAAGCCGCGGTCGGACGGATAGCGGCCGGGGATGTCGCCCAGGTGCCACTTGCCGTAGTGCGCCGTGGCGTAGCCCTGGCCCGACAATTGCTGGGCCAGGGTGATTTCGTCGCGCGCCAATCCTTGCGGCAGGCCCGGAGGCACGGATTGCAGGCAGCCGGTGCGGATGGGGTGGCGGCCGCTCATCAGCGCGGAGCGCGTAGGCACGCAATCGCTTTCCACGTTGAAGTTCTGCAGCAGCAGCCCTTCGGCGGCCAGCCGGTCGATATTGGGCGTGGGCGCGCCGCGCAGGGCGCCGCCGCCGTAGCAGCCCAGCTCGCCCCATCCCAGGTTGTCGGCCACGATCAATACGATATTGGGCTTCTTGTCCACGCGCTGCGCCTCCTGTCGGTCCTCGGGTTTATCCAGGGATTCTAGGAGCGCGGGCTCGGCTTAATATTCCTGAAGCTGAGTTTATGCATAACCAATGATTATGAATCTGTCGCTACGTGACATCGAATATTTCCTGGCCGTGGTGGAGCACGGCAACCTGGACCGCGCGGCTGCCGCCTGCGGCGTCAGCCAGCCGGCGCTGTCGAAATCATTGCAACGGCTGGAAGCCGACACCGGACTGGCCTTGCTGGACCGCGGCGGGCGCGGCCTGCGGCTGACTTCGGCGGGCCTGGCGTTCCGCGAACATGCGCAGCGGCTGTGGGCGGAATACCGCGACGCCGTGCGCAATGCGATGGAGTTGCGCCTGGGCGAGGCCGGGCTGCTGCGCATCGGCGCCACCGGCGCCACGGTCGACAGCGTGGTGATACCGGCGCTGCGCCGCCTGCTGCCGCGCCGGCCAGCGCTACGGGTGCAGCTGACGCAAGGGCAGTCGGACGATCTCAATGAGCAGGTCGCGGGCGGCAAGCTGGACCTGGCGGTGACGCCGATCTATGCCGACGTGCCGGGTTCGCTGCACCAGGAACCGATCCGCGAGGACGGCCTGTGCGTGGCTGCCAGCCGCAAGCATCCGCTGGCCTCGCGGCGCAAGCTGGCGCTGCGCGACCTGACCGGCCAGCGCTGGATCCTGCCCATGCAGGGCTCGGTGGCGCGCCAGGCGTTGGAGGCCCGCTATGCCGAAGCGGGACTGGCGCCGCCGTCGGCGGCGCTGGAAGTGCAGCATTTTTCAGGGGGCGCGCTGGCATTGCTGGCCGGCTCCGACCTGCTGGCGCTGATGCCGCACAGCGCGTTGGCCCCGGATATCGCCGAGCTGCCGGTGGCGCTGGGCCGGCCCCTGCGGCGCAGCATGGCGCTGGTCACGCGCCACGGCGCCACCTGGTCGCCGCTGATGCAGGAGTTCCGCGCCGTGGTGCTGGAGGCTGCGGGCCAGGATGCTTAGTACTCCGATTCCACCTGCCAGCTGATGGGGATCTCGGCCACGCTGGCGCTGGGCGGCAGTTCCAGCACCAGCCGGGCCATGCGGGCGATGTCTTCGGGCTGGGTCAGGCGGGTCTTGATTTCCGCAGGTACGCCATCCGCCATGTCGGTGGCCACGAAACCCGGGCAGATGGCGGTGCAGCGTATCTGGTGAGGATCGCCGCAGTGGCGGATGCCATGGGCCAGCGCTAGCACGGCGAATTTGCTCATGGCGTAGAGCGTGCCCTCGGGCGCCCGGACCCGCTTGCCGGCCAGCGAGGCCATGACCAGCACTTTGCCCGCGCCCGATGCGATCAGATGCGGCCAGGCCTTGCGCGTCAGGCGCATGGGCGATTTGACGTTGACGGCGAAGAGCCGGTCGAATTCATCGTCCGTGGCCTCGACGACCGGGGTTTTGCTGAGGATGCCGGCGTTGTGGATCAGCGCGTCGATACGGCCAAAGCGCGCCATGGCGGATTCGATCCAGGCGTCCTCGCTGGCGGGGTCCTCGGCGTCGAAGCGGGCGCGGTGCACCTGCGCGGAAGGAAAGCCGTCGAAGGCTTCGGTGGCGCTGCGGGTGCCGGCGCTGATGCACCAGCCGTTGGCCAGCAGTTCGCGGGCGATGGCCAGGCCTATGCCGCGGCTGGCGCCGCTGATCAGCGCGACGCGGGGTGTGGATGAGGATTGCATGGGATTCCAGGTCTGTGGCGATCGGCGGGCCTAGCGGGCATGGCCCAGGTAGCCTTCCAGCATTGAGCGGGTGTTGGCGCGCAGGGCGTCGATGGCGTAGCCGCCTTCCTGCACGAACAGCGTGGGCAGGCCTAGTTGCGCGATGCGCCTGCCCAGCAGGGCGTAGTCGGGCGTGTCCAGGCTGAGGTTGCCGAAGGCGTCGCCGCGGAAGGTGTCGTAGCCGGTGGCGACCACCAGCGCGCGCGGCTTGAATTGTTCGATGCGCTCCAGGGCGGGCTCGAAGGCTCTGAGATAGCCGGCGATTTCGGTGCCCGCCGCCAGCGGCAGGTTCAGGTTGTAGCCCTCGCCCGCGTCCTTGCCGGTTTCATCGCCGTAGCCGCTGCAGAAGGGATAGAGGCTGGCGGGATCGCCATGGATCGAGACGGTCAGCACGTCGTCGCGGCCATAGAAGATCTGCTGCGTGCCGTTGCCGTGATGCACGTCGATGTCCAGGATCGCGACGCGGCCCCATTGCCCGGCCAGGCGTTGCGCGGCCAGCGCGGTATTGGCCAGCAGGCAGCCGCCCATGCCCATGTCAGCCATGGCGTGGTGGCCGCTGGGCCGCACCAGCGCGTACACGCTGGACGAGCCGTCCAGCACGGCCTGGGCGGCAGCCACCGCCGTTTCGGCGCTGGCGTAGACGTTGCGCCAGGTGTCCTCGACGATGGGCGTGGCGCCATCGGCCAGGTAGCGGCCGGCCATGGCTACTGGCGTGGTGGCGCGCATGTCGGGGTAGTGGCGGTTGGGCCAGATATTGGGGCGTACCTCGAACGAGGCGTCGGGCGCCTTGCGCCATTCGGCCCAGGCGCTTTGCAGATAGGCCAGGTAGCCGGGCGTGTGGATCTGCGTCAGCTCCGGCACGCCTTGGGCCAGCGGCCCGACGGTCTGGCAATCCAGCCCGAGGTCGCGCAGCGCCGCTTCGATCTCGCGGCCGCGGCCGCGCGCGTCGTGGTGCGGCTTGAGGAGGCCGCGGACCAGGGCGTTGCCGGTCCAGTCGGCGTCGTGCAGGGGGGAAAGCAGGGCCTTCATCGTTGGGATTCCTGGATAGCCGGGGGGATGAACGGGAAGAGGGCGGCGTTGGGCATCGGGTCTATTTCCACTGGCGGCCGGGTACTGCGTCGATCAGCTGCCGCGTGTAGGGATGCGACGGCGCCTGCAGCACCTGCGCGGCCGGGCCTTGCTCGACGATGGCGCCTTGCTGCAGCACCACGATGCGGTCGCAGAGCTGAGCCGCCACGCGCAGGTCGTGGGTGATGAACAGCATCGACAGATGCAATTTGTCCTTCAGTTCCTTCAGCAGCGTCAGCACCTGGTCCTGCACCGACACATCCAGCGCCGATACCGGCTCGTCGGCGATGATGAGCTCGGGCTGGGCCGCGATGGCGCGCGCCAGGCCCAGCCGCTGGCGCTGTCCGCCCGAGAATTCATGCGGATAGCGGTCCAGCGCCGAGGCGTCCAGCCGCACCAGTTCCATCAGTTCGCGCGCGCGCCGCAACGCCTGTTCGCGCGGCACGCCTTGCGCGACCAGTCCGCTGGTCAGGATGGTGGAAACGCGGTGGCGCGGGTTGAGCGAACCGTAGGGGTCCTGGAACACCATCTGCACCGAGCGGCGCACGGCGACGTCGTCGAAGGCGCCGCGCGCGGTGAGGTCGGCGTCCTTCAGGCGCACCGAGCCGCCGTCGGCGCCGATGAGGCCGGCGATGATGCGGCCTATGGTCGATTTGCCCGATCCGGATTCGCCCACCAGCCCGACGGTCTCGCCGCGGGCGATCTCGAAGCTGACCTCGCGCACCGCCGGGAACTGGCGCGCCGGCTTGAACAGGCCGCCCTTGCGTACATAGGTCTTGCGCAGCCCGCTCACGGACAGCAGCGCCTGGGCCGCGACCGGGGCCGCCGGCGGAGGCACGGACGAGGGCACCGCGGCCAGCAGGCGGCGGGTGTAATCGGCCTGGGGGTGGTTGAGCACCTGCGCGGCGGCGCCCGTCTCGACCACGCGGCCATCCTTCATGACCACGATGCGGTCGGCGATTTCCGAGACCACGCCGAAGTCATGGGTGATGAACAGCACGCCCAGGTTCTTGCGTTTCTGGATGTCCTGCAGCACCTCCAGGATCTGGGCCTGGGTGGTCACGTCCAACGCCGTGGTCGGTTCGTCGGCGATCAGGATCTCGGGCTCCAGCGCCAGCGCCATGGCGATCATGACACGCTGGCGCTGGCCGCCGGACAGTTGGAAGGGATAGGAGTCCGCGATGCGGCGGTGGTCGTCCAGGCCCACCGACACCAGCAGCGCGGCCAGGCGTTCGGCGTTCTGCGCGGCATCGGATGCGCCATGCTCGCGCAGCATCTCGACGATCTGGTCGCCGCAGCGCATCAGCGGGTTCAGGGCGCTGAGCGGCTCCTGGAACACCATGGCAATGCGCTTGCCGCGGATCTTGCGCAGCGCGCCCAGGCTGAGGCCGGTCAGCGCCTGGCCGTCCAGCCGTATCGCGCCTCTACTGACGTTCACGCCGCGCGGCAGCAGGCTCAGCACGGCGTGGGCCAGCGTGGATTTGCCCGAGCCGGATTCGCCCACCACGCAGACGATTTCGCCCGGCGCGATGTCCAGGCTGACGCCTTCGACCGCGTAGGGCCGGTCGGCGCCGGCGGGCAGCTTGATGGACAGGTCTTCGATCTGGAGCAAGCCGTTCACGGTTATTGTCCCTTGCGGTGCAGACGCGGGTTGAGCGCGTCGTTCAGGCCTTCGCCCACCAGGTTGATGGCCAGTACGGTCAGGAAGATGGCCATGCCGGGGAACAGGCACATCCACCACGCCAGGCGCAGCAGCGAGCGCGACGCGCCCACCATATAGCCCCAGCTCATCAGGTTGGGATCGCCCAGGCCCAGGAAGCTGATGGCGCTTTCCAGCAGGATGGCGTTGGCCACCATCAGCGAAGCCATCACGATCAACGGCGACAGGCAGTTGGGCAGGATCTCGGCGAGGACGATGCGCAGGTTCGACAGGCCCTGCACCCGCGCGGCCTCGACGAATTCGCTGGACTTCACGCGCATGAATTCGGCCCGCACCAGCCGCGCCACCGGCGGCCAGCTCACCAGCCCCACCGCCGCGATCACCGAGGCGAAGGAGGGCTGGAATATGGCCACCAGCACGATGGCGAAGAAGAAGCTGGGGATGGTCTGGAAGATCTCGGTCAGGCGCATCAGGACTTCGTCGCTGCGCCCGCCCAGGAAGCCGGCGGGGATGCCCACGGCCAGGCCGATCACCAGCGCCACGGCGGTGGCGACGCAGCCCACCAGCAGCGAGGCGCGCGCGCCGTGCACGATGCCGGAGGCAATGTCGCGTCCCAGCGAGTCCGAGCCCAGCCACACGCCGGACTCCTGCAGCGGCTTGAGAAAGGGCGCGACCGACGGGTCCCAGGGATTTTCCGGATAGAGGCCGTTGGCGCCCAGCGCCATCAGCACGATCAGGCACAGCACCAGCAGGCCCGCGACGGCGCCGACGTTCTTGGCAAAGCGTTTGGACAGGCCTTTCATGCAGCACTCCGCATACGGGGGTCGATCAGCAGGTACATCAGGTCGGTGATGAGGTTGAAGGCCACCACCATCAGCGAAGTGCAGAAGAACACGCCCAGCAGCACCTGGTAGTCGCGCTGCATCAGCGCGTCGAAGGCGAGGCGGCCGATGCCGGGCCAGGCGAACACCGTCTCCACCAGCACCGACCCGCCGATCAGCTGCCCGGCCTGGATGCCGGCCAGGGTGATGACAGGCAGCACCGCGTTGCGCAGCTGGTGCACCCAGACCACGCGGGCGGGCGACAGGCCCTTGGCCCAGGCGGTCTTGACGAAGTCGGCGGTCTGCACCTCGTTCATCGAGGCCCGCGTCATGCGGGCATACAGCGCGAGGTTGAACGCCGCCAGGGTAAGCACTGGCAGCACCGCGTGGTGGGCGATGTCCAGCGCGCGCGCCAGGCCGCTCTTGCCGGAGCCCATGGCCTCCAGCCCGAAGGGCGGAAACCAGCCCAGTTGCACCGAGAACAGCAGCACCAGCATCAGCCCCACCCAGAAGATGGGCGTGGCGTAGAAGGCGAGCGATCCCGCGGTGATGGCGGAATCCTTCCAGGTGCCGCGGTACTTGCTCGCCAGTACCCCCAGCAGCACGCCGCCCAGCAGCGACAGCAGGAACGCGGGGATCGCCAGCACCAGCGTGGCGGGCAGGCGGTCCGCGATCAGGTCCCACACCGGTTGTTGCTGGCGGTAGCTGAAGCCCAGGTTCAGCGTCGCCATGGAACCCAGGTAGCCGGCCAACTGCACCGGCAGCGGCTTGTCCAGGTTGAACTCCTTGCGCAACTGGTCGATGTACTGCTGGTCGGAGGCGCCCGCCTCGCCGGCGAGGACGCTGACGGGATCGCCCGGCGCCATCCGCACCAGCATGAAGTTGATGACCGCCACGGCCAGCAGCACCGTGATGGACTTGATCAGGACGGACGCGACCGCCAGCAGGGGCTTCATGGCCAGCCTCTCCTTACTTCTGGATGTAGGTCGTGGCGAAGGTCTCGGCGACGCCGATGGCCGAAGTCGTCACATTCTTCGCTGACTTGCTGGTGATGGTCGGAAACGACAGCTCGACCAGCCAGGCCGACGGCGCGTCTTCCGCCAGCGTGGTGGCTGCCTGAGTGTAGAGCTGCTGGCGTTTCTGCTTGTCGGTCTCGAGCGAGGCGGCGCTGAACACCTGGTCCAGCTCGGGGTTGGTGTAGCCCGAGATGTTGGTGCCGTAGACGCCCTGGCGGATGTTGTCCGAGCGGTAGCTGCGGTCCACGCCCAGCGCCGGGTCCGAGTACTGGTACAGGTAGGTGACCGTCATGTCGAAGTCCCAGTTGGCATAGCGGCGTGCCCAGTTGCCGGCGTCCGTGCTCTCCAGCACCACGTCGATGCCGACCTTGGCCAGGGAGTTCTTCACGTACTCGGAGACCTTGTTCCAGGTGTCGCCGTAGGGCAGGCCGAGCAACCGCAGCGACACGCGCTTGCCATTGGCGTCAGGCTTGAGGCCCATTTCGTCGAGCAGGGCGACGGCCTTTTTCGGGTCGTACTTGTATTGCGGGATGTTGGCGTCGTAGAAGCTCGTCACCGACGAGATCGGGCCGGTGGCGGGCCGCGCGGCGCCGAAGAAGATGCGCTTGGCGATGAAGTCGCGGTCGATGGCGTATTGGATCGCCTGGCGGAAGCGCTTGTCGTCCAGCGGCTTGACGCGGTGGTTCAGTTCGATCCACGACAGCGGGCCGGCGAACTCATAGCCTTTGGTGGTGACCTCCAGCGCCGGGTTGGCCTTGATCTGCGGCAGGAAGGCGAAGTCGATGTCGCCGAAGCTGGCGACCTGCACCGAACCGTTCTCCAGCGCCAGCAGGCGCGATGCGGAGTCCGGGATGACCTGGAAGTAGACGTTGTCCAGGTAGGGCAGGCCGGCCTGCCAGTATGCGTCATTGCGCACCAGCTGCACGTACTGGCCGCGCTTCCATTCCTTGAACTTGAAGGGGCCGGTGCCGATCGGCGTCTGGTTGGCGGGGTTGTTGCGGAAGTCCGTACCCTTGTACAGATGGGCGGGCATGATGGGCGCGCTCGACACTTCGAACGCATTGAGGAAGGGCGCGTAAGGCTGCTTCAGCGTGATCTTTACGGTGTTCGCGTCAGGCGTTTCGATGCTGGACACGTGGGACAGGTTGCCGCGCGCGCGCGGGTGGGTTTGCGGCAGGTAGTCTTGCAGCGAGAAGCGCACGTCCTCGGAGGTGAAGGGCTTGCCGTCGTGCCAGGTCACGCCCTGCTGCAGATGGAAGGTATAGACCAGGCCGTCGGGCGAAATCTCCCAAGATTTCGCCAGCGACGGCTTGGCCGTCAAGTCGAAGTCATAGGTCAGCAGGCCTTCATAGATCTTGCCCGCCGCGATCTGCGTGGGCGTCTGCTGGTTCAGGCCGTAGATCAGCGTGGGCGGCTCGGGGTTGAGGATGACGTTCAAGGTGCCGCCGCGCGTCTGCGCCTGGGCGCCGGAGGCCGCCGAGGCCAGGAGCGCGGCGCCCAGGGCGAGCTGGCCGAGTATCGATTTCATCTTGGGTGGAAGCTGCTTCATTTTCTTTTTTCCTATCTGTAGCGTGGAGACTGCGAGAGGGCGGTCCGGTTGCGTCAAGGCAGCACGGCCGCGCATTGCTGTTCCAGGGCTTGCAACAGCAGGTCCGCGTGAGCCTTCTGGAAAGTGAGCGGGGGGCGGATCTTCAGGACGTTGGCCTGCGGACCGCTGGCGCCGATCAGCACGCCGGCGTGGCGCAGGCCGTTGACCAGTGCCGTCGCCACGGCGGGCGCGGGCTCGGCGGGGCGGCGCGGGTCCACCAGTTCCACGCCCCAGTACAGGCCGCGGCCGCGCACGTCGCCGATGATGGGATGGGCCGCGGCCAGGCGGCGCAGGCCGGCCTCCACGTACGCGCCAACCTCGGCCACGCGGTTCGGCGCGTCCATGCCTTGCAGCGCATCCAGCACCGCCAGCCCGACCGCGGCCGACACCGTGTTGCCGCCGAAGGTATTGAAGTAGCGGCACTTGCGGCCGAATTCCTCGACCAGGTCCGAGCGCAGCACCAGCGCGCCTATCGGATGGCCGTTGCCCATGGGCTTGCCCAGTGACACCATGTCCGGCAGCACGCCGTCGCGCTGGAAGGCCCACCAGGTCCGTCCGGCGCGGGCCAGGCCGCCCTGGACTTCGTCGGCGATGAACAGGCCGCCGCGCCGCCGGATGGCCGCCGCGGCCAGGGCCAGCGCCTGGTTGGATTCGGTGTGGATGCCGTCGCTGGCGAAGACGGTGTCGACCATCAGCGCGGCCGCCGGCGTGCCGGCCTGGGCCAGTTCGTCGGCGGCGGCTTCCACCGCTTCCGCGAAGCGCGAGGCGGCCAGCGCCGGATCGCCGCGATAGCTGTCGGGCGAAGGCACCGTGCGTACATGGCTGGCCACGGGGCGTAGCGAGGGGGACATGTCCGCCAGCGATCGCGTGACGCCATGGTAGGCATTGCGGGTGACGATGAAGCCGGTGCGGCCGGTGGCCTCGATCGCGACCCGCAGCGCCAGATCGTTGGCCTCGCTGCCGGTGCAGGTGAACATGGCGTTGTCCAGGCCGGCCGGGAACAGCGCCAGCAGCCGTTCCGCATACTCCACCACGCCTTCGTGCAGATAGCGGGTGTGCGTGTTCAGTACCGCCGCCTGACGCGCCAGCGCTTCCACTACGGCGGGATGCGCGTGGCCGACCACGGGCACGTTGTTGTAGGCGTCCAGATAGCGCTTGCCCTGCGCGTCTTTCAGCCAGACGTCCTCGCCGCGCACGGGGTGCACGGGCTCGTCATAGAACAGACGGTAGGCCGCGCCCAGCGCGCGGCGGCGGCGCGCCAGCAGGTCGCCGGATGGAGGAGTGGATGAGGGCAGATCCTGGGACATGGCGGTATCCGTGGGGGTCAATGGGAAGCGGAGGCGGCGGCGCGAGGATCGCGCCCGTTCTTCCAAGGGCCGATCAGGGCATCGAACAGACGGGTGGCGGCGGCGTGGCTGCGCAGGATGTAGTCGCGGTTGCCGGGAAACTGGCGCGCGCGCCAGGCGGTGATGACCATGCGCTGCGCCAGTCGCGCCAGCACCAGGTCCAAGGTCAGCGCGCGCTCTTGCGGGCTCAATGCCAGCACCGAGGCGTAGCCGTCGAGCATGCAGTCCAGCACGCGCATCGGCGCGTCGGTCTGGGTCATCTGGTAGGAGGCCGCGATGGCGATTTCAGCGATGCGCGGCGCCTGGACCATGTCGCCGAAATCGAGCACGCCCGCGACCGCCTGGCCGCTGGCGTCGGTCAGCAGATTGCTGGCCGACAGGTCGTTGTGGATGATCTGCTGCGGCAGCCCCTGTAGCGCAGGCGCGGTGTGGCTGGCGTACAGATCGAGGAAGCCGGCGAGCAGGCGGCGATGCTTCGCGTCCTCGACTGCTTCGAGCAGCGGCCGCATGGACGGCGCCTCGCACACGTTCCAAAGGAACCGGCGCCCCGCGGCCGGATGCGAGAAATCCGCCAAGGCGGCGTCGAGTTCGCCGGCCGCGCGGCCCAGGGCGGTCCAGGCGGCGGGTTCCGCGCGCAGGGCTGAACCGGGCTCGCCTTCCAGGAAGCTGTAGGCCCGCACCCGGACCGCCGGTTCGCCTGGACCCGGCGGCTGGTGCGAGAGCCAGTCGGCGGCGCCCACGCCCTGGGGCGCGTGGTGAGCCGGCACCGGCACGGCGCAGCGGCCTGCCAGATGGCGCAGCACGGCGATCTGCATCTCCGTCTCGGCGACGGTTTCGGCCGCGTTGATGAATTTCAGTGTCAACGACGAGCCATCGCCGCGGCGCATGCGGAAGTTGCGGTCGCGCTCGCCGGTCAATGGTTGGCAATCGGCGGCGCCGTATCCGCTGCGGGCCACGGCTGCCGCGTCCTCCAGGGAGACGGCGGGCGGGGAGGTGGTCAGCAGGGCTGCGGTGAGCGCTGCGGATTCGACGGTACACAGAGGGTGGGCCGACACGTTGTTGGGCGGAATCTGTAGTTCAGGATGATGCATCATGCATCAAGTGCAGAAAGCGCCGAATCAGTGATTACCCGAGCAAGTTTCTAGCAGAGCTTATCCTTGGATAATAATTAATTGTTGATAATCATTGGGTTATTGAAGTTGCTTGCGCTGTTATGGCTTCGAAAAGCAATTTCCAGATTCCAGCAGGATGCCGTGATAGGGGTTTAACATGGCTCCCGAAGGGGGTTTTCCTTATTTATGATGCATCATATTGAAAATCTCCTGAAACCACGGGTGCGCCCTCAGGCGGCCTGCGGGCCTTTGTCGTATCGTCTTGATCCCTGCCACGCGCCCCTCCTCCCACCACAATGACGCAGAACCCCGACACGCAGACCGCCGCCGCCTTTTCCCAGCTGGAATATGGAAGCCTGGGTGCGCTCGTCTATGAGCGGCTGGCGCAGGCGTTGATGGAGGGGAGGCTGCGTCCGGGCGACCGGCTGCGCATCCGGGAGCTGGCGGAAAGCATGGGCGTCAGCGTCACGCCGGTGCGCGACGCGATCCTGCGCCTGGTGCAGGACGGCGCACTGGTCATGCGCAGCGCGCGCGACATCCGGGTCTACGAGGTCAGCACGGCCGAGTACCTGGAGATCCGCGACATCCGGCTGGAGCTGGAAGGCATGGCGGCTGCCCGGGCCGCGCAGAACGCCACGCCCGAGGACATCGCGCGGCTGGAGGCCATGGTGCAGGCCAACGAGGACGCGCTCAAGGCCCAGGACATCCGCACGGCGGTAGGGCTGAACCAGCGCTTCCATTTCGAATACTGCAAGATCGCCGGCATGCCGACCATGCTCGAGATCCTGCAGCGGCTATGGCTGAAGATGGGGCCGCTGATCGCGCAGATCTACGCGGAAGGCGGACGCGACATGATCGACGGCCACTACCCGCTGATGGCCGCGATCCGCAACAAGGATCCACAGGCCGCCCGCATCGCCATGCAGACCGACATCCTGTCGGGCGGTCAGCCCATCCTGGACTACAAGCTGCGGCAGACGGAAACGCGCTAGGCCTGCGGAAAGCCTCCGTAGGGCGCCCACCCCGATCCCGCGATGACGCCGCCGTCGCACGGGATGGTGGCGCCAGTGACCACCGCGGCCGCGGGCGACAGCAGGAAGAACACGACCTCCGCGATCTCACGCGGCTGCATCAGGCGGCCCAGCGGCGTGGCATTCAGGATCGGCGTCATGTCGCGCTCCCCCTGACGCTCCTTGGGCCTGAGAAAAGGCGTGTCGGTCCAGCCCGGCGCGATGGCGTTGACGCGCACTCCGCGCCGCGCCCAGTGCACGGCAAGAGCCTCGGTCAGGTTCACGACCGCCGCCTTGGCCGGGCCGTAGGCCAGCACCGGCCCGGGACGGAACGACAGCACGGACGCCACGTTAACGACCGCGCCGCGGCCGCGCGCGGCCATGGCGCTGCCGAACACGCGGCAGGATGTGTAGGTACCCTTCAGGTGGGAATCCACCACCCGTTCCCAGGCCTCGACCGGATAGTCCTCGATGGCGGTGGGAACCTGGGCGATGCCGGCGCAGTTCACCAGCCCCGTGACCGGCGGCAGGCGGGCAGCCAGCTGTTCCTCCGCGGTCCGCAGCCCGGCCTCGTCCAGCACGTCGCCCGGGGCCGCCGCGGCGCGCGGGCCGAGCTCCTGCGCCAGCGCCTGCGCGGCGTCCAGGTTCAGGTCCAGGATGGCGACGTGGCCGCCCGCCTGCACCACGCGCCTGCACACCGCCGCGCCGATGCCGCTGGCGCCGCCGGTCACGATGACCGACAGGGTCGGGTCCGTTGTGGAATCGTCCATTCATCTTCCCCAGCGCGCCTTCAGGCGCTGTTCGAACAGGCGCAGGGCAAGGTCGATGCCAATGCCGACGATGCCGATGGCGATCATGCCGGCCATGACGATATTGGTGGCGACGTTGAGCTGCCCCTGCACCATCATGTAGCCGATGCCGTTGCCCACCACGATCAGTTCCGCGCCCACCAGCGACTGCCAGCCGATGCCGGCGCTGACCCGCAGGCCGGCCAGGATGGACGGCAGCGAGGCTGGCAGCAACACTTCGGCGACGATGCGCGGGCCGCTCGCGCCCAGCGTGCGCGAGGCTTCGAGCAGGCGCGTGTCGACGAACTTGGCGCCGCGGTACGCGCTGATCAGGCAGGGCGGGAAGGCGCCGGCGAAGATGATCAGGGTGGGGCCGCCTATGCCGGTGCCAAACCACAGGCCGGCGAAGGGCACCCAGGCAATCGGCGCCACGAAGCGCAGCGCATCGAAGAACGGGCTGACCACGTCGTCCAGCCAGCGGTACCAGCCCATCAGCAGGCCCAGCGGAATGCCTACCGCCGCGGCCAGCAGGAAGCCGCAGGCGAAGCGGTAGAGGCTGGCGCCCAGGTGCGTCCAGAGCGTGGCGCCGGAATAGGGCTCGTTGCTGTACTGCACGATGGTCCGCAGCACGGTCAGCGGGCCAGGCAGGTAGTTGGGCGGAAAGACCCCGCCCACGCTCAACAGGTGCCAGGCCATGAAGAATCCGGCCAGCCCCAGGCACGACAGGCCGAAGGTGAAGGCGGGCGAGTCGCCCGAGGCGCGTGTCAGCGTAGCCATGGCAATGCCCTCTTTTCGATCCATTCCAGTCCCCGGGTCATCACCGCGCCCAGCAGGCCCACCCAGACCATGGCGTAGAGGATCATGCCGGGCCGGATGTCCAGCGCCGCGGTGTCCAGCACCTTGCCCAGGCCGATGAACGCCCCGATGAGTTCCGCTGCCACCAGGGTCATCCACGCGGTCTGCAGCGACAGGCGCAGGCCGGTGAAGATCATGGGCATGGAACCGGGGATCAGCACGTCGCGCAGCATGCGCAGCGGATTGCCCGCGCCATGCACGCGCGCGGCTTCGATCAGCGTGGGATCGATGTTGCGCACGCCGGCATAGGTGTTGATCACGGCCGGCGTGAACGAGGACACCCAGATCAGGAAGATCTTCGCCGGGTCGCCCAGCCCCAGCCACAGAATGGCCAGCGGAATCCAGGCCAGCGGCGGAATCGGGCGCAGCAGCGAGAACACCGGTCCGACCAGCGCGTCGATGCGTTTGCTGAATCCCATCAGCAGGCCCAGCGGCACGCCAGTGCCGATGGCGACCAGAAAGCCCAGGAACACCAGGCGCAGGCTGTGGCCGATGTGCTGGAACAGCGTGCCGCCGGCGTAGCCGGAATCGCGCGACAGCTGCACGGCGGCCTGCCAGGTCGTCAGCGGCGTGGGAAAGCGCGCGCCGTTGACCAGGCCCAGCGCCGACACGATCCACCAGGCGGCGAAGGCCACGGCGACGGCGGCCACGCCCACGGTAATCCTGCGGCGCGAGGCGCGCGGCCGCCGCGCGGGCAGGGTGGCGATGTGTTCACTCATGGCCGGACCCCGCGGCGTCGCGCTCCAGATGGGCCACGTCTTCGAGCAGCAGCAACATGGCGGTGCAGTCCTGCTCCTGCCGGCCCCAGGATTTGGCCAGCGCGAACATCTCGCGGGCGTAGCCGCCGAGTCCCAGCGGCGCGCCCACCGAGGCGGCCAGGTTCATGGCCAGGTTGATGTCCTTGTAGCCCATGCGCATGGGGAAGTCGGGACTGATGTCGCCCGCCAGCACCTTGCCGGGGAAATTGGTCAGGAGCTGTCCGCGCCCGGCGGTGGTGTTGGACAACACCTTGACGACGGTGGCGCGGTCCAGCCCGAGCTTGGCGGCGAACATCAGCGCTTCGCCCGTCAGCACCATGCCGACCATGGACATGTAGTTGTTGACCAGCTTGAGCCGGATGCCCGAACCGAAAGGACCGACATGCACGATCTCGTCGGCCATGGCGGCGAAGATGGGCGCGGCCTGGTCGAAGTCGGCCTGCGCGCCGCCAGCCATGATCAGCGCCTTGCCTTGCGCCGCCTCGCGCGGCGTGCGCCCCACGGGGGCGTCGATGCAGCGCAGGCCCAGGCCCGCGAGATCGGCGGCGATGCGGTCAGTCTCGACCGCGTCGCCCGTGCTCATTTCGATGACCAGGGCGCCCGGATTCAAGCCCGCGGCCGCGCCGTCGGCGCCGAAGAGGGCGTCGCGGACATGCGCGGAAGTGGGCAGCATGGTGATCGCCACATCGCAGTCGCGGGCGGCGTCCAGCGGCGTGGCGGCGCGCCGGAAACCCGTGTCGGCCAAGCGCTCCATGGCCGCGGGCACGACGTCGTAGCCTGATACTTCATACCCCTGCGCGGCCAGGTTGCGCAGCATCGCGCTCCCCATGACGCCCAGGCCCAGGAATGCGATGCGGGGTGGTTCGGTGTGTTCCATGGGGCTTGCTCCGGTGTGGTCAGCTGCCTAGCCGCGCGCGGGTGCTGCTGCGCGGCGGCGCGGTGGTGTCGCGGACGATCAGTTCCAGTTCGATGCAGACGTTCTCGGGCGGCGTGTCGGCGTCGGCCGCCAGCAGAATGCTGGCGGCGCGCTGGCCCAGCTCGAAGGCCGGCACGTTCAGGGTGGTGATGCCTGGCCGGCAATGGGCGGCCATTTCGATGTTGTCGAAGCCCGTGATCGAAATCTGCTCGGGCACGCGCAGGTTTTGCCACAGGCACTCCTGCAGCGCGCCGTAGGCCAGGATGTCGTTGCCGCACATGACCGCGGTGGGCGGCTCGGGCAGGCGCAGCAGCGTGGCCATGGCGCGGCGGGCTTCCGGCACGGTGTAGGGCTTTTCGATGACGTATTGCGGCGGCAGGTCGATGCCGCGGCGCTTGAGCGCGCGCGTGAAGCCGGCCACGCGGTCGGCGGCGCGGTCGTTGTCCTTGGAAATGCCGGCGATCACGCCGAGGCGGCGGTGGCCGATGTCCAGCAAATAGTCGGCGATGCGCTGCGCCGCGGCGGCGTTGTCCCAGCCCACCATGGGCCAGGCATCGGCGGCGTCGTAATGGCAGGTGGTGACGAAGGGAATGCCCTTGGACTGCAACAGCTCGTAGATCTCGGGGTCGCGGCTGCGCCCGACCAGCATCATCGCGTCCACGCCACGCTCGATCAGCGCCCGGACTTCGCCGGCTTCGCGCACCGGGCTGTAGTTGGTGCTGGCCAGCAGCAGCTGGTAGCCGTGTTCATGGATGGTCTGCTGCATGCCGTCGACCAGCTTGGCGAACAGCGCACTGTCCACGGTGGGAATGATGGCGCCCATGGTGCGGGTCTTGCGCGACGCCAGCGAACGGGCAGCGCCGTGCGGCACGTAGCCGGCTTGCGCCAGCAGCGCCATGGCGCGGGCGCGCAGGTCCGGCCGCACTTGTTCAGGGTGGTTCAGCACCCGCGACAAGGTGGCCGAGGAGATGCCGCCGCTGGCGGCAATCGACTTCAGGGTGTCCCCGGATAGGGGAGCGGACTTTCGCTTCATTTTTTGAAAGCGCTTTCAGAAATTGGATGGTGTGAATATACAGTTATTGAAACGCCGTGGGCGATTTCTAGGGTTTTCTCGGGGTTGAATGAGATGGCTGCGCGCTTATTCTCTGTATGCGCTTTCAAAAAACCGAGCCCAGACGCAGATCCGGGCCTGCTATCCGGGGAATGCCGCGGCAGCTCGCGCATGCAGACCGGAATCCACTATCTGGAGACTAAGCATGTCGAGAATCCCCCGCATCCTGGGTCTGTGCCTGGCGCCGCTCGGCGCCTTGCTGTTGAGCCCGTCCGTGTCGGCCCAGGCGCCGACGCCCATTAAGGTCAGCTACCAGATTGCCTATTGGGCGCTGCCGATCTACATCGCCACCGAAAAGAACTGGTGGGCCGAAGCAGGCCTGAAGCCGGAATTCGTGGTGTATCCCGCGGGCGCGCAGCAGATCGCCGGGTCCGCGTCCAAGTCCTGGGACGTGGGCGGCACGGGGTCGCCGCCGGCGGTGCTGGGCGCGCAGCGCTACGGCATCGTGACGCTGGGCGTCACCAATGATGAATCGACCGCCAACGGCGTCATGGCGCGCAAAGAGAACGCCGCGGCCGTGCGCAGCAATGCGGCCAAGGAAGTGAAGGGCAAGCAGATCCTGCTCAGCCCCAACTCCACGGGCGAATACGCGACCATGGCCTGCCTGAAGAAATGGGGCATGCAGCGCAGCGACGTCAGCGTGGTGACGCTGGCCCCGGCGCAATTGGTGTCCGCCTTCACCGGCGGCAACGGCATGCTGGCCGGCACCTGGGCGCCCAACTTCTACACGCTCAACGAGCAGATCGGCGCCGAAGTCGTATGCAGCGGCAAGGACGCCGGCGTGATGATCCCGGGCGCGCTGGTGGCGCGCGGCGAATTCGCGCAGCAGAACCCGGACGCGGTCGCCAAGTTCCTGGCGGTGTACCTGCGGGCCGTCAGCTTCGAGAAAAACAACAAGGCGGAAGCCATGGGCTACCTGCGCAAGCTGTTCCAGGCCAACGGCATCAAGCTCAACGACGGCTATCTGGGGCAGGAGTTGGAACGGCCGATCTTCACGCTGGACGAGCAGCTCAAGCTGATGTCGCGCGCCGGCGGCAAGTCCACGCTGGACAACGCCTATGAAGCCCTGTCGGGCTACCTGAAGGGCGTGGGCACCATAACCGAGGTGCCGGATCCCAAGACCTACATCACGGACGACTACATGAAGCGCGTCGACCAGACCCCGGCGCTCAAGACCTTCGCCAACAAGACCAACTGAGCTTCATCCTTCTTCCGCGAGGCCACACCATGGCAGTAAGCAAGCTCAAATCCGCGGCCAGGCAGCCCCAGGGCAACGAGGCCGCCGCGCGTGAAGTCGCCGCCGAGATGCTGGCGAACATCAAGTCCGGCGGCGAGGCCGCGGTGCGCGACTACGCCCGGCGGCTGGACAAATGGGAGGGGGACATCCCGGTCGGCGCCGCCGAGATCGAACGGCGCACCGCCGCCATACCCGACGGCATCAAGCGCGACATCGAATTCGCTGCCGGCCAGGTACGCAAGTTCGCGCAGGCGCAGATGGCTTCGGTGCGCGAGTT
This sequence comes from Achromobacter sp. SD115, assembly GCF_017355315.1. Taxonomy (NCBI): domain Bacteria; kingdom Pseudomonadati; phylum Pseudomonadota; class Betaproteobacteria; order Burkholderiales; family Alcaligenaceae; genus Achromobacter; species Achromobacter sp. SD115. The sequence continues at coordinate 12,860 of NZ_JADIJM010000010.1, read as the reverse complement.
CGAACTGGAACTGGCGCCGGGCCTGGTCGCCGGGCAGCGGCTGATACCTGTCAACGTGGCGGGCTGCTACGTGCCCACGGGGCGTTATGCGCACATCGCGTCGGCCTACATGAGCATTGCCACCGCCAAGGCGGCCGGGGTCCCCACGGTCATCGCCTGCTCCACGCCCTACCGCGGCGAGGGCATACATCCGCAGGTGCTGTACGCCATGAAGGTGGCAGGGGTGGACGCCGTGATGACGCTGGGAGGCGTGCAGGCGATCGCCGCCATGGCCTACGGCCTGTTCACCGGCAAGCCGGCCGACATCATCGTCGGGCCGGGCAACAAATTCGTGGCGGAGGCCAAGCGCATGCTGTTCGGCAGCGTGGGCATCGACGTCTTCGCCGGCCCGTCGGAGGTCTGCATCATCGCCGATGCCTCGGCGGATCCGGCCATCGTTGCCTCCGACCTGGTGGGGCAGGCCGAGCACGGGCACGAGTCGCCGGCCTGGCTGATTACCACCGACCGGGTCCTGGCCGAATCCGTGCTGCAGCGGGTGCCCGAGCTGATCGGGTCCTTGCCGCCCACCGCGCGGGACGCGGCCGGCGCCGCCTGGCGCGACTATGGCGAGGTGGTGCTGTGCGATACGCGCGAGGAGGCGGTGGCGGTCTCGGACCGCTACGCCAGCGAACACCTGGAGGTCCATTGCGAAGACCTGGACTGGTGGTTCCGGCACCTGACCTGCTATGGCTCGCTGTTCCTGGGCGAGGAAACCACGGTGGCGTTCGGCGACAAGGCCAGCGGCACCAACCACATCCTGCCCACCAAGGGCGCGGCGCGCTATTCGGGCGGGCTGTCGGTGCACAAGTTCATCAAGACCGTGACCTGGCAGCGCATGACGCGCCAGGCCAGCCGCGACACCGCCCAGGTGACTGCCCGGATCTCGCGCCTGGAAGGCATGGAGGCGCATGCGCGCACGGCGGACGACCGCCTGGCCAAGTACTTCCCCCAGGAATCTTTCGAACTGGGCGAACCCGTGCGGGAGTGAGACCATCATGCAGAACGACATGTCCCGCCTGTTCGACCTGGATGGCCGCGTCGCATTGGTAAGCGGCGGCAGTTCCGGCATCGGCAAGGCCATCGGCCTGGCGCTGGCGCGGGCCGGCGCCAGCGTGGTGCTGGTGGCGCGGCGCGAGCAGGAGCTGGCCTTTGCCGCAGGCGAATTCGAAGACGAAGGGCTGCGCGCACGCGCCTTGCCCTGCGATCTGGCCGACCGCGATGCGCTGAGCGGCTTTGCCGCCCGCGCGGCCCGGCCGTTCGGCGCGCCCGACATCCTGGTCAACGCCTCGGGCATCAATGTGCGCAAGCCCTTCGAGGACACCGCCGATGAGGATTGGGACCGTTCGCTGGCGATCAACCTGACCGCGCCGTTCCTGCTGACCCGCGCGCTGGCGCCGGCCATGCGCGAGCGCGGCTGGGGCCGCATCATCAATATCACTTCGCTGCAGTGCGTGCGCGCTTTCCCCGACAGTGCGCCCTATGGCGCGTCCAAGGGCGGCCTGATGCAGCTGACCCGCGCCATCGCCGAGTACTGGTCGCGCCATGGCGTTACCTGCAATGCGATCGCGCCGGGCTTTTTCGAGACGCCGCTGACCGCGCCCGTCATGAGCGATCCGGCCCGTGTGCAGGCGCTGGCTGCCAGCACCATGATCGGACGCAACGGCCGGCTGGAGGACCTGCACGGCGCGGCCGTGTTCCTGGCGAGCGAGGCCTCGGCCTACATCACCGGGCAGACCCTGTTCATAGACGGCGGCTTTTCGGCCCGCTGACCGGCACATCCGTGGAGTCCCGCCATGAAAGCCCTTGTCTATACCGCGCCCAGCCAGCTGACGTTCCGCGAGGAACCCGATCCGGTGCAGGCGGACGGCGACGCGCTGCTGCGCATCGAGGCCGTGGGCATTTGCGGCTCCGACATGCATGCTTATCACGGGCATGACCCGCGCCGCAATCCGCCGCTGATCCTGGGGCACGAATTCGTCGGCACGCGGGTGGGCGGCAGCCGCGCCGGCCAGCGGGTCACCGGCAACCCGCTGATCCATTGCGGCCTCTGCGATTTCTGCGTGCAGGGCCGCAACAATCTGTGCCGCAACCGTGGCATGGTGGGCATGACGCGTCCCGGCGCGTTCGCCGAATTCATGGCCATACCCGAGCGCTGCCTGATTCCCGTGCCGCAGGGAATGCCGGCCGCCGCCGCCGCGCTGACCGAGCCGGCGGCCACCGCCTTGCACGGCGTGGCGCTGGCGCAGCGGGCACTGTTCCGTCCGCTGGCCGAAGCCCGGGCGCTGGTCGTGGGCGGCGGCGCCATCGGCCTGCTGACGGCGCTGCTGCTGCGCAGCCAGGGTTGCCGCGTCAGCCTGGCCGAAACCAACCCGCTGCGGCGCGCCTCGGCGCAGCGGCATGCGGGCTGCATGGCCTTTGACCCGCGCCAGACTGCTCCGGCGCAGGGCGCCTATGAACTGGTGGTGGACGCGGTGGGCGGCAAGCTCACGCGTCCGGCCGCGCTGGCCGCGGTCCAACCGGGCGGCGTCATGCTGCACATTGGCCTGCAGGACTGGGCCAGCGAGATCGACATGCGGCGGCTGACGCTGGACGAGATCACCTTGATCGGCGCCTACACCTATACCAGCGCCGATCTGTGGGCGACCGTGGACGCGCTGCACCGGGGCGTCTTCGGCGATCTGTCCTGGGTCGAGGAGCGCGAGCTGGGAGTGGGTGCGCAGGCCTTCTCCGACCTGGACGGCGGCCGCGCGGCGTCGGCCAAGATCGTGCTGAGGACGCATTGACATGGCCCGGCATCCCCTGTCCCCCCGCGCCGTCGCCGGCGCCCTGGCTCTGCTCGACCGGAGCGCCGCCATGACTGTCGTCAGCCCCCCCGCCAATCCGCCCGCGCCGGTACGTCGGCGCCTGTCCTTGCGCTGGCTGGTCAGCGGCGCCTCGGTCGTGGCGTTGCTGCTGGCTTGGTATCTGGTCACGGGGCCGCTGGAACTCCTGAGCGCGGTGCAACTGCCGTCACCCGTTGATGCCTGGGATGCCTTGCTGGAGATCGCCGGCGAGGGCTATGCCGATGGCACGCTGCTGCAGCACATCACGTCCAGCACCGGGCTGGTGCTGTATGGCTTCGCGGCGGCGGCGCTGACGGGCGTGCCGCTGGGCATCCTGATGGGGCAGAGCCGGCTGGTTGAAGCCTACGTCAACCCGGTGTTCCAGATCGTCCGCCCCATCGCGCCGATTGCCTGGATCCCGCTGACCATCCTGTGGTTCGGACTGGGCACCAGCGCCAAGGTCTTCGTGATCTGGCTGGCGGCCTTCGCGCCCACCGTGATCAACACCTATACCGGCGTGCGCAACATCGACGACACGCTGATCCAGGCGGCGCGGGTCAATGGGGCCGTCGGCCGCCGCATGCTGCTGGATGTCATCGTGCCTGGCGCGCTGCCCGCCATCTTCACGGGCCTGCGGACTTCGCTGCAGGCCTGCTGGATGGTGCTGGTGGCTGCGGAACTGGTCGGCTCCTTCATCGGCCTGGGCCATGTGCTGATCATCGCCACCCGCGACCTGAACTCGGGAATGATCGTGGTGGCCATGGCTGCCGTGGCCGGCATGGGCATGCTGATGTCGGCGCTGCTGGCGCAAATCGAACGCAGGGTGATGCCATGGAAAGCGTGAACAGGGCACTCCGTGGCAGCGGCCACGCCATCGTCTCGCGCCGGGTGCTGGAACGCTGGCTGATGCCGGCCCTGGGCATCGCCACGCTGTTTGGCGGCTGGGCGCTGCTCTCCGGCATGGGGTTGGTGTCGCCGGCCTTCCTGCCGGGACCGCTGACGGTGTTGCGCAGCATGGCCGAACACACGCGCGAACCCTATGCGGGCTCGGTGCTGCAGATGCATCTGCTGGCCAGCCTGGAGAAATTCCTGATCAGCTTTTCCATCGCGGTCCTGCTGGGCGTGCCGCTGGGGCTGTTCATGGGACGCTTCAAGGCGCTGGACTGGGCGGTGGCGCCGGTGTTCGAGGCGTTCCGCTTCATTCCTCCCATTGCCTGGGTGCCGTTCGCGATCTTCTGGTTCGGCACCGGCTTCCTGTCGCCCACGCTGGTGATTTTTGCCGGGGCTTTCGCGCCTTGCGTGCTGAACGCCTACCGCGGCGCCAAGCAGATCGACCGTGCCCTGATCGAGGCCGGCCAGATGCTGGGGGCCGGACGCTGGGTGACGCTGACCGAGATCCTGCTGCCGGCGTCGCTGGCGCACATCGTCGCCGGCATCCGGGTCGGGGCGGGGTTCGGCTGGCAGTCATTGATTGGCGCGGAACTGATCGTGGGTTCCACCGGGCTGGGCTACATGATCGTGCAGGGCGGCAGCAATCTGGAGCCCGCCATCGTGATCAGCGGAATGATCACCATCGGCCTGATAGGCGCGGGCATCGACTACGGCATGCGCGCCTTGCAGCGCCGGGTGCAGCGTAATTGGTCGCGTTGATCCAGAAAAAAGGAGGGAGTACAGGCAGGCAGTGCAGGTAGCGGCATTCCATACTGGAGAGAGACAGATGAAACACTACAAAGGCCTCAAGGCCTTGGCAGCGCTCGTGATCGGGTGCTGGCTGGGGGGACCCGGACAGGCGGCGGCCCAGGCCGCGCCCGCGGGCGCAGAGTTGTTCACCATCCGCATCGGCCAGCAGCCGCAGCGGTGGGCGCTGGAGTGGTACATCGCCAGCGAGAAAGGCTGGTGGCAAGAGGTGGGTCTGAAGCCGGAGATCTCGACCTTCGCCTCCGGCGCGTTGGAAATCGCGGCGGGCGCGTCCGGATCATGGGACGTGGGCGGGGCGGGCAATATTCCGTCGCTGCTGGGGGCGTCGAAGTACGGCTTGCAGACCATAGGCATCGCCGACGGCGAGGCCGCCATCATCACGCTGATGGCCACCAAGGACCGGGCCGACGAATACCTGAAGAATCCGGCGCTGCTCAAGGGCAAGACCATTCCCGTCACCAGCAACTCCACCGGCCAGTGGGGCGCGGCGGAATGCCTGTCCAGGAAGTTCGGGCTCAAGCCCGAGGACTATCGCTTCGTCAATCTGTCTCCGCCCGACATCAACGCGGCGGTAATGAGCGGCAAGTACGACATTTCTTCGGTATGGGCGCCCAACACCTACATCCTGCAAGAGGCCATAGGCGCAAGAGTGATCTGCACCGGCGCCGAACTGAAGATGCCGATCCACAGCTACCTGTTCACGACGCCGGCATTCGCCAAGCAGCATCCGGACAAGGTCGCCCGCTTCCTGGCGGTCTACTTGCGCGCGGTGGCCTGGCAGCGAGCGCATCCTGAAGAGGCGAGGGCCTACCTGAAAGCCTTCTTCGGCAGCGTGGGCGTGAAGTTCCCGGACAAGTACCTGGAGCAGGAATTGCGCGACCGGCCCGCCTTCGACCTGGCGGAGCAGACCAAGCTGTTCGCGCCCGGCCCGGGCGGTACCTCGGAGATGGTTGGCTGGTGGAACAGCGTGGGGGAATTCATGGTGTCCGCGGGCGTGGTCAAGAAGATCCCCGATCCCAAGACCATGGTGACGGGCAAGTATCTGCAGATGATCCAGGACGATCCCAAGCTCAGGGCCTTCGTCGCCGATGTCGCGAAGTAGGCCTGCGGCCGCGGCTCTCTATAAAGGAACGCAAGCATGAGTCAGATTACTTTCGAACGGGTGCAGCGCACGTTCAGCCGGGGCGGGGAAAGCTTCCTGGCGCTGGATGACGTGAGTTTCGAGGTGGGCGAGCGGGAGTTCGTTTCCATCGTCGGGCCGTCCGGCTGCGGCAAGACCACGCTGATGCGCATGGCTGCCGGCCTGGAGTTTCCCTCGGCCGGTAGCGTGCGTGTGGGCGGCAAGGAAGTGGAGGAACCAGGCCCGGACCGCGCCGTCGTGTTCCAGCAGTTCGCGTTGTTTCCCTGGAAGACCGTGACCGAGAACATCGGCTTTGGCCTGAAGTGCAAGGGCGCCACGCGCGAGGCGCGGGCCAAGACGGTGGCGCGCTACATAGAACTGATGGGCCTGTCGGGTTACGAGCAGGCCTATCCGCACCAGCTGTCCGGCGGCATGCAGCAGCGCGTGGCCATCGCCCGCAGCTACGCGCTGGACCCCGACGTGCTGCTGATGGACGAGCCCTTCGGCGCGCTGGACGCCCAGACCCGCGTGGTCATGCAGGAAGAACTGGTCAAGCTGTCGCGGCTCAATCCGCGCACCGTGCTGTTCATCACCCACAGCGTGGAAGAAGCGGTGTACCTGTCCGACCGCGTGGTGGTGCTGACGGGCCGCCCCGGGCAGATCAAGGAAATCATCAACGTGGCCGACGTGCGCAAGCGCGAGGCCTGGGACAGCATGGAGCGCATCGAGGACGTGATGGACATGGAGGCGTTCGTGCATTTGCGCACGCACATCTGGAAGCTGCTGCGCGCGCAGGAGACCGAACCGCTGGACGCCGCCCTGGCCGCGGCCCACTGAAGGGAAGCATCGATGAAGCATATCAATGAAGGCGCGGCGCCCGCCGCGAAGACCTCGCGGCTTGCCGCCCTGCATACCGAGACGCCCTGGTGGCGGCTCAGCGCCACCGCCGCGGACGCGCAGGCCATCGAGCCGCGCGAAATGGTCCGCATGCTGGAGCAGCTGATACTGATCAGGCGCTTCGAGGAAAAGCTCTTGAAGCTGAGCGTGGCCGGCATCCTGCATGGTCCGGCGCATTCCAGCATCGGCCAGGATGGGGCGGCCGTGGGCGTCATGTCGATGCTGGAGTCGGCGGACAAGATCAACGGCACCCATCGCATGCACCACCAGTTCCTGGCCAAGGCGCTGAACCACGCCACGCCGGCGGATTATTCGCCGCTGGCCTCGGATGCGCTGGACGCGCACCGCGACGTGATCTATCGGACCTATGCCGAGATCCTGGGCCTGACGCCAGGCTATTGCGGCGGGCGCGGCGGCTCCATGCACCTGCGCTATCCCGAGGCGGGCATCTATGGCTCCAATGCCATCGTGGGCGGCAACCCTTCGCACGCGGTGGGCTACGCCTTCGCCGACAAGCTGCGCGGGCGCGATCACGTGTCCGTGGCCTTCTTCGGCGACGGCGCCATGCAGAGCGGAGCGGCCTACGAGGCCATGAACCTGGCGGCGCTGTACAACACGCCGACGATATTCTTCGTGGAAAACAATCTGTACGCGGTGTCCACGCACGTGTCGGAGCAGACCCGCGAAACCCGCCTGTCGGCGCGCGGCCTGTCCCTGGGCGTGCCGGCCATCGAGTTCGACGGCATGGATGTCGTCGCGGCGCGCCTGGCCATGCAGGAGGCCCGCGCCATCATCCGCCGCGACCGCGGGCCGGTGTTGCTGGAAGCGCAGACCTACCGCTACCTGCACCAATCCGGCGCCCTGAAGGGCAGCGCTTTCCGCTACCGCGACAAGGACGAGGAAGAGGCCTGGGGCGCGCGTGATCCCATTTCGACCTTCCCGGCGCAGCTGAAGTCGCTCGGCCTGATCGACGATACCGGCATGACCCGCCTGGAGCGCCGCGCCGACGAGTTGATAGACGGCGCGCTGGACCGGTTGCTGGAGAACTACGGCGACGAGGCCGCGCAGCGTATCCGCCCCGAGCTGTGGCCGGACCCGGCCAGCGTGGACAGCGGCATCCGCGGTGACCTGGGCGAGCTCAAGGGCCTGCGTGCCGTCGAGCTGGAGGAGCAGGCGCCGGCCGATCTGGCGGACGCCAAGTTCCAGGATGTGATCTCGCGCGCCATGCTGCTGAACATGCAGCGCGATGACGGCATCTTCATCCTGGGCGAGGATGTGCATCGCCTGAAAGGGGGCACGGCCGGCGCCACCAAGGATATCGGCGACCATTTTCCGGACCGCCTTATCGGCACGCCGATCTGCGAGAACGGCTTCACCGGCCTGGCGCTGGGCGCGGCCTTGAATGGCATGCGCCCGGTGGTGGAGATCATGTATCCCGACTTCGCGCTGGTAGCGGCGGATCAGCTGTTCAACCAGATCGCCAAGGTGCGCCACATGTTCGGCGGCAAGTTCGCGGTGCCCGTGCTGGTGCGCAGCCGGGTCACGGCCGGCACCGGTTACGGCTCGCAGCATTCCATGGACGCCAGCGGCCTGTTCGCGCAATACCCGGGATGGCGCATCCTGGCGCCGTCGCGGCCTTACGACTACATCGGGCTGCTCAACGCCGCGCTGCGCTGCGACGATCCGGTCCTGATGGTGGAATACAACGACCTGTTCAAGCAGGTGGACAAGGTGCCGGCAGCAGATTGGGACTACATCGTGCCCATCGGGCGGGCCCGCGTCGCGCGCGACGGCGCGCGTTGCACCATCCTGACTTACGGCGTCATGGTCGATATCTGCTGCCAGGCCGCGGAGCGGACCGGCATCGATGCCCAGGTGATAGACCTGCGCACGCTGGATCCGCTAGGCATCGATTGGGAAACCATCGCGGCGGGCGTCAAGCGCACCCAGGCGCTGATGATCGTGGAGCAGACCACGCGCGGCACTTCGATCGGCTCGCGGGTGGCGAGCGAGGCGCAGTCCCGGCTGTTCGACTGGTTGGACCACGAGATCGTGCACGTCACGGGCGCCAATTCCTCGCCCGTGGTTTCCAAGGTGCTGGAGCGCGCGGCGCTGGCGGATGCGCAGGCCGTGGAGACGGCGCTGCGGTCCCTGGATAGCCGCCGCGGCGGCTCACGCTGAAGCAGGCGTTTGCGCCTGGGAGAGACAAATGCTCAAAGACAAATTGCTTGCCACGCACCATACGGCTGTCTGCGTCAATGATTTCGAGCGCGCGCGGAATTTCTACACCGGCTTCCTCGGCTTCGAGCTGGAGGGGGAAATGGACCACCGCTGCGAGCCCGCGTTGGGCGAGGTGGTCGGCCTGCCGGGCGCGACCATACGCTGGGCCATGCTGCGCCACGGCGGGTACCGGGTCGAGCTGTTCAAGTACTACACGCCCGACGGCGACAAGCAGCCGCGCCGCCAATGCGATTTCGGCTACAGCCACATGGCTTTCGAGGTGGCGGATGTGGATGCGGTGTATGAGCAGGCGACGCAGGCCGGCTACGAAAGCGTGTCCTCGCCGCGCGTCATGCGGCAAGGGCGTACCAAGGTGTTCTATCTGATGGAGCCCGAAGGCGCCATCACGGAGTTCATCCAGTTCATGAATCCGGCGGCCTGACGCCGCGCTGGCGCAATGCGCTCCGCAGGCCGGGGCGCGCATCGATCTTCGAAGGAACAAGCATGACGAGAACGCTGGATATGGTCGTTCCGCCGACGGGCGAGGCCCTGGACGCAGCCCGCCTGGTCGCCTGGATCGTGACGCCGGGCCAGGCCTTCAAGGCCGGTGACGTGCTGGTCGAGATCGAAACGGACAAGTCCATCATCGAGGTGCCCGCGCACGATGACGGGATCATGGTGGAACATCTCGTCGCCGTGGACGGCATTGTGAATGCGGACACGGTGATCGCAAGAATCCAGATGGAAGGCGAGGGGGAGCCAGTGCCGGCTCCGCGCGCTGCCGTGGCGGCGCAGTCTGCTTCCGCCATGCCCGCAGGCGCTGCGCAGGTGGATGCGCCCGCTGCCATGCAGGCACCGCCGGCGTCGAAACCAGCACTGCAGCCGGCGGAGGTCTTGCCGCCGGGTGCGCGCAAATTTGCCACTCCCGCCGCCCGCCGCGTTGCGGCCGAGCGAGGCATCGCGCTGGACGGGGTGCAAGGGTCGGGCCCGAACGGCCGTGTGACCGTGGCGGACGTCGAACAGACAGGTATTGACGGACAAGACCGCATGCAGGCCCGGGGTGCGCCGGGAGAAAAACGTGAGGCCTGGGCTTCCACACGCCACGGCGATGTCCGCGTGACCTTGTGGGAAGGAAGCCGTGCGGGCAGCCAGACCGCGGTGCTCGTCCACGGCATGTTCGGCGACCGCGACGCCTGGGCCAGCCTGGCGCACGCGCTCAGCCGCGCCGGATTGCGCGTGCTGGTAATGGATCTGCCTTGCCACGGCGCCACGCGCTCGCAGGCCACGCGCTTCGAGCAGGTCGTGGATGCGGTGGCCGATACCGTCACGGCCCAATGCAAGGGTCCCGTGACGCTGATCGGCCATTCCTTCGGCGCCGCCGTGGCAGCCCGGGCCGCGTCCCGGCCCGGCATGGCCGTGGACGGCCTGATCCTGATCGCGCCGGTCGGACTAGGCACGGAGATCGATCAGAGCTTTCTCACTGGCATGACGCACGCCGGCACCAACGAGGCCGCGCAGCGCGAACTGCAGAAGCTCACCGTTTCCGGCATGACGCCCTCGGGCAACTTCATCGACGCCTTGCGGCAAAGCACCCAGGCGCGCCGCGAGCCGCTGATCGAGCTGTGCAGGGAAGTCGGCTGGAATGGCGTGCAGCAACTGAGCATCGTCGCGGACCTGGCTAATCTTGCCTGCCGCTGCACGCTGATCCACGGCCGGTGCGATGCCGTCATTCCGTGGCGTCACGCCCTGAACGCGCCGCCAAGGACCGCGCTGCATTTGCTGCCGGACGCCGGCCACATGCCGCAATGGGAAGCCGGCAAGCTGGTGGCGGATATCGTGTTGGATGCGGTGGCGGCCGCGCGCTGAACCGTCGGACGGCGGCTGCCGTGCGCTCAGGCTGCTGGTGTCACCGTGTTCTCGCCGCTGGCGAACAGCTCCACCAGCGTGCGGCGCAACCAACGCTGCGCCGGCACGGTGTCATTGCGCTGGTGCCAGAAGAGCGTGATGGTGCGCGGGGGCGCCAGCATGGGCAACGGCATGGCGTGCAGATAGGGTGCATGCGGCGACAGCGCGCCCAGGTGGCGAGGCAACACGGCGATCATGTCGGTGTGGCGCAGCATTTCGTAGGCGACGTTGTAGTGGTTCACCAGGGCCGCCACATCGCGCGACAGGCCGCGGGCCGACAGGTACACGTCATACGAAGGCGGCGTCTGCCCGCCGAGGCTGACGTCGACATGGCGGGCTGAGAGAAAGGCCCGCGTGCTGAGGCGCTTCATGGCAGCCAATGGATGCCCGCGGCGCATGAAGCAGGCGTACTCGACCAGCCATAGCGAACGCGACCGGATGTGGCCCGGGTACTGGGCTTCGTTGATGTAGGCGCTGAGTACGCAGTCGGCGCGGTTGTCTTCGAGCTGGTCGGGAATGTCCACCACATTGTTGGGCAGGGTGCGCACGCGCGCCTGCGGGGCGGCCCGGGCCAACAGCCCGCATAAGGGAGGCATGACGATCCCTGCCGTGTAATCGGACATCGACAGGCTGTACTCGACCTTGGCGCGCGCCGGGTCGAAGGCGTCGGGATCCAGTGCGCCACGCATGCGGTCCAGGGCCTCGGCCAGTTCGTTCCAGAGGACGGCGGCGCGCTGGGTCGGCATGACGCCGTTGCCGGCGCGCACGAACAGCGGGTCTCCCAGGCTTTCGCGCAGACGCGCCAGCGCGTTGCTGACGGCGGGCTGGGTCATGAACAGCGCGTTGGCCGCGCGCGTCACGCTGCCTTCGGTCATCAAGGCTTCGAAGACCTTGAGCAGGTTCAGGTCCAGGGTGCGGAAGGTCATGGAAGAGTATTCACGCTAGTGATAGAGGGCATCATAACTATAAATTGGATTCATGAAATCCCGCGTGCCTATCATGCGCTTTCTCATCAAGTACGGCCTCAGCCGTCGACCATAGGGGAACCGCATGTCCATGATCTCGGCGCGGATCGAGCGCCTGCCTTTTGCGCGTTTTCACAAGCACCTGCTGCTGATGGGCGGCCTGGGCTACATGTTCGACGCCATGGACGCCGCGGTGCTGGCGTTCATCTTGCCGGTGCTGCGCACGGAGTGGGGCTTGAGCAGCGTGCAGATCGGCTTGCTGGGCAGCAGCACTTTCATCGGCTTTTTCTTCGGAGCGCTGCTGGCGGGCACGCTTGGCGACCTGATCGGCCGGCGCGCGGTGATGATGTGGGCTCTGGCGTTGTATTGCGTGGCGTCGCTGGTCAGCGCCTGGGTGGACAGCTGGCCGCCGTTCTTCGCGGCGCGGGTGGTCGCCGGCATGGGTACGGGCGCCGAGAGCGCGATCATCGCGCCCTACCTGGCGGAGTTCGTGGCGCGGCGTTTCCGCGGCAGTTTCACCGGCGCGCTGGCCGGATTCTTCTCATTCGGCTTCGTCGCGGCCGCCTTGCTGGGCTATTTCATCGTACCGGCGTACCCCAGCGGCTGGCGCATCGTGCTGGTCATCACGGCGCTGCCGGTCGTGATGCTGCTGTGGTGGCGGCGGGCGCTGCCGGAGTCGCCGCGCTGGCTCGAAAGCCGGGGCCGGGAGCAGGAGGCGTCGGCCATCCTGGATCGGATCGAGTCGGACTTCGCGCGGCGGGGCCATGTGTTGGCGGAGCCACGGCCCGAGCCGGCCGAGCCTGCGCGCGGCGGTGGCAGTCTGCGAGGCAACTTCGCGTTGCTGGTCAGCGGCCGCCAGGCCCGCATTACCTACATGACCTGGATCATGTGGCTGTCCATCACCTTCAGCTACTACTCGTTCTTTGTCTGGATCCCGGGCCTGCTGGTCGAGAGCGGGATGAGCATCACCAAGAGCTTTTCGTATTCGTTGGCGATGTATTGCGCGCAGGTGCCGGGCTACTTCAGTGCGGCCTGGCTCAACGAGAAAATCGGCCGGCAGGCGACCATCGCCAGCTACATGCTGCTGGGCGGGGCCAGCGCGTTGGGACTGGCCTTGTCGCATAGCGACGGGCAGATCATGCTGGCTGGCGTGCTCATGTCGTTCTTCATGAACGGCACCTATGCCGGCGTATA